>CANDCW010000037.1 GCA_947383275.1 uncultured Bacillota bacterium
ACTCCCGGGGCGAATATCTGAAAGCGGTAGAGCAGCAGGCCATGGCCGAGGTCATAGCCAAGGTCCTCTACCCCGACGACAACCACTATGAGGGCAAATCCCTGCGCCTGAAGCAGCAGTATTTCTTTGTTTCCGCCACTATCCAGTCCATCGTCCGCCAGCACAAGGCCCAGTACGGCACCCTGCGCAACTTTGCCCGGAAGCATGTCATCCAGATCAACGACACCCATCCCACCCTGGTCATTCCCGAGCTGATGCGCATTTTCCTGGACGAGGAGGGCTACGGCTGGGACGAGGCCTGGCACATCGTCACCGACGCCGTGTGCTACACCAACCACACGGTTCTGGCGGAGGCGCTGGAGCGCTGGCCCCAGAAGCTGATTGAGGACCTCCTCCCCCGCATTTGGCAGATCCTGAAGGAGATCTCCAGCCGCTATCAGCGGGAGCTGGAGCGCCGTTACGGCGGCGACACGGGCAAAATCGCCCACATGGCCATTATCTGGGGCGGCGAGGTGCGTATGGCCAACTTGTGCGTCTGCGCCTGCCAGACCATCAACGGCGTATCCGCCCTCCACTCTGAAATTTTGAAGCGGGACGTCTTCCGGGACGCCTATCAGGCCCAGCCCGGCAAATTCAAGAACGTGACAAACGGCATCGACCACCGCCGCTGGCTGTCCCAAATCAACCCCAAGCTGGACACCCTCATCCGGGACTGCACCGGCGGAGACCAGTACCTGCTCCACCCCGAGGCCCTGCGGGACTTCGAAAAGTCCAAGGACGACGCTTCCGTCCTCAAGCGGCTGGAGGACATTAAGAGCGAGAACAAGCGCCGCTTCGCCGCCTGGGTGGCCCGGGAATCGGGCGTCATCCTGAACACTGACGCCATCTTCGACGTTCAGGTCAAGCGCCTGCACGAATACAAGCGCCAGCTGCTCAATGTGCTGCACATCATCCACTTGTACAACCAGCTCAGGGACAACCCCAATATGGAGTTCACCCCCCAGACCTACCTCTTCGGCGCCAAGGCGGCCCCCGGCTACCATGTGGCCAAGCAGATCATTCAGCTCATCAACTCCCTGGCCGCCCAAATCGCCAAGGACCCCATCTGCAAGGATAAGCTTCAGGTGGTCTTTTTGGAAAACTACCGGGTTTCCCTGGCCGAAAAGCTGATGCCCGCCTCCGAAATCAGCGAGCAGATCTCCACCGCCGGCAAGGAGGCCAGCGGCACCGGCAACATGAAGTTCATGATGAACGGCGCGCTTACCATTGGCACCCTGGACGGCGCCAATGTGGAGATGCACCAGCAGCTGGGCGATGAAAACATCTTCCTCTTCGGCATGACCACCGACCAGGTGAACCAGCGCAAGCGGGACGGCTACCGCCCCCACGAGATCTACCTCCACAATCAGTGCCTGAAGCGGATCATCGACCAGATCAGCTCCGGCTTTGACGACAAGGTGTCCTATCCCGATCTGTCCAACCGCCTGCTCTTCGGCGCGGGCGGCAGCCAGGCCGACGAGTATATGCTGCTGGCCGACTTCGACAGCTACTGCGACGCCCACCGCTGCGCCCTGGCTGCCTACGCTGACCGCCAGCACTGGAATCAGATGTCCCTCATCAACATTGCCCGGTCCGGCATCTTTGCCGCCGACCGCTCTATCCAGGACTACGCCCGCGATATCTGGCACGTCCCTACCAGAAGATAAAGAAATCCCGCGCCGGAACGCGGGACCGGGCCGTATGTTTTACCCCCTGACGCAGGAGTTCCAATTTCCTGCGCCAGGGGGTTGTTTTAACCAAGGGGCTCACAGCAGGCGGGCAAGCCGGCGTTCCGGAATAAAGGGCCGCAGAACGGGGACTTTCGGCAGGGCTGTAAGCAGCAGCTGCCCCAGCACAACACAGGCAATTAGCTCCGCCAATCCAACGGTCACAATATTGAGGGCGTAGGCCGTCCAGAAGCCGGGGCCAAAGCCGGTGGCATACCAGGCAATTTCCGCCCCTACAATAAGGGCATTGCACAGCACCGGGGGCAGCGAGGCCAGCCAGCGGTTGGGCATACGCTGGGTCATCAGGCAGGCCAGCAGGGTGGCCAGGGTGCCAAATACAATGTCCAAGGGGTATGGGGAAAACAGGTTGACGATGAAGCACCCGATTACCAGCCCCGGCGTGGCGGCGGGGAACAGGAAAGGCAATACCGTCATAGCCTCCGACACCCGCAGCTGGATTTCTCCGTAAGCGGGCAGAAGCATGGTGGCCGCGGCGTACACCGCTGCGATGAGGGCGGCCAGGGTCAGGTCACGAGTCGTAAATTTGCGCATAAAAAAACCTCCATTTTTTGTTTAGAGAACGGCGGTTCAGCCGCCGAACGAACGCCGGATTTGTAGATTTCCCGGCGCTTGGACGAGATGGTATAAACTCGTCAGGAGGTATTGTACCACAACGGGAGAGGTTTGTCCAGCCCTTGCGTTTCGGGTTCCGGCGGGGTAAAATGTAAGAAATCCGTAAGGAAAATCCCACTGGCTTTGTAAGAAGTTTTTGTTACACTGGCCCCAGCGAACGAGGAAGGAGCAAATCGGATGAACGAGACCATTCTGGTGGTGGATGACGACCGGGAGATTGTGGGGGCTATCGCCGCCGCCCTGGAAAAGGAGGGCTACCGGGTCCTCCGGGCCTGCGACGGCATGGAGGCTGTCGATCTGGCGCTGGACCCGGACCTGCGGCTGGTTCTCATGGACGTGATGATGCCCCGGCTGGACGGGCTGTCCGCCGTATTGCGCATCCGGGAGCGGCGCAACCTGCCCATTATTGTGCTGTCAGCCAAGAGCGAGGAGAGCGACAAGGTGCTGGGCCTGTCCATGGGGGCGGACGACTACGTCACTAAGCCCTTTAGCATGCAGGAGCTGACCGCCCGGGTGCGCAGCCAGCTGCGGCGGTACACCCGGCTGGGGGATGTAAACGCCGTCCCGGACGGGACGGTTATCAGCGGCCGGCTGGCCTACGACCCGGTCAGCCGGGAGCTCACCGCCGACGGCGAGCCGGTGAGGCTCACCAACATCGAGACGGGCATTGTGGACCTGCTCATGCGCAATCTGGGCCGGGTCTTCCCCGCCGAGGAGATCTACCGCCGGGTGTGGGGGGAGGAGGCGTTCTCCTCCGAGGGCACGGTGATGGTCCACATCCGGCGCATCCGGGAGAAAATTGAGCTCAACCCTCGTGAGCCAGATTATTTGAAGGTGGTGTGGGGCATTGGATACAAAATGGAAAAAAAGTAAGGCAGTTTTGGGCTTTCTGGCCTTCCTGCTGGGGGTGTCGATGGTTCTGGAGGGGGGGCTTTACTTCGGGACCAAGCTGACCTCCTCGGGCAGCAGGCGGTGGATCTCCGACAGCTTCGCCTCCGACTGGCGGGACACGACGGAGTTTCAGGGATTTGTTTCCCAGCGGCTGGAGCGGTTCATTATGATGGGGGCCGGGGGCCGGGCGTACCGGGTCTATGGCAGTGATTACGGCTATGGAGACTCCCTTCCGAACTACGCGCAGATCAATGAAGCGTGGAACAAAGCGGTCCACGATTCTATGAAGGAGGACAAAAATGTTCTCTATACCATCGTGAAAGAGGGCAAGACCCTCTACAGCAACAGCGACGAGCTGACCGCCGTCACCACGGCGGAGCAGCTGCCCGAGGGCTACCACTTCCTGCTGCAATTTGACGGGGAGAAGGTCCGCGTCTGGCTGGACGGGGAGGAGCAGAATGTCTACGGCGACGGCTACTACCGTTTCCAGAACATAAACGAGCCCTACCAGTGGTACGTCCCCGGGTACAAAAACTTCACCGTGGACGAGGCAGGGAGCAAGGTCAAAGTCACTATGGCGGTCATCGACGAGCCACAGATTTTCATCAAGGGCAGCTACGGCGGCTCCGGGACCAGCGAGTACAGCGAGCTGTATTATATGAAGTGGAACCTGAGCACCTACCGGGTTTCCATCATCGGGCACATCGTCCGTGGGAGTGTGGGGCTGGTTCTGGTGGTGGCGTATGTCTTCCTGCGCAAGGACAAGAAGCGGGCGGATATGGCCCTGGCCCGGGGGACAGGGAAAATCTGGTTTGAGGTCAAGGTGCTGGCCGCTCTGCTGCTGGTGTTTTTCTTCCTGCCCCGGACGCAGTACCTGGGGGACATGTGGCAGGAGCTGACCTACGCCTACGCGCCCGTTACCGGGACTGCCTCCTCTGCTGACGTGGCGATTCCGTATGGCGATATTGTAGCTGAGTTGGAAGACAACGGTATGTCTGAGGAAGAAATCGAGGACTACCTGGATAGTAATTACTCCGCATATGACTACTACTCCATTGAACAGACCGCCAGTATCGGCACAGCGGTGACCATCCTCCGGGAGAACGGCGGCTGGCTGCTGCGGGAGTATCTGTCTGTGCTGGCGGACCAATCCCTGAACCTGCTGGTGGTTTTCTGGGGACTATACCTGCTGATTTTCAATGACTGGCGGTATAATAAGCGGCCATGGAAACAGGGCGTATTTGGAATGCTGGCTGTCCATGAGTTAAAGTACCCCCTGCAAAAGCGGCTGAGCCGGATGAACGGCTGGCTGGGGCTGGCCCTGTTCCTGCTGTGGTTAGAAATGCTGGCCTTGATGGTGGTCCAGACGGCGGAGGTCTATCTGCCCCCCTGGGTCATCTGGAACCTGCTGGGTCTACCCTGGCTGCTGGCTCTGGGGGTATACGCCTGGTTTTTCTGGCGTCAACGGAGGATATGGCAGGACCTCGGCGCGGTGGCCGGGCAGCTGGAAGCCGTTCGGGCAGGCGAGGTGCAAAGCGATTTACCCTTACAGAAGAGCAGCGACTTGTATCAGATGGCCGACGACCTGAACCACATCCGTCAGGGCCTGCACCAGGCTGTGGAGGAGCGCACCCAGAGCGAGCGGATGAAGGTGGAGCTGGTGACCAATGTGTCCCACGACCTGAAAACCCCTCTCACCTCCATCATCAGCTACACCGAACTGCTTGCCCAGGAGCCCATGGAGCCTCCGGCCAGCGAGTACGTTCAAATTATGGCGGAAAAGGCCCAGCGGCTTAAGTCCATGGTTCAGGACGTGTTTGAGGTGAGCAAGGCAGCCTCGGGACAACTGCCCGTTAACCTGGAGCGGCTTGATTACGCCCGGTTATTACGCCAGACCCTGGCCGACATGGCCCAGGCCATCGACAGCAGCGGCCTGACCCTCCGGGCCTCCATCCCCGAGGGGGAGGTCCCCATCACCGCCGACAGCGACCGGCTGTACCGGGTATTCCAGAATCTCATCGGCAACGCCCTGAAGTACTCCCTGCCCGGGTCCCGGGTCTACCTCTCCCTGGCCGTGGAGGGGGACAAGGCCATAGCCGGCGTGCGGAACACCTCCGCCGCCGAGCTGAAGCCCGGCGCGGACTACACCGCCCGCTTCGTCCGGGGGGACGAGAGCCGCACCGACGGCGGCTCCGGCCTGGGGCTGTCCATCGCCGACTCCTTCACCAAAGCCTGCGGCGGCACGCTGTCCATAACCACGGAGGCCGACCTGTTCACCGCTGCCGTGGTCTTTCCTGTCGCGCAATAAGAAAAGGGCTCCTTAGAGCCCTTTTCTTATTCCCAGGCAACCTTGGCGGAGGCTCCCACAATGTTGATGTAGCTGGGTCCGATGGCCAGGGGGACGGGCTGGCCCGACCCATTCAGGAAGGAGAAGGTGTCTGTCCGCTTGTCCCGCCGCCAGGTAATCTCATAGATCCGGCCGTCCCGCAGGAGGAGGCCCTCCCCCTCCCCGGTGGTCCGCACCGACATGCGGCCCTTGTCGTCCCCCTTGACGGCGCCGATGTCGGTGTACAGCACCAGCACGTTGCTCACCGACACCGCTTCCCCGGTGGCGCCGTCCACATAGGGGACATCCGCGCCGTCAATGTGCTGTTCAATCAGGTACCGGTTTTCCTCTTCCTCATAGGTAAAATGCCCGGTTTTGTACTTGGAAAAGGGAACCGTCAGCCTTTGCGCCGGCATGGCATCGCTCGGGTCCTTGGAGAAGGTCCAGCCCACGCTGTAGCCCTCCTCGTGCTCCAGGCGGAAGCGGCTGGGCATCTGCTCCAGCACCTTCTCACTGGAGGTCATCAGAGAGTGCTCCATGCCGGAGGACTTGCGCCGGTCCGGGTCCCGCCAGCACATATTCCCGTAAGGGCCGTTGACAAAGTCGATGTGGGTGACCCCCCAATTGCTGAACGCGTCGTAGGCCTGGGGGCTGCCCCCGGCGTGGATGTAGACGGCGTCATGGCCCAGAGCCAGGCTGACGTAGTAGTCCCGGGCGGAGCGGACAGTCCCAAGCTCGCCCACGCCCTCCAGGTCCTGATAGACGCCCATAATCCGGGTAATGCCCCCTTCGGCTACAAGCTCATAGAGGATGTCCGCCTGGGACACGCCCACTTGGGGCAGGGCCTTTTTCAGGTTGTTGAACATGATGGCGACGGGCCGTTTCCCGCTGATGTCCACATCCAGCCCCTCGCCGGTAAGGGGGTTGGCGTAGGGGTATACCGGCTCCGGCTCCGGTCCCGGCTCCACCGGGGCAATGACCGAAACGCTGGGCCCCTCCGGTTCGGAGCTGCTGGCATCCGGCGTGGATTCGTTCCCCTTGCCGCCGCAGGCGGCCAGCAGGGACAGTGTCAGGGCGCCGGCCAGGAGCGCGGCCCACCGTCGTTTGTTCATCAAGAAAATCCCTCCAATCGTCCCTCCTATCATACGACAAACGTTGTGGAAAGTCAACAAAAAGTCCGCCTTTCGGCGGACTGATTTGCTTGCTCCGCTACACCGCGTCCAGACAGGCGTCCACCTGATTCCGGAGGTCCCGGCCGGCATCGGTCAGATACTCGCAGACCACGCCAAACCCGTCTGCATAGGGGTCCCGCACCCGATCCAACCCCTCGGACATCAGAACGACCGCGTTTATGCCCTTGGAAATTTGATTGACCATCACGTCCATATCAAGTAATTGTTCCCGTAAAGTCATAACTTCCTCCTTGATTTTTCCCCGGCGGTGTGGCATAATCAGATTTGCCACTCCTTCGGGGTTGGTTGTATAGAGTGTTGGTGTTGCTTGCTATGTCCGCCAGCACTCTATTTTCTTTCCTCCAAAAGCAGATGTATCCCTTGGCGTATCGCTTCTCCTCGGGTCATGCCATGTTCTCGACAGTATTCCCGCAGGCGCTGTTCCGTCTCAAGGTCCAGCCTGACGCTGTAATTGACGCTCTTGGGCTTCTCTACTTTTGGCCTCCCCGTGCGAGGGCTCAAATCATCACCCACTTTCTGCAACACATTTATTAAACAAATTGCGTGGCAAAAAGTCAAGCATATTTTCAAAAAGCCGCCTGTTCTCACAGACGGCTTTTCTTGACACTGATAGGACAACCTGCTAAACTGGAGGCAAGGCGCACAACAAGACGGCGGCGGTTTGGCTATATCCTCCGAAAGGGGGTGAAGCCCTATGCCAATGACAGTGACAGTCACATTCCGCGTCCGCGGTTACACGGTGACAATTCAAGTCAAGGTCAAGGCAAGCGGAAACCGCCACTCTGCCAAGTGACGGTTTCTGTAGGTTCTTAACTTACAGTGTTACTTTTGCATGAGCCAAACCGCCTAAGTCTGCGCCCTACACATCCACAGCATAACATACAATCCCCCACATGTCAAGGGTGTGGGCGGTCCCGCCTCCGGTTTGGGAGGGCGGGGCCGTTTTATTTTGCGGCCCAGTTTCCGGTGGCCTCGGCGGTGAGGTAGGCGTTGACAAATCCGTCCAGGTCGCCGTCCATGACGGCGTTGATGTTGCTGGTCTCAAAGGCGGTGCGGTTGTCCTTCACCATCTGGTAGGGCATAAAGACGTAGGAGCGGATCTGGCTGCCCCACTCGATCTTCAACTGGACGCCCTTCAAGTCGGAAATTTTCTCCGCCTTTTCCTGCATTTGCAGCTCTACCAGTTTGGCCCGGAGCATCTTCATACAGTTGTCCTTATTTTGGAACTGGGACCGCTCCTGCTGGGAGGCCACTACCACGCCGGTGGGCTTGTGGATCAGCCGCACGGCAGAGGAGGTCTTGTTGACGTGCTGCCCGCCGGCGCCGGAGGCCCGGTAGACCTGCATCTCGATGTCCTCGGGGCGAATTTCGATCTCCACATCCTCAGGCAGGTCGGGCATGACCTCCACTGAGGCGAAGGAGGTCTGCCGCCGGGCGTTGGCGTCGAAGGGAGACACCCGTACCAGTCGGTGCACCCCGTGCTCCCCCCGCAGGTAGCCGTAGGCGTTTTCCCCCTCAATCATGATGGTGGCCGACTTAATGCCCGCCTCGTCCCCCTCCTGGTAGTCCATAATCTGGTAGGAGAAGCCGCGGCGCTCGGTCCAGCGGGTGTACATGCGGTAGAGCATCTGGGCCCAGTCCTGGGCCTCGGTCCCTCCGGCGCCGGGATGGATGGTGAGAATCACATTGGAGCGGTCATACTCCCCGGTGAGCAGGGTGTCCAGCCGGGCGGCCTCCATGTTGGACTCCAGCGCCGCGAACCCCTCCTCCAGCTCAGGGATCAGGGACTCGTCCTCAAATTCGTTTCCCATTTCGCACAGAGCCATCAGGTCGTCCCACTGCTGCCTCCGCTTGTTCTGGCTGTCCACCTTATCCTGGAGGTTCTTGATGCGCTGCTGCACCTTCTGGGCTTTGGCCAAATTATCCCAGAAGCCATCGGCGGCGGACTCGGCCTGGAGCATGTCCAGTTCCCGCTCCGCCCCCTCCAGGTCCAGGGCCTGGGCCAATTCCCCCAGCGCCGGGGCCAAATTGTTCAACTTCACTTTATACTCGTCAAATTGGAGCATTGATGTCCCACACTTTCTGATTATGATTCAGTTTATTATATCTCCCAATTCGCTTCTGTGTTCCTAACGCCTTGATTCTAGACTTTAGTGTATAATAATTCATTCATCCGAATTATACAGATTATGCTTCAACTCTGTGCGCAGTAATTATTGTATAGCTATATGCGTTCACAGTTATTTTGTAGTGACCTGTGAAAATATACCAGTTCTTTCCGATCCTTTCAATTTTAGCATTTTTGTCCAGAATCTGCACCCCGCTCCATTGGACAACATCGTCTGTTTCAATTTGGCAGTTCCTTTTTATCCGCTCTACACCCATTTCTGTTGTATGAAGTTTATCAATGTTTTTAATTAAATCATTCATTCTTATACCAACCCATGCATATTTACCCATTGTGATTCACCGGGAACACGAAGTCGAATTGGGACTATTATATATGAGGGCGGTGGAAAAGTAAAGGAAAATCCAAATTTATCTGTACTCCAACACCTCCGAGAGTTCTTTTCTCGGTCTCGCGGGCGGCTGCTCATCCGCGTATCCCAACGCAACGGCTCCCACCAGCTGTCCCTTTTCTCCAATAAACTCCATCAGGTCATGATACGCAAAACACGTATTTGCAATCCACAGCGCCCCCAGCCCCAAATCCGCCGCCATTAAAAGCATATTCTCAACAGACGCCCCAATCGACAGCGAATCGGATATCTCTGTCATCCTTGCACCAGCATCGACCGGCTCAAAGGGATTCTGGCCGTTCGTATTCATAACAATTACAATATCGGGCGCGGTTTTCATAATGTGTAATGTGTGAAACGCGTCGGCCAGGGCGCTTCTTGAATTTGGCAACAGCGCATGTGTTTTCTGTTCTTTCAACAACGAACGTTCCATTACATCCAGCAACCTGTCCTTTTCCCGGCTGGCATATACGATATACTTCCATGGCTGCCGGTTTTTGGCGGAAGGCGCCAGGCGCGCGGCATTGATGACAGTATCGATCAACTCCCTTTTTACCGCAGCGGGCTTATACCGGCGTATGCTCCTTCTCCGTTCAATGCAATCCATCAACGAACCTCCTTTTTCCTCTCTTCAATTATACCAGGGTTTTGCACTTGTTCAATCCGTTTCCGCCACATTTTCGGAGCTCCCCCCTTCATTTTGGCGGTGTGGGCAAACGTCAAGCCCGCGCGGCGGAAAAAGGGGTTGACAAGGGCGGGAAGGGTGGCTATAATATAGATGCTTTTGCACAGCAAACTGTTGCGGTTTAAAGCGAGGACTCAAGGGTGCGCCGCCAGCGAGGGCCGCCCCCCGTCCTGATCGAACCGGTAAAGGAGTAAAAACAATGGGTATGCTAATTGTTGTGGCCGGACTGGGCCTGGAGGGCGGCTCCATGGCCAAGGCCCTGAAAAAATATACAGACAACACCGTATACGGCTGGAACCGGACGGCCTCCGTGGCCCAGCGGGCCCTGGCGGACGGGGCCATCGACGGCATCGCCGGTGACAGCGTCCTGGCTCAGTGCGACCTGCTTATCCCGGTGCTCTACCCGGAAGCCACCATCGACTATCTGCGGCGGGTGATCCCGCTGATGAAGCGGGGAGCCCAGGTGGTGGATCTGGTGGGGGTAAAGGCCGCCGTGGTGGACGCCGTCGTCCCTCTGGCCCTGGAGCACGGCGTCCGCTTTACCGGCGGGCACCCTATGGCCGGCCTGGCCAAGGCGGGGTATGAGCGCTCTTTCCCAGACTTGTACAAAGGCGCCAGCATGATCCTGGTACCCACCGCCGCCACGGCGGCGGGGGACATTGAGGCGCTCAGCGCCCTGTTTACCCAGGCGGGCTTTCACCGCATCAAGGTCTGCGACCCCCGGACCCACGACCGGATGATCGCCCACACCTCCCAGCTGGCCCATGTGGTATCCAACGCCTATGTAAAAAGCCCGGTCTCCGCCCGGTACGTGGGCTTCACCGGCGGCAGCTACAAGGACATGACCCGCATCGCCTGCCTCAATGAGAAGGTGTGGACCGAGCTGTTTTTCCTAAACCGCGACCCTCTTCTCACCGAGATGGACCAGCTCATCTCCAACATCAGCCAGGCGCGGGACGCCCTGGCCGCCGGCGACCGGGCTCTCCTGGAGGAGGTCCTCCGTCAGGGCAGGGAGGCCAAGGAGCACATCGACGCCCTGAATCCGGACCAGCCATCGGAGTAAGGATATTTCCACAGCCTTATCTTTACGGATATTTTTTCGCGGGACCCGCCCCACAGACGGGCCCCGTATCTTTTTCTTGCTTTTTGGCCGAAATGCGGTACAATAGAAGCATAGGAAAAAGGGGTGGGGCCGATGAAAAAACACTACCATGTGGTGAGAAAAAACAAGGCGGACACCAAGGCGCTGTTCCGGGCCATCGTGTGCGGTTATCTTCTCTACCTGGCCTGGCAGCTGGTGAACAGCGGCGGCAGCGACGCCTCCTTTCCGGCTGCAGCCGGCTGGCTGACGGGCGCGCTGTTCGCGGCGGCGGCCGTGGGCTTTGGGCTGTACAGCTGGAAGGAGTACCGGCAGGCCCTTCGGGAGGCGGAGCTCACCCCGCAGGAGGAGGAAGCGCTGCGCCAGGACCGGGGAGAATAGGGAGGCGCGCCGTGCTGGAGAAGATACAAGCGCGTTACGAGCGCTACGCGGAGGAGTTTCAGCTGCTGGAACAAAACCGCCGGGCGGGAGCCGGGGCATTTGGCCTGAGCGGCGGTCCCAGGGACTACCCCTGCCACGAACAGTTTGCCAAAGACATGGAGCGGCTGCTGAAAGAGGCCTCCAACGCGTCCCCGGAGGAGGCGTCAGGGATTTTGGACTATGTCTGGTTCGCCCCCCAGGCCCGGGGGGCGCGGCAGGACTCCGTCTATTGGATGCAAATCGCAGTCCACGGCATGACAGAAGAGCTGGCCGGGCGGCTGTCCATCTCAGACGCCTACCGCCTGCTGGAGCGCTATGAGGCGGCTTACCCCCGCCATAACCGGCTTCCGGTACAGAAAAAAGTGATCGCCGCCCTAAAAAAGCGGGCGAAGAACAGATAGGACAAAAGGGGAGGGACCAGAATGAAAAAACGTTTGCTGGCAGGCCTGTTGGCCGGCTGCCTGGCATTTACGCTGATGCCTGTGCACACACTGGCCGCGGGACACAAATTTATTCAGGTGTCGGACGACCCCAACGACGACTGGGTCTGCGCCCACTGCGGCGGCATGATCTCCCCCGGCTTGAAGGACGCTTACCAGGCGGTTTGTGCCCTGGACGGGCGTTCCCTGCCCCAGGACGTGGAGGAAACAGAGATTGCCATCCGGAGCTATGTGAAACGGCTGACGGCAGAAACCTTGGACGCGGTGGGCTGGTACACAGGCACAGTCACCCAAGTGGGGCTTTCTATGCCCACTGCCGGACGCGATGGGGCGTACCGCTACACCGTAACAGTCCAATCCTACGGAAGGGAAAACCCCATGATGGCGGATGTCACCACTGAGACAATGACATTGGTGATCCCCAGCCCGGAGGAGGCCCCAAAAACGGACTTCCCCGGCGCGGATGACCAGGAGGTCAGCGAGCGAGTTCCGGGCTACCGGCCGCCCGGTATCCCCTCCTATCCCTGGAGGCCGACCACCACCCTGCCCTCCGGCAGCAGCTCCAACGCGACCTGGCGGGACCGGCAGTGGGGCGTTATGGTCCAGATGCTGTGGTACGCGTGGCTCACCCGAAACTATACGGACATGCCCTTTACCGACGTGCCCCAGGACAGCTGGTTTTATCCCGGCGTGAGCTACGTGTGGTACAACTCCCTGATGAGCGGCGTTTCTGAAACCAGCTTCGCGCCCAATGAGCCCATCAACCGCGCCATGGCGTGGACCGTGCTGGCCCGCATGAGCCGAGTGCGCGCGGACGCGGGGGACATATGGTATGCGCCCGGCCAGGAGTGGGCAGTCCGCCAGGGCCTGACCGACGGTTCGGACCCAATGGCCGGCGTCACCCGGGAGCAGCTGGCTGAGATGCTGTGGAAACGGGCCGGCGGCCCTCTGGTTCCCGCAGACCTGAGCAAGTTCAGCGACAATGCCCAGATCAGCAGCTCCGCCCGGGACGCGGTGTGCTGGGCCGTGGACAAGGGAATCCTCCAGGGCGCGGACGGCAGGCTGGCTCCCCAGAAGGCGGTCACGCGGGCCGAACTGGCTGAGTTTGTGATGCGCAGCGCGTAACATAACAGGAAAAGCCTTGCAGCCGGCCGCTGCAAGGCTTTCATTTTTTGAAACCGGCGGCGTTCACCGGCCTTTGTTCCGCTGCTGCCGCTGGGCGGCAAAAATATTCTGCGTGATGCGGTCCTGGTCAGCCTCGCTCAGCTCCAGGAAACAGCAGCCGTACTCAAATTTGCCCTCTCCCCTGTCGATGACGCGCAGCACCTGACAGTACATGACGGACAGCTCCCGGTCCTCCAGCAGCTGCACTTTCAGCAGGAACTTGTCGCCCTCGTGGTACTGATTCATTGAAGCGATACACGCCCCGCCCACACTGATGTTCAGCAGCCTGCCCGGCTTCTCCCCGGCATTGAGGCCGGTAAAGCTGGTTATGGTGGCCTCCAGATTGGTATCCAGACGGAAGAACGCCCGGTCATTGCCAATTCTGGCCACTACCAGGTCCTCCACCTTCCACCTGCGCTGGGGCATGGGGGAGATGGACCCCTCCATGTACACCGCCTTGCGCTCGTGGTCGTTGTAGCCCCGGATGCAGACCCGGACCGGTTCCGCGTCATCCGCTTCCTGCACCAGCTCCGCCTCGGAGTATTGATTCAGCTGGGCAGTGTTCCCCCGCAGGCTTGTCAGCTTGGCCACAAAGAGCATCTGTCCCTGAAGGGAGGTCACCTCCACGCGCATGCCGGAATAGATCTCCAGCTCGTCATCCTCCGGCTTTTCCGCCGGCCGCTCCGGCTCTCCGCGCTCCTCCTGGGCCAGCCTGCGGAACAGATCAAACAGCCCCATTCCCACGGGCCTCCTCTCGCGCAAATTTTGTTCCCGCCCCAAGGGAACAGGCAGTCAAACCGGCGCTTACTTTTCCCGCAGTTGCCTCATGCCCTCGTCTACCCATACCACCTGGTTCCGCCCCAGCTTTTTGGCGTCGTAGAGCATGGCGTCGGCAATTTTAAGGCAGGCGTCGTAGGTGCTGTCAACCTTGGGGATTACAGTGACGCCCCCGATGCTGATGGTCACCCACTGGGATACCTCCGGATTGTGGGGAATGTGGAGATCCTCCACCGCCTGGCGGATCATTTTCAGGTGCTCAAAGGCCCTGCCCGCGTTTTCGCCCACCAGGAAAGCCACAAACTCCTCCCCACCATAGCGGGCAAAGAAATCGGTGCTGCGCCGCAAACGGGCCGCGACCGTCTTGGCCACGGAGGCAATTACTTTGTCCCCGGCGGGATGGCCGAAGGTGTCGTTGTACACCTTGAACTTGTCGATATCGAACATACAGATGGAGAAGGGCAGCTGGAGGCGGGTGGCCTCCTGCCACTTCATGGCGCTGTACCGGTCATGCCGGCGGCGGTTCGCCACGCCGGTGAGCTGGTCGGTCATGGACTGGGCCTCCACCTGCTTGCGGTACTGATACAGCTTGATGTGGGTATTCACCCGGGCCTTGACGATCAGCGGGTGGAACGGCTTGACGATATAGTCCACCGCGCCCAGGGTCAGCCCCCGCTGCTCATGCTCGATTGCCGCCAGGCCGGTGATAAGGATGACGGGAATATGCTGGGTGACCGGCTCCTCCTGGAGCGTTTTCAACAGGGCGAAGCCGTCCATATCGGGCAGGATCACGTCCAGCAGAATCAGGGAGTACTCCCCGGAACACGCCTGGCTCAGTCCCTCCGCCGCTGTATGGACAATGGTGGTATCATATTCTTCCACAATGATGGATTTCAGCTGGGCCGCTTGTACCAGGCTGTCGTCAACAATCAATACTTTTTCCATAACTTCTCTCCTTGACCCGCCTGTTTTGGCGGGGCCGTTCCGGCTTAACCGTCAGCTAGCTTCAGGTAAATTTCCCATTCTGTCGGGACATATTATAACCCTCCCGGCGGAAAATAGCAAGGGATATTTTCCATCATGACAGGTTCACCGAATATCCCCGGAAAAAGGCGGAAAAAATTCAAAAAAAGGGAATTGACAAATGAAGTTGAATAAGGTAAGATAGTGAGCAATCATTATAAACGCGATGACCGGGACAGTAGGCTTATCCCTGAGCCAAAGAGAGGGCGCGGCTGGTGCGAGCGCCTGCCAGGGACTTGTCCGAACGTCACCCGCGAGCAGTCCGGATGAACCGCCGCCCAGCGCAGTAAGCCGGAACGGCCCCCTCCGTTATAGGGACAATGAGCGCATGGCTGAGGCCATGAAGTTAGGTGGTACCACGGAGTATTCGGCTTCGTCCTATGAAATTAGGATGAGGCTTTTTTGTTTTTTGGAGGTGATGTTCCATGAACGGAGCGCAAGCACTGATTGAGAGCTTGAAACGGGAAAAGGTAACACAGATCTTCGGCTACGCCGGGGCCACCATCTGCCCGGCGGTGGACGCCCTGAAGGACGCCCCTGAAATCGGCTATACCCTGGTGCGGACCGAGCAGAACGCCGGCCACATGGCCTCGGGCTACGCCCGGGTAAGCGGCAGGGCAGGGGTGTGCATGGTCACCTCCGGCCCAGGGGCCACCAATCTGATTACCGGCATCGCCACCGCTTACATGGACTCCATCCCCATGGTCGCCATCACCGGCCAGGTGCCCAGCAACCTGCTGGGCCGGGATATCTTCCAGGAGGTGGACATCACCGGCGCGGTGGCCCCCTTCTCCAAGCACAGCTACCTGGTCAAGGATCCCAACCAGATTCCTCGGATCGTCCGGGAGGCATTCCACATCGCCTCCACCGGCCGGCCCGGCCCGGTGCTCATCGACATCCCTATCGATGTCCAGCAGCAGTCCCTGGCCTCCTTTGACTGGCCAGAAACTGTAAACATCCGGGGCTATAAGCCCAGCATAAAGGGCAACGACCTGCAAATCAAGCGGGTTGTGGAAGCCATCTCCAAAGCCAAGCAGCCCATTATTTGCGCCGGAGGCGGCGTGTGGCTGGCCGGCGCCAAGGCCGAACTGCTGGAGCTGGCCGAAGGGGCGGGCATTCCAGTGGTAAAAACCATGATGGGCATCTCCCTCATGCCCACGGACCATCCTCTGAACATGGGCATGATCGGCGCCCACGGAAATTTCTGCGCCAACAAGGCCCTGGCTAAGTCCGACTTGCTTATTATGGTGGGTACCCGGGCCGCCGACCGTGCCATTATTCAGCCCGATGAGATCCAGCGCCGAATGGCCACCATCCATATTGATGTGGATCCGGCGGAAATCGGCAAAAATATGCAGGCCGCCGTCCCTCTGGTGGGGGACGTAAAGGTTATCCTGCGGCAGATTTTGGACCTGGGCGTTACCGCCCCGGACTGTTCTGAATGGCGCTCCCAGCTGGCCGACTACCGCAAGGCCGAGCTGGGCCGCCAGTTCCCCTGCCGCCCCGGTTCCGTGTTCCCCGGCACCGTTATGCGCAAGCTGGGGGCCCGGCTGGACGACGACGCCGTGGTGTGCGCCGACGTGGGCCAAAATCAAATCTTCACCTGCAAATACCTGCCCCAGAAGCATGGGCGGCTGCTCACCAGCGGCGGCCTGGGCACCATGGGCTACGCCCTCCCCGCCGGAGTGGGCGTTAAGATAGCCCAGCCGGAGAAACAGACCGTGGTGGTCTGCGGCGACGGCTCCTTCCAGATGGCCATGAACGAGCTGGCCGCTGTGAAGCACACCGGGATGGACTTGAAAATCCTCCTGTTCCGGAACAACACCCTGGGCCTGGTTCACCAGATTCAGAGCATCCCCCCCTACCACGGCCCCTTCGGCGTGGACCTGGACGGCTCCCCCGACTTTGAGGCCATCGCCGCCGCCTACGGCATCCCCAGCATCGTGGTCCGGGAGGAGGAGGAGCTGGACTCCTCCATCGGTAGGTTTTTGGAAGAGAAAGGGCCCTGCCTGATGATCTGCCAGGTCCACCCCGACGTGGCCACCACCGATTAAAGGAGGGAGAAGGATGAAACAGACCATTTCCGTGCTGGTGGAAAACCAGGCCGGCGTGCTCAACCGCATCACCGGGCTGTTCTCCCGCCGGGCTTTCAACATCGACTCCCTGGCCGTGGGGGTCACCGACGACCCCGCCATCTCCCGGATCACCATTATTGTGGACAGCGGCAACAGCGTGGTGGAGCAGGTGGAAAAGCAGCTCAACAAGCTCATTGAGGTCATCAAGGTGCGCACCATCCCGGAGGACAAGCTGATCGGCCGGGAGCTGGTGCTGCTGAAGGTCAACGCCACCAACAAGACCCGGCAGGATATTATGACTATCTGCGACATTATGGACGCCAAGGTGGCCGACATCTCCCCCAACTCCATGACTCTGGAGCTGTCCGACACCCCCGACCGGGTGGACACTTTCGAGGCCATGCTTAGGCCCTTCTCCATTTTGGAAGTCGTCCGCACCGGCGTCATCGCTTTGCAAAAGGGCGGGGGAAAGATTTAGTAAGCTTATTAGATAGGGGAGATAAAATATGGTTGATTACAGCGATACTTCCACATTTTCCACCGCTTCCGGAAAGAACCTTCAATATGTCGTGCTGCAAGTGACATTGAAGGAAAAATTTATGGGCACCGGTTCCAAAAATCTGACTGACCTGGAGTCGGTGATCAATGAGCAGGCCGCCAAGGGCTACCGCCTGCACACCATCACCACCGCCAGCGGAGGCAGTTCCGGATGGGGCGGTGGCGACCGCATCCAAGCCACCATGGTCTTTGAAAAGATATTGTAAAAAGGAGGCACTATGAAGATCAGAGCGACCGCAGCCATCATGGAGTGCCTGCTGGAGCAGGAGGTGGACACCGTCTTCGGGTATCCCGGCGGGACCATCCTAAATCTCTATGACGAGCTGTATAACTACAAGGATAAGATACACCACGTATTGACAGCCCACGAGCAGGGGGCCTCCCACGCCGCCGACGGCTATGCCCGCTCCACTGGAAAAGTCGGCGTGTGCTTTGCCACCAGCGGCCCCGGGGCCACCAATCTGGTCACTGGCATTGCAACCGCCTACATGGACTCCTCCCCTATCGTCTTTATCACCTGCAACGTGACCGAACAGACCTTGGGCAAGGACGCTTTCCAGGAGGTGGACATCACAGGCATCGCCATGCCAATTACCAAGGCCGCCTATTTGGTCCGGGATGCCCAGACCATTCCAGACGTGATGCGCCAGGCTTTCGCCGTGGCGGCGACCGGCCGTCCGGGGCCGGTGCTGATCGACTTTGTAAAAAACGTCACCTTCCCCAACGTGGAGATCGACTACGAGTTCGTCCCTTGGAGGTCAAACCGGAAGTGCGGCAGTCTGAAGTCGCTGTCCACCAGCCACGACCTGAAGGCCCCCGAGCCCAACCAGGGGGACATCAACGCCCTGGTGGACATGATCGCCCAGTCGGAAAAGCCCCTCCTGATCTGTGGCGGCGGCGTGGTCCGCGGCCGGGCGGACAGGGAGTTTCAGGAATTTGCGGAAAAGCTGGACGCCCCGGTGGCCATTACCGTTATGGGCGGCGGCGGCTTCCCCGGCGGCCATCCTCTCACCACTGGCATGATCGGCATGCATGGCTCCCAGGCCAGCAACGTAGCCTGCAACGAGTGCGACCTGCTCATTGCCGTGGGCTGCCGGTTCTCCGACCGTGTAGCCCTCCAGCCCGATACCTTTGCCAGCCAGGCGAAAATTGTCCACATTGACATCGACCGGTCGGAAATTGACAAAAACGTCCTCACCGACCACCACATCATCGGCTCCGCCAAGCGGGTGCTGGCCCTGCTCAACGAGCGCCTGCCTCAGTACAGCCACCCCACCTGGAAAGACCACATTCTCCCCCTGCGGGAGCCCTCCGTCCCCCGGCGGAGCGAGTCCCTCACCCCCAAGCAGGTGTTAGAGGCCATCCGCCGCATGGCCCCCCAGGACACCATCGTAGCAACCGACGTAGGCCAGCATCAGATGTGGTCTATTCAGCATTTCCACTTCGACTACCCCGGCCAGCTCCTTACCTCCGGTGGCTTTGGCACCATGGGTTTCGGCCTGGGGGCGGCCATTGGCGCCAAGGTGGGCAATCCAGACAAGGTGGTAGTCCACACCACCGGCGACGGCTGCTTTCGCATGAACTGCCACGAGCTGGCCACGGTGGAGCACTACCATCTGCCCATCATCACCGTGGTATTCAACAACGGCACCTTGGGCATGGTCCGCCAGTGGCAGAACCTGATCTACCACAAGCGCTTCTCTGAAACCACCCTGGACCGGGGCCCCGACTTTGTCAAGCTGGCCCAGGCTTACGGGCTGAAGGGATTCCGGGCCTCCACCATGGCGGAGATGGAGTCCGCTTTCTCTGCCGCCCTGGAAGCGGGCTGCGGGTGCGTCATCGACTGCGTGCTGGATATGGACGAGATGGTCCGCCCCATGGTGGCGGGCGGCGCGCACATCACCGATTTTCTGCTGAAGTGAGGGGGAGGACAGGATGAAACGCGAATTTGACACCCGGAAAAAGGAATACACCCTGTCGATCCTGGTCCAGGATATCCCAGGGGTTTTGAGCCAGGTGGCCCGGCTGTTCTCCCGGAAGGGATACAACATCGAGTCCATCGTCTCCGGCGACACGGACAAGCCCCAAGTCACCCGGATCACCATTGTCCTGGTGGCCGATGAGTTGATGATCAACCAGATTGCCGACCAGTGCCGCAAACTCATCCCTGTGCTGGCGGTCAAGATTCTGGACGAAGGCACCTCCATCCAGCGGGAATTCTCCCTCATCAAGGTCCATGCCGCCGACCGCAACGCCCGGGATGAGGTCATCCAGATGGCCAATATCTTCCGGGCCAAGATCATCGACGTGAGCCGGGAAACCCTCACCGTGGCCATCTTCGGGGACAAGGAGAAGACGGCCGCCCTCACCGGAATGCTGGCCGACTTCGGCATTTTGGAAATCGCAAAGACGGGTACCATCGCCATCGAAAGAGGGCGCAGCACCATATATGACGACAACAAACTCAAGGAGGAATACAACTATGGCAAAAATGTACTATGAGAAGGACTGCGACATCAACTACCTGGACGGCAAGAAGATCGCCATCATCGGCTACGGCTCCCAGGGCCACGCCCACGCCATGAACCTGAAGGACTCCGGCTGCGACGTGTGCGTCGGCCTGCGGGAGGGCTCCAAGAACTGGGCCGCCGCCGAGAAGGCCGGCCTGAAGGTCAAGACCGTGGCCGAGGCCGCCCAGTGGGGGGACATCGTCATGATCCTCATCAATGACGAGGTCCAGGCCGACGTCTACAAGAAGGACATCGCCCCCAACCTGTCCGCCGGCAACATGCTCATGTTCGCCCACGGCTTCAACATCCACTTCAAGCAGATCGTCCCCCCCGCCGGCGTGGATGTGTCCATGATCGCCCCCAAGGGCCCCGGCCACACCGTGCGCTCCCAGTATGTGGCCGGCAAGGGCGTGCCCTGCCTCATCGCCGTGGAGCAGAACGCCACTGGCGACGCCTATAAGCTGGCCCTGGCCTATGCCGCTGGCATCGGCGGCGCCCGGGGCGGCGTGATGGAGACCACCTTCCAGGACGAGACCGAGACCGACCTGTTCGGCGAGCAGGCCGTGCTGTGCGGCGGCGTGGTGGAGCTGATGAAGCTGGGCTTCGAGACCCTGGTGGAGGCGGGCTACGCCCCCGAGAACGCCTACTTCGAGTGCATCCACGAGATGAAGCTCATCATCGACCTGATCAACAAGGGCGGCGTGGCCATGATGAACTACTCCATCTCTGACACCGCCGAGTACGGCGAGTATGTCTCCGGCCCCCGCATCCTGCCCTATGAGGAGACCAAGAAGAACATGAAGGCCGTCCTCACCGACATCCAGGACGGCGTGTTCGCCGGCAAGTGGATCGCCGAGAACAAGAACGGCCGCACCTTCTTCAACGCCAAGCGGGCCCAGCTGGCCAAACACCAGATGGAAACTGTGGGCGCCGAGCTGCGCAAAAACATGCTCTGGGGCGACGACACCGATCCCGATACCGCCTCCAACTAAACAACGGCAAAAACCCGCTGTGCCAAGCACACAGCGGGTTTTATTTGTCACTTTTTCCCGTCAAATCCGGAACATAGACCAATACATCCTCTACCTTGCCAATCCAAAAGCCTGCAAATGTCATTCAAAGTAGCTGTTGAAATATTGCGGTCGTGCTTCAAAGAATCCAAAGTTCCTTTGCTGAAACCATATCGCATAACAGCAACAGAGATTTCCGTTGCTTTAGAGATTGCAGCGTTTCCCTCCGGCACGGCGCTGATTGATGCGGTGAAGAACGGAATACGGCCCGTCCTGGCTGAGCCTGTGATTTCCGGCAAGGGCGGTATGAGCGTGTGCCTGTAGTGAATCGGCCCTGTTCACCGGCCCGCCTGACCCGCAGAAAGATGAATTTCATATGTACGACGCGGAGCAGCTTGCGGAGACGATTTTGGACAGCATCCAGAAACCCTTGCAAAAGGGCTTTGTGCTGGAACCCGGCAACCCGGACACGCTGGACATTTGGTACTACACGGAGGGGGGAACTTCCCAACCTGGGCCTGTCCTGGCCGGTTGACCAGCCCTATCAATGGGAAGCTGCAATAATACTTGACAGAAAAGATGTAAACCATGAAAAGCGGGGCGGCGTGTCCGTCCCGCTTTCTCTATTCCCGTTATCAGATTTATAAAGACGACGGCTTTTCATGTACTCGTCCAGGCAGGCATGGGGACAGCCGCTTTCATCGTAGACTGTCCAGGTACAGAGCCTGTTTATATAACCCTCATAGTACCGTAAGACCTGCTCCACAGCGTCCCCAGTTTGGACCGCACCGCTCACCGCCAGCGGCAGCAGCTCACGGCCTTTGTCGTTCCGGCGCTTCATGGCGCGCTCCTTCTTTCCTCGCTGTCAGCATCGTCCGCAGGACATTCAGCGATTTTGTCCTGCGCGGCCTTGAAATTTGTTATTTCAAAACCGCCGCAAAGCTACTTGTATTTTGTTCGGGCGCACAGATACCAGCCGCCAAAACAACGGGTTTTTTATTATGCCGTTGTTCTGGCAGAAGTGTTGAATATTATCAGGATACGTCTGCTGACACAATCGAAACGCTACCCCTTACATTTCCCAAAGCGCCGTCCGGGGCCTGGAGGTACAGCTGATAGGTTCCAGGCTTTGTTGCCGGAGGCCCAACGGTAAAATCCGCAATACATTCCAGCGGTTCACCCGGCTGGCGCAGGTTGTTCACCGACCAATAGG
>CANDCW010000038.1 GCA_947383275.1 uncultured Bacillota bacterium
GGATCGGGTCGGCAGCTACAACAGCACAGCCACCCAGGTGTCCATCGTCCAGCTTAATACAGAAACCTTTGAGGAACAGGTTATTTTCGAGAAAATAACGGACAGCGGGCGATCTCTGCTGGGAATTGATTATACCGTGGGGGATACCTGGATGTTTCTGCAATACTGCTACGGCTTTTTCTTGAACAACGACAGCCTCTTTTTCATTACGAATGATGGGATCACGGAAGTAAGCAGGACGATTCAGCGAACTCAAATGCTAGACATCCCCACCAAAGGAAATATCGCTTTTGACGGGCGGACGATCTACTTTATCAATGAAAATTCTCTGCTGACAGCGTATGACACCAAGACCCACAACACACGACCGTTTCGCAATGTTGTTGCTTACGATTTCTGCCTGACCGGTCAGGGGCTGTATTTTATCAACCGCATGGATTCCGACTGCGTTTATCTATGTGGCAGGGATGGCGTTGGCAGTCTGAAGATTTCAAATGACTCGGCCCTGTCTGTTGGTTATGACGGTGAGAAAGTTACCATGATTCTAAAATCGGACGGGAAGGAGGTGGTTTTTGAACCATGATGGTACGGGAGCGCCAAGCATCCGTCAGAACAAGCGGCGCAAGGGCCGTAGCCTCGCACTGCGCCCGCAGGCGCGTTTCAGAGCGCAACCGCCGCAGAGCGGCGGCTCTTAGCGCGGAGATGAGCGCACGGATACATGGCCTGCGGCCATGTATCCGTGCGCCGTTCCTCCCTGAAATCCGTTCCTGCCCCTGGCTCTCAGCGGCGTTTCGTTCCCTTTGGCACGCTTATATTGTCACACACTTCACAGGGGAACATATCCATTTCAGACGGTCATGCAACTGTCGAGGTACATGGGTATCGCCGCATGGTCATACTAAAAATTTTCGCCTGTTCCCGTATATCCAAGAGGTAGGAAATCGACCCCTAAATGGGCAAATTTCCACGCTTGTGGAAATCGGTCCGTAACTTTGTAATTTGATGGATTTTCCCTCTTTTCTGTGCTATAATTTGTCTATCAAGGGTAAAGGAGGGGCATAGGAATGGAAGATACGACTCTTACGATTGGATTGCCTCATGGGCGTGAGCAGCCTGGAAAGGACGGCTGATGCGGAGGGATAGGAGCCGGGGTTGACCAACAAGGCTCTGGATGTATTAAAAAGCGGGCATTTTAAATAATAAGGAGAACAGCATCAGCCGTCGAGGTCGAAAACAACTTACGTCACAAAAAAGAGCAAAAAATAAAAGAGGACGCATAGTTCAGCTAAAAAACTGAACCATGCGCCCTCTCTATAACATCAGCAAGATGGGGGTACAGCTTTCCATACAAGAGCATATAGCTGTACCTGCCGGGATGATACTCTTTCAGGTATTGCTCCCTCATGCGGCCATAGATGCCGATCTCCATGCTTGGCTGCTCATCAAGGGCCAGGTCTGGAATATAGTAATCACCGGCTTTTGTATAGGTCAAATTTTCCCACATAGGGGGCCTTTTGTCTATTGTCCGTTTTTACTGGGGCAGTTCAAAGAGGCGGAGCCGTTCATATTCACTGCTTCCCGTGCCGCAGGGCCGCGGTAAGGGTGTTCTCCATAAGTACGGCACGGGTAACGGGCCCCACGCCGCCGGGAACGGGCGTAATGTAGGAGGCTCTCTCGGAAACAGCTGCGTAATCCACATCGCCGCACAGCCTGCCGGCCTCGTCCCGGTTGACGGCCACGTCGATAACCACCGCACCCTCCTTCACCATGCCGGCTGTGATGAGGCCAGGATGACCGGCAGCGGAAATCAGGATGTCCGCCCTGCGGCACTCCACGGCCAGGTCTGGGGTCTTGGTGTGGCAGACGGTAACCGTGCAGTCCCGGCGCAGCAGCAGCATAGCCTGGGGCTTGCCCACAATGTTGGACCGGCCCACCATCGTGCAGTTCTTACGAGCCGGATCGATGTTGTACTCGCCCAGCAGACGCATCACACCCGCCGGGGTGCAGGGCCAGAAGGAATCCACTCCGAAGGTCAGGTCCCCCATGTTGGAGGGGTGGACACAGTCCACATCCTTATCCGGCCGAATGGCCAGCTGAATCTCACGGCCATCCAGGTGCCCGGGCAGCGGAAATTGGATCAGGATGCCATCAATGCCTTCCCGCTCATTCAAAAAACGGATTACGTCCAGCAGCTCCGCCTGCGGCACATCCTCGGGCAGGCGGTAGGTCTCGTAATAGATGCCGCACTGCTGGCAGTCCTTCCGTTTGCCGGCCTCGTAGACCTGAGCGGCGGGATTCTCCCCCACCAGCACCATTGCCATGCCCGGCTTGCGCTCCATCCGCTCCACCTGGAGCCGTACCTGTTCCTTTATTTTGCCCGCGAGGGCCTTTCCATCCATGACAACAGCCGCCATAGTTCACTCCTCCTTGTCTCTCTCTCCCGCCGCTTTCCGCGCGGCCAAACGGTCCACAAACAGCTCCTGCTTCTTTCCACGATATTTCCACATCGCCCCAACCAGCGCCCCTCCGGCTACGCCGGCGGTTATCAGGGCAAACAGCTGGGACACCCGGACGGGCGCGCCAAAGAGCTCCCAGCCGAACAGGTACAAGCTGTCGGTACGCAGGCCCTCGATCCAGGCCCGGCCCACGCCGTACCAGAGGAAGTAAAAGAGGAAGCACTCCCCATCAAACTTCCGCTTTTTTCCCAGGAAATACACAATCAGCAGCCCCGCGAAGTTCCAGGCGGATTCGTAAAAGAAGGTGGGATGTACCCCCAGCGTCCCGTTCAAAATGGCCTCATAGGCCAGATTGGACTCCAAAAGCCCCTTGGTCAACAGCTCATCGGCGATGGACTTGGAACACATCCGCCAGGGCAGATCGGTAACCACGCCGTAGGCCTCCACATTCATAAAGTTCCCCCACCGGCCGATGAGCTGGCCGATAAACAGGCCGTGAACGCCCAGGTCCGCGTAGGCCAAAAAACTGAGCTTCTTGGCCCGGCAGAACAGCAGCAGCACAATGGCTGAGGAGATAATGGCCCCGTAGATAGCCAGTCCGCCGTCGCTGTAGCGGAGGATCGCCGCCCAATTCAGGGAACCATCCACCCGCTTATAGGCATTCAGGTTGAACACCACATAGTATACCCGGATAGCCACCAGGGCGGCGGGGACGGCAAAGAGCATCATGTCAATGATGTTGTCCTCGCTGATGCCAAACCGCCCGCCCCAGCGCATACACAAGTATACCGCCAAAATCAGGCCGCAGGTGATGATGACGCCGTACCAGTAGACGGGCCGGTCCAGAATGGGGATGGTAAAGGCCACCCGGTTCAAGGTAAACTCCAGCCCCAGGCCGGGAAAGGACACCGTGTTCGTCACTGCCCTTCCTCCTTGGCCCGGACCACCGACAGGGCGGTGCGCTCCTCCGTGACCCAGCCGGCAATTAGCTCCTCCGCCTCTTTTTTGGTAATCGCGTCGAACAGGTCGGCAAAGCGCAGGAAGTCATACCCGGCAAAGAAGGCCTGGGCCTGGCCCACGCACAAGCTTTCAAAGGAGTTGAGCCCCCGGACCCGATTGCCATAGACGCCCTTTTTCACCCGCTCCCAGAGCTCGGGGCCGATGCCCTCCCGGCCGATGCGGGCGGCCTCCTCCGCCACCGCCATGCGGACGGCCTCCGGGTCTCTGGACTCGCCGTCCGCTGCTAAAAAGGCGCAGCCAAAGCTGCTCTCATAGCTGTAGCCAAACTCCTGGTTAATCAGCCCCTCCCGGTACAGCCTGGCGTATAGGGGGCTGGAATTGCCCAGCAGCGCCTCCAGGGCCAACCCGCCCACCAGCTCCTGGCGCAGGCGGTCCTCCCCGTTCACCTTGGGGTCCCCCTTCCAGCCCAGCTGAAAGATGGGGGCGGACACCTCCATCCGCTCCTCAATATAGCGCTGGGCCGCCTGAGCGCTTTCCTTCTCCCCGTAATCCTTGGCTGCAATGGGGCCGGCCTCCTTGGGCAGGATCTCCCGGGCCACGGCGCAGATACGCTCCGGGTCCACCGGGCCCGCCACGCACAGCACCATGTTGGCCGGGTCATAAAAGGCCCTGTGGCAGGCATAGAGAGTCTCGGGGGTAATCTGGGCGATGGATTCCACGCTACCCGCCACGCTCACTCGGATGGGGTGATGCTGAAACAGGGCTTTCATCAGGTTCATATAGCACTTCCAGTTGGGATCGTCCTCAATCATGCCAATCTCCTGGCCGATAATACCCCGCTCTTTGTCCACGCTCTCCTGGGTAAACCAGGGCACTGAAACGAAGGACAGCAGAATGCGCAGATTCTCCTCAAACTTCTCAGTGGAGTCGAAGTAGTAGCCGGTGATGTCATTGCTGGTGAAAGCGTTGGGGCTGGCCCCGTTGGCGGCCAGGTCCTGAAGGGCGTTGCCCTCCTTCGTGTCAAACATCTTGTGCTCCAGGTAGTGGGCCACCCCGGCGGGGGTATCATGCCACTCCCTGTCCAGGCAGAAGCGCATGTCCATGCCGCCATAGTTGGCGGCGAAAAAGGCGTAGCCCTTTTGAAAATCAGGCTTGGGAAAAACAAACACATTCAGGCCGTTTTCCAGCTTCTCGTGGTACATGTTCTCCCCCACTCGGGCAAAGCTTAGCTTTTCCATGGCTCAGTCCTCCTTTCCCTTTAGAAAGTATACGGTATCCAGCTCCAGCTTCCGGGCGGAAGCGGCCACCTGTTCCCGGGTAACCCCCTCCAGGCGGGCGGCAAACTCCTCCGGCCCCTCCTCCAGGCCGGCAGCAGTCTGGCCCAGCCAGAAATCCTCCTGTCGGCCCTGTTCGTCCAGGGTGGACATGCAGGCCCCGATGAGGGTACGGCGGGAGCCCTCCAGCTCCCAGGACTCAATCTCGCCCTTGCAGACGGCGTCCAGCTGGGCCAAAATCTCGTCCTTGGCAGTCTGGTACTTGTCAAACTCGATGCCGGAGGACACCAGCACCAGCCCCTTCATCCGCTCCAGCACCGCGCTGGCGTAATAGCACAAAGACAGCTTTTCCCGCACGTTCATAAACAGCTTGGACAGGGTAGTTCCGCCGAAAACGGCGGTGCACAGGTAGAGGGCGGGGTACTCCTCCTCCCAGCAGGACTGGCCCCCGGTCCGGAACCCCAGGGCCAGCTTGCCCTGAGAGACATCCATAGCCTCCTCCACTACAATGGGCTCGGGGCCGGCGGTCACCCGGATGTCGCAGGCGGGATCAGTGCGGTTCTCATTTACCGGCAGCTTGTCCAGGGCCCGCTTCAGGGCCTCCGCCACCCGGTCGGGGCCGGCGGAGCCGCAGTAGTAGACCTCCACCCGGGCGGTGCGCAGCAGCTCCTGGTAGCGTTCCCACAGGCCTTCAGGGGTAATAGAGGCCACGCTCTCCTCATCCCCCAGCTTGTCCACCCCGAACGCCTCATATTTGCACATCTCCTGGGTGAGACGCTGGGTGGCGTAGGTGCGCTTATCATTGATCTGGGCGCGGATGCGGTCGATGAGGTTGGCTTTTTCCCCGGCGGTATAGTCGGAGGAAAACACACCGTCCTGGGTATAGGGCTTCAGGAGCAGCTCGCCCAGCAGGGCGGCGGCGGGTTCCAGAATTTGTTCTCCCTTCAGGGCGTAGGCGTCATCCAGAAAGCTGGCCGCAAAGCCTACGCACTGGGTCTCCCCCTTCTTGCGGACAGCCGGCTCAATGGCCCCGCCATACAGCTCATCCAGGGCTGCGGACAGGGACTCCATATCCGGGTGGACCGCCGTTCCCCGGCGGAGCACCGAGGGAATCAGGGCGTTGGCCCCGGCGGTCTTTTTGTCCAGGGGCGCCAGCAGGGTAACGGACAGATAAGAGCTCTTAAACTTGTTGGTATGCACCGCACGCAGCCATACCCCGGGAAACAATTCCCGGCGGATCACTTGTGACATATCTTTCGTTTCCTTTCTGCAAAGAAAAATCTTCCTTCTTATGGCTGGATTATCATACCACGCCTGAGGGTGAAAAGTAAAGAGTCAAATCGTAACGATCAGGCGATTTTCCCCCGTCACTTCCGCCAGAGGCACTCCGTCCCCGGCAGGTTTCCCGTTCAGCAGGGCGGAGTAGGTCCCGGTACGCGTTACGGTAACAGCCAGCGTTCCTTGGGGCAGCTTCCATTCGGCCTCATACCCCGGCCAGTCCGGAGGCAGGTTGGGTTCTACGCTCAGGCGCCCCTCCGCAATCTTCAGGCCCAACAGCTCTTGGGTCGCAATCTGCCAATACCACCCCGCCGCACCGGTATACCAGGACCAGCCCGCCCGTCCAACCCGCCCGGAAGCGTAGGAGACATCGGCGGCAATGACATAGGGCTCCGCCCGATAGATGTCTGTGGGATGATTCTCCGGAAGCAGGGCGTTCAGCACCGCCCAGCCGTCCCCGGGGCGCTCCAGGCGGAAGCAGGCCATGGCCAGCCACACGGAAGCGTGGGTGTACTGTCCCCCGTTCTCCCGCACTCCGGCTGGGTAGCTCTTGATATAGCCGGGGTCTTTCTCTTCCTGGCCGTCAAAGGCCGGGTCGAAGAGGCGCACCACCCCCGTCCCCCGATCAAACAGCCGGTCCAGGGCCGCAGAAACCCCCTCATCCGCCCGCTGGCGGTCCGTCCCGCTGGGGAATACGGCAAAGGACTGGGCGATGGAATCTATCTGGCATTGGCTGTTTTGCGCGGAACCCAGCGGCCTGCCGTCCTCATAGTACCCCCTGCGGTACCACCCGCCGTCCCAAGCCTCTTGCGCCGCCTGAATGAGCGCGTCCGCCTGCTTCAGCAGCTCCTGCGCAGCCTCCTCCTCCCCCGCCCGGCGGCAGAGGGCGGAAAAGTCCTGCAAAACCGCCGCCAAAAACCAGGTGAGCCACACCGACTCGCCCCCCACCCGGTCCATGCCGTCGTTCCAGTCTCCGCCGCCCATCCTGGCCAGGCCGTGGGGACCGGTCCCCCGGGCCAGGGCGCAGCGGATCGCGGACAGGCCGTGGCGGTAAAGGCTGTCCCGTCTTTTGCCCGGCCGGGGCGCCTCATACCGGTCCTTTTCCCCCGGCTCCAGCGGCCTGGCCGCCAGATAGGGCACTTGCTCCTCCAGCACGGCCCAATCCCCGGTAACGGCACAGTACCGGCAGGTTACCCAGGGCAACCACAGAAGATCGTCGGAGATGCGGGTGCGCACCCCCGCCCCCTGAGGCGGGTGCCACCAGTGCTGCACGTCCCCCTCCTCAAACTGCCGGGAGGCGGCAAGAAGCAGCTGCTCCCGCGCCCGTTCCGGCCAGGTGTACAGCAGAGCGGCCGCGTCCTGAAGCTGATCCCGGAAGCCGAACGCCCCGCCGTTCTGGTACTGGGATGTCCGGGCCATAATCCGGCAAGCCGCCACCTGATAGAGGCACCAGCTGTTAAGATAGCGGTCCAGCGCTCCTGAGGGCGTTTTTACCGTCAGGGCGCTCACCTTCCCCCGCCACCAGGCCAAGGTTTCCTCCTGTTCCGTTCGGAACGCCTCTCGGAAGAAGCGGGAACAAGTCCTCCCCTCCTTCTCCTTGGTCACCAGGGCCACGGGCTGGCCCTCCGTCAGGGCGGCAGAGGCAGGCTCCCCTTCTCCCAGGCAGTAATGGACCCGCCCGCTCCCTCCGTCAAGGATAAAGCGGAGGATCCGGCGGTTTTCCCCCATGGGGACAAACCCCTCCGTAATCAGCCTCGCGCCGGGCAGCTCCTTGTCCCACCGGGCGAAACCAGGGCCATAGGTGACGGAACAGGGACAGCCATCGCCAGCCGCAAAGACAGGGTACTCCGCCCCGTTATAGTGAAGCACAATTTTTTCCTGACCTCCAACCGCCAGCGGGTCGTTGGCCCAGGAGGTCAGCCGGCCCTCCCGGGCATTGCCGCCCGCCCAGAGCAGGCCGGCCCCGGTCTCGTCCGTAAGCCAGCCGAAGTCGGGGTTACATAATATCTGGCTCCACCCCACCGGGGGCAGCTGCGCCCCGGTGAGGATGGTAACGGTATCCCCCTCCATCGTCCAGGGTGCGGGCCCCGAGGCCAGACGGACCGGTGGAGGCGCAGCCGTCTCTTCAGGGCTGGCAGGAGCGTCGAACACGCCCTCGGTCAAAACCGCTTTCGCCCAGCCCAGTACCGCCGGGGCGGCGTCGGGGCCGGCCAGATGGATGCCCCCCTTCGCCCCCAGGGCGGACTCCGCCCCCATTTTTTTCAGCTCCTCCATCAGGGCAGAGCGCAGGGGCCGACGGTAGTCGCCCCCCTCCTCCAGCAGGAGGACCAAGTCAAAGGGATACCCTGCCCGGGCCAGCAGCTGGTGCCAGCGGCACCAGAGCGCGGCGCGCTCCACCTCCGCTTCTCCAGACAGCTTCCCGGCGGCGATCGGAACATCCCCAGAGATTCCGTAGGGCCACAAGGTGTTTTGGGGCGGACGGCCTCTACGCTCCTCCCCTGCGGCCAGCCGGGCCAGCAGCCCGAACGCCGCCAGGGCCTCCTGCTCACTGAGCGCCAGTTTTTGGACCACGGGGGCCAGAGAAGCCGGACCCCCGTCCTTCCCCGCCAGCACGCGCCTTGCCCCCGTCTGGGCGGAAGCCGCGCCGTCCCCCACCGCCAGGGCCAGGGACACCGATTTCCGCTCCCCTGGCGACAGCGAGACGGGGATGCGCACCATCAGGCAGGGGTCAGTCCCCGCGTCAGGACTGAGCGGGCCCGGCTTCCGGCCGGACAGCGCACGCAGCCCGCCCCGGCCCAGGGCCGCGGCGCGGTCCAGCGCGGCGCAGGCGCCTTCCCCCGTCCAGGACGCGGCAAGGAACAACCCCTCTTCCTCCCCCCGGGGCCGGCGGTGAAACAGCGCCCCGTCTCCGGTGAGGGAACACTCCAGGAACAACCGGGAGAAGGCTGGGTGCGCGTCAAAGTCCCGCTGGGGGCACAAGACGGGCTCCAGGTAAAACAGCAGCTCTCCGTCCAACCGCTTTTTGCCCTTCCAGGATAGCTCGACGCAGCGCAGCTCCCCGTTTTCCCGCCGGGAAACGGACAGGCTGGTCCGGGCGGACAGGCCGTCCCGCTCCATATGCCAGACGGCTCCTCCGGCGCTGAACTCCCAGCGGTACGCGGCCCCGTCCTGATACAGCGGAGCAGGAGTCAGGCCGACCAGGCCGCCGGGGCCGTGAAAGAACACCGATACTCCGGCAGGAGCGTAATACTCCCCTGGCCTTGCCAGAAAAACCGAGGCCTCTCCCAGCCGCGCGGCAGTCAGGCCGTTGTCGCAGGCCAGCAGGCTGTAGCTGCCGTTTGCCACAAGCTGGCACTGTGGGAACTTCCGTCCGAAGCCCTCTCCCTCCCGAACCAGGGCGGGCCCGGAGGCGGGACGGAATTTTGTGGGAAACTCCCGCTCCTCCTGCTTCATAATCGGAGCCCCCACCGGCACCCGCTCCTGAAGCAGCTCTCGATAGGCCGACATGTCGCAGTCCCGCATAAACCGCCTCTGCATCACGTTATCCCGCAGGGCGTTGTCAATGGCCACCAGGCTCATTCCCAGATGGTGAGACATATAGGACCGCACCACTTCATGGTTTTCGCCGCCGGTTATGCGGGCAGGGGTGTAGTCCACCGCCTCGTATAGGCCGTAGCGGCCTTCCAGCCCCATGTCCCGCAGGCGGCGCAGATTTCTCAAGGCGCTCCTGGGCGCCAGAGGCAGCGCCAGAAAAGAGGCGTACGGGGCCACCACCAATTCCGTGTCCAGCCCCCGTTTCAGGCCCAGGGCTTGGACTCCGTGGGCCTTGTACTGGTAGCTCATGCCGGGGTCGAAGGCGTAGAAGCCCGACTCCGAGATACCCCAGGGCGTCTTAGTCTTGTCCCCCCGCCGCTTCTGGGCGTAGACGCAAAAGGCCAGCGTCTCGTACAAGAAGGAGTTGGGCTCGCAGGGCAGCAGGAGGTTGGGCATGAAATACTCAAACATGGTGCCCGTCCAGGAGGCCATGCCGCAGTAGTCGTTATCCCCCAGCAGCATACGGCCCAGGCGCCGCCAGTGCCGGGCGGAAACCTCCCCTCTGGCCACGCTGATAAAGCTGGTCTGCCGGGCCTCGCTGGCCATCAGGTCGTAGTAGCCGCTGGTGAGTTTATTTTGTTCTACCTCGAAGCCGATGGAAAACAGCCGCCGCTCCCTGTCAAAGAGCGGGGCGCAGTCCATCGCGTTGGACAGGGCCTCGGCCCGGCGGGCCAGCACATCCTCCCCCCACTGATATAGGCCCTCCCGCAGGGCGATCAGGCAGCCCCGCAGATTGCCGCTGTCCACTGTGGACACATACCGGGGGCGGAGAGGGGTGCGGGTGGCGGTGTCGTACCAGTTGTACAAGTGGCCGTTCCACTTGTCCAGCCCCTCAACAGTGTCCAGAATATGGCCGATCAACTCCACCGCCCGCCTACGCGGCAGCAAATCCAGGTCCGCGGCCGCCATGGCGGACAGCAGGGCCATACCGATGTTAGTCGGGGAGGTCCGCCGGGCCACGGTGGGGCCGGGCTGCTCCTGCCAGTTGTCCGGGGGGAGGTATCCGTCCTCCGGTCGGAGGAATTTGTCAAAATACCGCCAGATCAGCGTTGCCTGATGGAGAAGGAATGCCCGATCAGCGGGGGGCAGGGCTTTGCCCTGACCGGCGGGACGGCTCACCGCCCACGCCAGCACCGGAGCCAGCAGCCAGACCGCCCCTACAGCCCTCCCGATGCGCAGTTGGGCAAGGAGAAGGACCAGCGCCCCCACTGCTGCCGAAAACCACGCTTTCTTGTAATAAAACCAGACAGTTCCTTTCCCTTTTTCCGTCTGGGCTGCGGTAACCCAGGCCAGCATATTTTTATGGGAAACGGTCATCCGCCACAGGGCAGCGGAGATGGCAGTGAGGGAGACATACGTCTGATAAGGCAGAAAAATCAGCTGGATCGCGGTCTGAAGAATCGCCCCCGCCAGGCCGGCAATGACAGTGGAGTGGTACCGGCGCCGTTTTCCGCTGCGCCGGACGGCCAGCTCCGCCCCGGACAGCAGCAGGTTGGAGGCCGCCGCCAGCACCGCCACGCCTCCCGCCCAGGCGAAAACCCGTCCGGACAGGCACATGCCCAGCACCAGGGTCAGCAGGGTGAAAATGGGGGACAGGGAGCGGCGCAGATTGTCAAAAATTTTCCACCGGGCCAGAGAAGGCAGGGGATTGTCCTCCTTCCCGCCGCAGCCGTCCGGGACCCGCTTCCCCAGCCAGGGCATAATCTGCCAGTCCCCCCGGATCCACCGGTGGAGGCGGGCGTAGTAGCTGTAGACCTGCCAGGGACAGCCATCGGTGAGCTCCACCTCCCCCAGCAGGCCCGCCCGGAGGTAACTGCCCTCCAGCAGGTCATGGGACAAAATGGCATTGTCTGGAAAGCGGCTGTCCAGGCAGGCGTGAAAGGCGTCCACCGAGAAAATTCCTTTGCCCGTGTAGGTGCCCTGGTCGAACAGATCGTGGTATACATCGCTGGCAGTGGAACCGTAGGGGTCCACGCCCCCCAGCCCGCCGAACACCCGGGAGAAAAAAGACTTGTTGGCCGCCTCCAGCTCCACTGCCACCCGGGGCTGAAACAGGGCATGGCCGGCGGTGACGATGCGGCTTCCGGGATCAATGACCGGCCGGTTCAGGGGGTGGAGCATGGCTCCGGTAAGCTCCCGGGCGGTCCCAACGTTCAGGCTGGTGTCCGAGTCCAGGGTGATGACGTACCTCACCTGACGCAGCCATCCCCGCTCCCCCGCTTTTACCTCCAGTCCGGTGTGCCGGCCCTTCAGCAGGCGGACCAGCTCGGTAAGGGCCCCCCGCTTCCGCTCCCAGCCCATATAGCGCTCATCCTTGGCGTTGAACGCGGGGGTCCGGAAGAACAGGTAGAACCCGCCGCCGTATTTTTCATTGAGGGCGTCCACCGCCCTTCGGGCGGCGTCCATCCAGGACATTCCCTCCTCCCCCATGGGGGCGCCGCTGTCCGGAAGGTCGGCCAGAATGCCAAGGCGCAGCTCGGGGCCGGCGTCCCGGTTGGCCAGGCGGTACCGCTCCAGCAGGGCGGCCAGCCTGGGGCCGCTGTCCTCCCCGGTGAGAAGAGACACCACCACGCACAGCGTGCGGCCTTCCTTGGGAATACCGCCCTCCAGTTCCATTTTGAGCACGGGCCGGGGCGGAATCAGACGAACCAGGAAAAAATCCATCACATTTTTCACAATATCTGACAGGGGCAAAATCAGCAGCAGCGCGGCGGCAGGCGTTCCGGCCGCATACCAAAGGGCCAGCGCCGACATAATCGACAGCCCCGCCACCGCTGCCCCGTAGCTTACCCCGGAGCGAGACCTTTCCGGCTTTCCCAGCGGCTCCCGGTAAAGGTACCAGCCCACATGGCGGCGGGGGCCGTCCCCCTTTTGGGCCAGCTCCAGGGCCCGGCGGGCAGTTTTTTCCTCCTCCATGCGACTGCGCCGGGCCAAAAGGCAAACCTTCTGCCGGTAGCGGCGGCGGGTGTCCTCATCCATACGCGGGTAGTGGCCCGAAGGGTCCTGCTTCAGCACCCGCTCTATCCGGCTGGCGCCCTCCAAAAGGGCGCTCCACTCCGCCCCGGACAGCGCCCGCAGGGTGTTGAAAACGGAGGCCAGCTCCTCAGGCGGAACCTTGTCGTTTTTGAGTGCGGACAAATCGCCGCACAGACGGGCCAGCCGTTCCACCAACACTCCGGCCAGGGCGGGGACCAGAAGGGATAATTCCCGTTCTGTCAGCGGGCAAACCGACTGAAAGCCCTCCAAATACAGCGCCAGCCGTCCCTGATGGAGGTCGGGCACCGCCCACAGGGCGCCCCGGGCGCAGCACTGGAGGAGGGCGCCACCCTCCGCCGCCCCCCGCAGGGGCTTGCCCCTCTTCAGGGCAGCCCGAGCCCGCTCCCCCTCCCGGACCGCCATGTAGTGGTTATCCAGCAGCCACTCCACCGCCCCGGGCAGGGCAGACTGGCCGGTACTCCAGGCATTCAGCGCCTCCCGGGCCCGGCACACCGTTTTCAGGCAGGCGCGCAGCTCCCCGGACAGAGCACGGCAGAAAACCGTTCCGCCCGGCTTGGCTTCCTTGGCGGCGTTGGCCGCGTATTGTTTCAGATGGACGTCATCCATGGGGACGTGGGGCGTGTTATTCATGAGGGACCTCCCTATTTTCCAGGCTTCTTTTCAATTTTCCCCCCGCTATGGCGGAATATACCAAAAGAAAGGGACCATCCCGCAAGTATTTTGGCTTGACAAGCAGGGCAAACTGTGTTAAACTCTCAAATGTAAAGTTAAGCTGCTTTACATTTTTGCGTCAGGGAGGTCTGCCGGATGAAAAACCAAGCCTACCGCATGGCAATGCTGTTCGATTTTTACGGCGATGTTCTGACAGACCGCCAAAAAGAATTTTACGACCTCTATTACAACGAGGACCTATCCCTGGGCGAAATCGCCGAAAACTACGGCATCACCCGCCAGGGTGTGCGGGATGTAATCGTCCGGGCTGAGGCCGTTCTCACCGATTTGGAGGACAAAACCGGGCTCATCAAGCGGTTTCATACTATGAAGGCCCAGCTGGAAAGGCTGCTTCAGGACGCAAACCGCATCGTGGAGCTGAGCGCCCGGCAGGATAACGCCGAATTGGAGACTCTGGCCCTCCGCATCCGCGACGGGGCCGAAACCCTTCTGAAGGAGTAAGCCCATGGCATTTGAAGGACTTTCTGAAAAGTTGTCCGCCGCCTTTAAAAAGCTGCGGGGCAAGGGCCGGCTGTCCGAAGCCGACGTGAAAGAGGCCATGCGGGAGATCCGGCTGGCCCTGCTGGAGGCCGACGTCAGCTTCAAGGTGGTCAAGCAGTTTGTGGCTCAGGTCACGGAGAAAGCGGTGGGGGCCGATGTGCTGGAGGCCCTGTCCCCCGCCCAGCAGATCATCAAAATCGTCAATCAGGAGCTTACCGCGCTGATGGGCGGTTCCGCCGCCAAGCTGGCCATCTCCTCCAAGCCGCCCACGGTGGTCATGCTGGTGGGCCTGCAGGGCGCGGGCAAAACTACCAACGGCGCCAAGCTGGCCGGCCTGATGAAAAAACAAAGCGGCAAGCGGCCCCTGCTGGCCGCCTGCGACATCTACCGTCCCGCCGCTATCCGGCAGCTGGAGGTAGTAGGCAGCCAGTTGGACATCCCTGTTTTCCAGATGGGCCAGACCAACCCGGTGGATATCGCCAAAGCCGCCGTGGAGCACGCCAAAAAGCACGGCAACGACATGGTATTCCTGGATACCGCAGGCCGGCTCCATGTGGACGAGGAGCTGATGGACGAACTGCGCAGCATCAAGGCCGCTGTGGAACCCACCGAGATTCTGCTGGTGGTGGACGCCATGATCGGCCAGGACGCTGTCAACGCCGCCAAGGCTTTTGACGACGCGCTGGATATAGATGGCGTGCTTCTCACCAAGCTGGACGGCGACGCCCGCGGCGGCGCAGCGCTGTCCATCAAGGCGGTCACCGGAAAGCCCATCAAATTTGTGGGCATGGGGGAAAAGCTGGATCAAATTGAGGTATTTCACCCCGACCGCATGGCCAGTCGCATCCTTGGCATGGGCGACATGCTCTCCCTCATCGAGAAAGCGGAGCAGAGCTTCGACCAGAAAAAGGCTCTAGAGCTCCAGGAGAAGCTGCGAAAGAACAAGTTTACCCTCACCGACTTCTACGACCAGATGAAGCAGCTGAAAAATATGGGCTCCCTATCCGAACTGGCTGGGATGATCCCCGGGGTTAAGGCCAGCGACCTGGAAAATTCCTCTATGGACGAAACAATGATCCGTCGGATGGAGGCCATCATCCTCTCCATGACCCCGGCCGAGCGGGAGGATCCCAAGCTGCTTAACTCCAGCCGGAAAAAGCGTATCGCCGCCGGTTCCGGCACCCAGGTTGTGGATATCAACCGGCTGCTCAAGCAGTTCGACATGCTCCAGGCCATGACCCGCCAGTTCTCCGGCGGCAAACTGCCCAAAAACCTGCGCAGGATGATGGGCAAAAAGGGGCGGGGTATGCCCGGTATGCCCTTTTAACGCGTTGGCCAAGCGCCGCGTGCGCTTACCATATCAACAAACAGATTTATTTGGAGGTGAAGATACATGGTTAAAATCAGACTGCGCCGCATGGGCGCGAAGAAGGCTCCCTTCTACCGTATCGTGGTGGCCGACTCCCGCTATCCCCGCGATGGCCGCTTCATCGAGGAGATCGGCATCTACAATCCCACCACCGATCCCACCGAGCTGAAGGTAGATGTGGACCGGGCCCAGGCATGGATTAAAACCGGTGCCCAGCCCACCGAGACCGTCCGCGACCTGCTGAAAAAAGTCGGCGCCCTATAAGGCTGGAGGTCATTCATGAAAGAGCTTCTCACCTACGTGGCCCAGAACCTGGTGGAGCACCCCGAGCAGGTGTCTGTCACTGAGGTCGAGGGCGACGGCGAGACCGTCCTGGAACTCCGGGTAGCCCCGGAGGACATGGGCAAGGTGATCGGCCGTCAGGGCCGCATTGCCAAGGAAATTCGTGTCCTGATGCGCTCCGCCGCCCAGCGGGCCGGCAAGCGGATCAACGTGGAGATCATCGATTGACTGTGGCGCAGGGGCTCCCTGCGCCACTTCTTCATTTGAGGAGGCTGCTATGCAACAATATCTCGAAGTCGGCAAGGTCACCAACGTCCATGGACTGATGGGCGAGGTGCGGGTCCAGCCTTGGGCTGACTCACCGGACTTTTTATGTCAATTCAAAACGCTCTATGTAGATGACTCCCACTTCCCCGTCAAGGTGGAGCGGGCCCGGGTCCACAAAAACATGGTCATCATGAAATTCGAGGGGCTCACCGACGTCCCCGGAGCCCTTTCCATGCGCAACGCCGTGCTCTATATTGACCGGGAAGATGTCAACCTGCCCCAGGGCGCCTTCTTCCTGGCCGACATCTACGGCCTGGAGGTACGCAACGCCGCCACCGGAGAGGTGTTGGGCAAAATTGCCGACGTGCTCACCCTGCCCGCCAACAATGTCTATGTGGTAAGGGGCGGGGCGCGGGAGCTGATGATACCCGCTGTCCCCCAGTTCATCGCGGAGACCAACGTAGAGGGGGGCTTTATCCGCGTCAACATGATGGAGGGACTATAAATGAAGCAGGAGTGGAAGGTTCCGCTGCGCCTAGGCGCGGTTCTGTTTGGACTCTATCTGGCCGTTCACTATTGGGAGAGGCTGTCCGCCCTTGCCGCCCTGGCAGTGGGCGCAGGCTTCCCTCTGGTGCTGGGCGCCGTCATCGCCTACGCCGTCAACATCCTCATGAGCACCTATGAGAAATGGTACTTCCCCAAATCCCGTCAGCCCGCCGTTGTGAAAAGCCGCAGACCGGTGTGCCTGCTGCTGGCTTACGCCAGCCTCATCGCCCTGGCCGCCCTTATCGTGCGGATGATCCTGCCGGAGCTGGTACAGAGCGTCACGCTGCTTCTCCAAGAGCTGGTTCCCCTGCTCCAGAAGCTGAGTGTCAAAATCAATGAAAATCAGGACCAGCTAGCCGCTCTGTCCGGCCTTTTCGCATCTGACGGCACTGTCAACTGGCAGGAGCTGGCCGCTAAGGCGGTCAATTTCCTGTTAGCCGGACTGGGGGGTGTGATGGGTTCCCTGGTCTCCCTGATCTCCGCCACCGTGTCCACCGCCTTTACCGCCATTGTCAGCGTCATTTTCTCCATCTACCTGCTGGTGGACAAGGAGACGCTGTCACGGCAGTGCGCCCTGGTGCTGAAAACCTACCTCAAGCCGGGCTGGTACAGCCGCCTGCTCTACTTTTTGGAAACCCTTCACAACTGCTTCCGCCGCTTCGTGGTGGGTCAGTGCACCGAGGCTGTGATACTGGGCCTGCTGTGCGCGGGCGGAATGCTGCTGTTCCAGTTCCCCTACGCCTCCATGGTGGGGGCGCTCATCGGCTTTACTGCCCTGATCCCGGTGGCCGGCGCCTACATCGGGGCGGGAGTGGGTGCATTTATGATCTTTACCGTCTCCCCCGTCAAGGCCCTGCTGTTTTTGGTCTTTATCTCCGTGCTCCAGCAGCTGGAGGGCAACCTGATCTATCCCAAGGTGGTGGGCTCCTCCATTGGCCTGCCCGGAATTTGGGTGCTGGCCGCCGTCACCATCGGCGGAGGCGTGCTAGGCATCTTTGGCATGCTGCTAGCCGTCCCCTTAGCCGCTACCTTCTATCAGGTCCTGCGGAACGATGTGGTTAAACGGAATGCCGCTCTAAAACAGATTAGTTGAAAGGATTTTTATGTCCATGAAAACCAGCGTCGTAATTGCCGACGGCACCTTCTCCACCAACACCGCCCCACTTCTCGGCCCCATCGACGAAGTGGTCCGAAAGGCCGCCAAAATTGGCTATGACGCCATTTCCGCCACGGTCGACCGCCCCGAAGCGGAGTATATTCGCTCCTTCCGCTCCCCCGCACTGCGCCTGCAGCTGGACTCCATCCATCTTCATACAAACGGCGAACTGGATTTCTATCCCAAAATTTTGGCCTGGAGGGGCTGGTCGGGCAAGTAGATATCTCCGATGTGGACCGCATGGCCCCCGACGGAACGCACTTCGATTTTCCCCTGTTCGTCAGGGCTTTGAAGGAAATCGGTTATCAGGATTATCTTGTCAGCGAGTTTCGCGCTGCACCTCCCGCCAACGCCGCTCAAGCGGGGTTGGACTACATCCGCACATTGCTCTAAAATTTTAAAAGCATAAATCAGGCCCCGCCCGGTCTTCCGGCGGGGCCTGATTTATTGTATCCGGTAATATGAGGCGGCCGGTTGGACCACCCCTAGTTTATTCAAATTGCTCCAGCTGTTCCTCTACGTAGAACATGGGCCGGGCCTCATCAAAGAGGTCCATCATACCGCAGTAATTGAGCACCTCGTACTTCCACAGCCAGTCCCGCTGCTCCTCATTCAGCTCCGCTTTGGACAAAAACTGCCCATCGGCGGCGGCAAAGCCCACTGGGGTGACAGCCGGCAGCTCCTGATACATCTGATATAGGAAATTCATGTACCCGGTCATAGGCAGGCCGGCCAGATCGGCGGTCAGCGCTCCCAGATAGTTGGGGCTGACCACCACGTCCTGCCGCTCCTCAATGTCGTAGTTCGCCCAGATAAAGAAGGGGACGGCATATTGCCGCATAACCTCCTCCGTGTTCCGCTCAGAAAGCTTTTTGCCGTACAGCGCCTCATAAAACGCATTGGTCAGCGGCGGCTGGTGGTCGCCGAAAAACACCACAAGGGTGGGCTCCCCGCACTGGCTGTAGTAGGTAATCAGCTTCTCCAGCGCCTTGTCGCTCTCCCGCATCAGATCCAGAAACTGTTCCGCCGTCCGGTCCGCTGCTTTCAGATAGTTAGGCAGCTGGATGGTTCGGGGCAGGTTGTTCCACCCCTGGGCGTAGCCGCTGTGATTCTGCATGGTAACATTGAAAAAGAAGGTGGATTCCTCCACTTCCGTAGACTGCCAGATCATCTCATAGTCCGACTGGTCGGAGATATAGGTACGGATCAGGAAGGGGTCCGGGACATCCTCCTCATACATCTGCCGGTCAAAGTCCAGGTAATCGTAGGCCAGCACCCGGTTCCAGCCCGAGGATTTGTAGGGGTGAAAGGCTGTTGTGGCGTAGCCCTGGCTCTTGGCCAGGGCTGCCAGGGAGGGCATGCCCTCCTCCACGTAGAGCTGATAGGCCACTGTATGGGGCGGCTGAAACAGGCTGCTAAAGCCGGTGAGGTACTCAAACTCGATGGTGGCTGTGCCGCCGCCGGTGACCGAAGAGTACATCAGGCCCTTGACTGTGTTTTCCTCCAGGGAGTGGAGGAAGGGGGTTGGATCTTCCGAAGCGTTCAGGCCGTCGAAGACCGTCAGGTCGCCGAAAGACTCATTCATCACCACCACAATGTTGACGGGCCGCTGCCGGTCCTCCCTTCGCAGGGCGGGGTACTCTTCCATCAGCTCCAGCACAACGTCTTTGGAGTAGCCCGCGGGCTTTTCAATGGAGGAATACCGCAGGGCGATGGAAAAGTTGAGCAGAAACCCGTTTCGCTGGGTGACCCACTGCTGGGTGTAGATATCCAGGGCGGGGAGCATCCCGGTGCAAAAAAAGGCGTAGCAGTAGCCGCCCATCACCGCCCACAGCAGCAGAGCGAAGGGCAGGCGGATTCTTGCCCGCCTCCTCTGGGGGACGCAGAACAGCAGCAGGAACAGGTAGCAAGCCAGCAGCACAGCGGCCTGGGTGATGTACCGGTCTCCAGAGTAGTCAAAGCCCCCGGCTACGTTGGCGGCAGTGCGCCAGCCAGTCACGTCCGCCGGGAAAAGAATGCGGCCCCGAAAGCGCAGGACATAGTGGTTTACCAGCCCAAACGCAAAGCACAGCAGGGCTCCCAATGCGGCCGACCTTCTGTTCCGGCCCAGAATCAGCCTCAGGGCGAGAAACATGCTGTAATAAAACACCATATTCATCAGCACCTGCCAGGGGGCCAGGTCGTCGAACACGTCATTCTCGTTTAAAATCTCCACCATCCACAGGCAGACCCAGGGACCCAGCAGAAATACCAGCCGGGACAGCCACTTACCCGGATTGTCACGCCAGTCCCGCACCAGCCTGGGAAAGGTGTCGTCATATAGCAGCGCTCTCATTTCTTTTCCTCCATCGCGGCCTCGCCGCAGCAGTCAAGGATTAGAATAGCAAGTTTTCAAAAAAAAGCAAGAGGAATGACCCATCTTAAAAAATTTTTAATCTCTCCGCTTCCCTTAACAATACAGACGTAAAATGTCCCGTCCGGTTCCCGCCCCCAACATTTATATTCACTTATTCTTGCATATTCATTCTATTCTTTTTGCCTCAATTGTTTTACTTCGCCGGTTGATCCAACCCTTTATGTCCTTTTCAACCAAAATCAGGTGGAGAGGGCGGATATTTTTAAACACTTATCCATTGACGATACATAGTTCGAGGTGTATACTTTTCCATAGTGTCCGGCAAAGCCGGACCAAACCATTCGGCATTTGAAAAGGAGTTTTAGACATGAAAAAGATTCTTGCTTTGGCCATGGCCGCCGCCATGACCCTCTCAATGGCCGCCTGCGGCGGTGGGAACAGCAACGCTCCCGCCAATTCCACCCCCGCCGCCTCCAGCAATCCTCCCGCCGCCTCCGGCAACCAAGGCGGCTCCTCCGCCGGCGCCAGCACCCCTGCCTCCGACGGCTACGGCGAGTTCACCACCGTAGAGCCCGGCAAGCTGATTATGTCCACCGAAGCCACCTTCCCCCCCTATGAGATGATCGCCGACGACGGCTCCTTCATCGGCATCGATGTGGAAGTGGCCCAGGCCATCGCCGACAAGCTGGGCCTGGAGCTGCAGGTAGATAATATGGGCTTTGACGCCGCCCTCACCGCCGCTCAGACCGGCCAGAGCGACATCGCTATGGCGGGCATTACCGTCAACGAGGAGCGGCTGGCTGTGATGGACTTCTCCGACAGCTACGCCACCGGCGTGCAGGTGGTAATCGTTAAGGAGGACTCCCCCATTCAGACCATTGACGATTTGTCCAACGCTGAGATGATCGGCACCCAGAAGGCCACCACCGGCTATATCTACTGCTCCGCCGCCCCTGAGGACGATGGCTACGGTGAGGACCACGTCACTGCCTACGACACCGGCGCCCTGGCCGTCATGGCCCTGGTGAACGGCCAGATCGACGCCGTGGTTATCGACAACGAGCCCGCCAAGGCTTTCGTGGCCCAGAACCCCGGACTGAAGATTCTGGACACCGAGTTCGCTGTGGAGGACTACGCCATCGGCGTGGCCAAGGGCAACACCGACCTGCTCCACGCCATCAACACCGCTATGGCGGAGCTGATTAAAGAGGGCACTTTCCAGCAGATCGTGGACAAGTACATCACCGCCGAATAAAACTCTGACAAAGGGCGACCCTCCATGGCCGCCCTTTTTTGTTCAGGTAAGGAGAGGGCTCTATGATTCAATTGATGGTTAACTGGCTGGACAAGCTTGGTCCGCGCTTTTACACCGCTTTTCTTGTAGGAGACCGTTGGAAGCTCTACCTCCGGGGGCTGGGAACCACCCTGGAAATGACCGTAGTGGCTCTGATCTTCGGCATGATCCTGGGGCTGGCAGTCGCCGTCATCCGCACCGCCAACGACCAGCGCCGTCCGGGGCAGCACAGCCTTTTCCTTTCCCTGCTCAATGTGCTGTGCAAGCTGTACACCACCGTCATCCGAGGCACCCCCATGATGGTCCAGCTGCTGATCTGGAGCTTCGTCATCCTGAAAACCAGCCGCAACAAAGTCATGGTGGGCATCATCGCCCTGGGGATCAACTCCGGGGCCTACGTGGCGGAGATCATCCGGGGCGGCCTGATGAGCGTGGACATCGGCCAATCGGAGGCAGTCCGCTCCCTGGGCCTGAACTACCTGGACACTATGCGCTTTATTGTCATCCCCCAGGCGTTCAAAAACATTCTACCCTCTCTGGGCAACGAGTTTATCACCCTGTTCAAGGATACTTCCCTGGTCCAGGCCATCGGCGGCGCGGAACTGGCCTACTACGCCGGTACCATTGGCGGCAGCACCTTCGACTACATGCCCCCCTATATCGGCATTGCCGTGATGTACTTAACCGTTGTTATTATCCTCACCTGGCTCCAGGGCAAGCTGGAAAGGAGGCTGCGCGAAAGTGATCGACGTTAAAAACCTCAGTAAGTCCTTTGGCGACCACTTGGTGCTGGACGATATCTCCGAGCACATCTCCCCGGGTGAAAAAGTGGTGGTCATCGGGCCCTCCGGGTCGGGCAAATCCACCTTCCTGCGCTGCCTCAACCTGCTGGAGACCCCCACCAAGGGAACCATCACCTTCGAGGGCACCGCCATCACCGACCCCAAGGTGAAGATCGACAAGGTCCGCCAGCAGATGGGCATGGTGTTCCAGCACTTCAACCTCTTTCCCAACATGACCATCCGGAA
>CANDCW010000039.1 GCA_947383275.1 uncultured Bacillota bacterium
ATGCGTATAACTTCAACAGCTTTTATAGGGTTTCCCAAAATAAAATCAGGTATCCGCCGCCGATTAAGCGATAGATACCTGATTGATGGAGAAAATGCTACTGTGCAAGATTGATATATGATAATAGAGAACCGTATCCAAGCTACTTGCTGTCCTCGCTGGCGGCGGCCCTTTCGGCCCTCGCGGCAGAAATCTCGGCGTTGATCTCTTCCAATGTCATATCAGCGGTTCCGTTCTCTTTTGCCGTTTCACCAAGGCTATACATGGCTCTCACTGCCCTGTCCGCTTTGTAGTCCCTTCTTGGAAGGGTCATGCTGAACGGGATACCATTCTGAATCACAGTCCGCTTCAAAAACATTCTGATCGCCGTGGAAAGGTCAATGCCCAAGTCCTCATAGATAGCAGCGGCCTGAGCCTTCAATTCATCGTCCACTCTGACCTGCATAACAGATGTCGCCATATCAATTCCTCCTTCAGTAATTCAAACCTTATCTGTACTACAATTATACTACGTTGTGCTTTGAATGTCAACCAAAAAGGGGCCGCCAAAAAGTGACGGCCCCCGATGCTATTTTATCCAGCGCGAAGCAGCTCCATTGCCTCATCATACTCCATAATACGGATGTCCTGAGCGAGTTTGCTGTCAAAAGGCAGCGGCTCCCCAGTGTCGGAATATGCACAGGCGCCGTCGATCAGCACCGCGGCATCCAATTCGTGCAAATAGAGGTACACATTCCCCTTCCTGTCGATGTAGTGGGATCTTCCGCCGCCCATCTCATGGCTTCCCATCATCAGGCGGGCGTTGTCCGGCAGTTCCATCAACGGCTGCGGCTCCTTCCGGGAGTTGAACCGCATGTTCCACAAGGTCATTTCCTCGCCCCAAAAACTTCCAGTCGAGGGACTGGAATACAACCCTCTGTAAGCAAACCGCTCTGTGCTGGTAAGAACGATTTCCCGGACCCGAAAGATATTTTCTTCCATCTGGTCCAGACGCACATACTCATGCTGGCGGTGCTCATTGTAGTAGCCTGCGCTGATATTGACCGCAGCGACATCAAGGTGTGGGGCCACAATGGAGATGTCGCTGAAACTTCCCCTGGCTTCCCCAAAACCGAAACTACAGATGAACCTGATAAATTCCCGGTTATTGCAGCTGTAGAATACTGCGTCGTTTCCGCCGCGCCGGTCCAGCTCCACCAGGTAATTGACCTCCGGGCGGATGCTGGAGCGTTCAAATTTCCGGGCGCCCTGGCCTCCAATCTCCTCGTCCTCACAGAACAGGACGTGGCACTTGGCCTCCTGCAAAATCCGCAGGATCATATAGACCCCGGCCCTGTCATCCCCGCCAATGCCCTCCGGAGACATCATCACGCAGCCGTCCTCGGAGTAGCAGATATGCTGCACCAACTGGCGGTGAACGGTGTCCATGTGGGCGATCAGCATAACCGGCAGTTCGCCGGAGGCGTAGAGATACCCCTTTCGGGATTTGGGTTTATAACCCAGCGCTTTCAACTCACCCACCAGGGCCTCTTTCAAGTTGCCCTGGGAAAGCTGAAAGATCTGCTCAAACTCCAAAGTATGGAGCTGACCCTGTAAAACCTGTTGACCCATTTCTGTACCTCCCATCACGCGTCGGCTGCCCGCAGCAGGTACATAGCGACCGGCTGCCAATTACAATCTTTTGCTCTGGTGTCGTTCCATTCAAAAGTGAAACCACGCCATAGCTGTATTCGTAATCTGGATAATGTAAAGAATGCTTTTCGGTCTCCAAAAGTGCCCTGGTTTCCTCCTGCTTGCTTTTCACGCTCCATAAGTTGGGAATGCCAAGGCATTGAGCGACCGCACCTTGTACGAGGCTACGGTATAGCTTCCGGACATCATCCTCGTTGTGAGGATAAAGCCTGGATTGGAGGAGGAGCCCATCTTTATAGCAGAAAATTTGCCTTGTCAGACGGGGAGCATGGTAGAAATCTGCTTTGATGTCATCATCCACGGTAAAAAAGATCACGCTGACACCATCGCACATATAGGACTGGCACCCGCCACGGTAGCCGCCGCCATTCAAACGATGGCAGGATTGCCAGGAATTTTTCTGGCTGGACATCTCCAAAAAATCGCAGGGATGGACAGGCAAAATTCCGGTCTTGGGAATCTGGACCGGATTCAAGGAGTCGGCCAGCCGGGCGAAAATCGCATTGTAGGGCTTGACCATCACCGTGGGGGAATTGTCCCCATGCTCACCTTGTATCCGCTCTACCTGGTACTGATCCAGGCCGAACTTACAGCAGAGCCGGTTGATGATCCGGCTGGCCTTTTGGCCCTCGGCGCACTTGATATGGCCTCGCGTCCGGATGGTATCCAGCCGGCCCGCGTCGGGAACCGTGGCATAATCCGCTGTGACCGCATCCAACGCAGCCTGGAAATCCGACAATTCACTGTCTCCCAAGCCCACATCGTTGGCAAGCATCATCATCTCAAACTTGTTCTCGTCCACGGAATTGTGGTCGATCTCCCGGCTTTCGGCGAAATCAAAGACGATAGCCAGCTCCTGCTCATTCCAGTTGGGATGCCGGCGCAGCAGCTCTACCAGGGGAGTCTTGTTCTCCCGCCAGGCGGTCAGATTGGCGGCCACACCCTCCGGGCTGAAGGGGAGGCGGTACTGGTACATCACGTCATAAAAAGCAGCTGTCAAAGAATCCATTTCAAGTATCCTTTCTATTTCAGTGTTTGGCCCTTGTCTCTGCTTTTTGCTGCCAGCAGAGCGAGCATTTGCTTCTCGTAGTTCAAAATCTGCTCCATAGTCAGCCATTCGGGTTTTCCATCCTCCGGAAAACTGTTCCACAGGGCCTTCATGTATCCAATCTGGTCTGTCACATTTTCGGCCCAAAGATGGTTGCCGTAGATTTGCCCGTTGCCAAGAAAATAGTCACAGTCGCTGCGCATCCGATCCAAGAGCATGTACCGGAATCGGTCATCCCAGCCCTGTTCCTGGATATATTGTTCATACTGGTTTATGGTCATCACACCTCCATCTGATAGAAATATTTTGAGAGAGCGGGAGGGAAACGCACTGCTCCCTCCCGCTCCATACTCACCTATACCCTGGCCATCTCTAAGAACTGTGCCGGCGTCAGCACAGTCATACCGAGGAATTGTCTTTCACCGCGGCGGTTTCCGGGGCGGCGGGCGGCACGATATGTACCAGCTCCCCCAGGCCCAGCCAAATATCCCAGTTTTGCTCCTCCTGGAACCACTGATAGATATTCTGATGCAGCGTCTCGCCAAAGTCCGGCAGCTGCTTGAAGTCATACTGACTGTAAACGGCCTCCTCAAACTCCTCCAGGCTGCTGTGGAACTGCCGGGCCAACGTCCGACTGGCGGTATTGCCGATCATGGGGATGTCCATAGCAATCAGATACCGCTCAAAGGTCGTCTCCCGGCTGCGCTGAATGGCTTCCCACAAACGCTGCCAGGACTTCTCTCCGAAGCCCTCCATCTGCACAATGTCCGCCTGATGCTCATTCAGCTGGTAAATGTCCATCGGACTGTGAATCCAGCCCCTGCCAATCAGCCGCTCCAGCGTTGCCTCAGACAGCCCTTCAATGTCCATTGCCTTCTGACTGACGAAATGGACGAACTTCCGCAGACGGCGGGTTTCACAGGCGGGATTGTCGCAGAACAGCGTCTTGGTATCGTTGTTTTCATGGATACGGGTAGGCTGGCCGCAGCAAGGACACTGGTTAGGAATGGCCTGCTCCATACAGAAGCCGCCCCGGTCCAGATTTTCCTCCACATAGGGGATGATCATGTTCCGCTTGGACACCAGCACCCGGTTCCCTGGCATCAGCTCCAGGCCCTCAATAAGGGAGAGGTTATGCAGGCTGGCCCGGGAAACGGTACAGCCGTCGATCTCCACCGGCTCAAAGACCACTACCGGGGCAATCTCCCCCGTGCGGCTGGGCGTCCATTCAATATACTGGAGCCTGGTTTCAAACAGGTCATCCTCAAATTTGAACGCAAGGCCGTCCTTGTAATGGTGGCCGGTGCACCCGCAGGTCTTGGAGTAGGCGATGTCGTGATAGGTCATCACGACCCCATCAATCGGAATGTCATTGTCCTCGGCGTACTTCCTCAACAGTTGAATGCCATCGTCAATCTCTTTCTGCTTCAGCGGCCGGTTGGCGACCATGAACTTGCAGAGATTGAACCCAAGCGCCGGCAGATAGTACAGCTTGTCCGATTTGCGCTCCTTCCCCGGGAAGCCCTCCAGCACATTGAAGGGCATAAACGTGACACGGCGCTCCCTACAGTCGGCGGCATCCAGCAGCCGGACGGAACCAGCGGCCAGATTGCGCCCGTTTTTATACGGCTTGCCTGTGCTGTCCAACAGGGTCGCTTTCAGCGCCTCAAAATCACTGGGGCGGATGAATGCCTCGCCTGCGACCACCAGACGGCTTTTGTAGGGGATCTGCGTAGGAATACCCATGATGCCGCAGGCATTGTGCGTAATGATCTCGCCCTCGTTGCCGTCGCCCCGAGTGGCCGCCTCCACCAGAACACCGCCCTCATAGGTCAGTTTGACCGTCAGGCCGTCCAGTTTCAGCATCAGCATAATCAGCTGGCTGCCCATAAACGACACCAATTCCGCGCTGCTTTTCGTTTTGTCCAACGAGAGCAGGGCGTTCAGCTCCTGCTGCTGCGCAATTTTAGATTGCTCCATTATGCCGCCTCCTCAATAATTCTTGTATTTCCCAAAATTCAATTCGTGGATAACTTCCGAGATTTTCTTATCATCATCCCAGCGCAGGTAGTAGCTGGGGCTTCCCGGGGCCTTGCGGATAGTGACCCGCACTTCACCGCTCTCCACCATAAACAGGATGGAGCGCCGCTGAGCGCAGACAATCGCCAAATTGCCAAGCTGCTTCATTTGCGTAGCCTCCTTCTGATTTAAGCCGCGATCCGCATTTCCCAATACAGATCGGCTTCTTCCAACGCTTCCACAGACACCACCGCGTTCGGGAGGAAATAGGGGGCCTCCCGGAATCCGTACCGCGCCTGAGAACCGCCGCAGGTGCGCAGCGCATAGCGCAGGCTCATAAAGATGTAGTTCTTCAAGGTCTTTCCGGCCTCGTTGTTGGGATCGTACAGTTCCACGGCCCGGATCAAGCGCACAGCGAGGGACTGGTACACATCGTCCCTGTCCAGATGGGCCGCCTTGATCAAGGTGCTGTTCTGCTTCATCACACTGTCAATACACCAAAGGTATTTTTGCACCAGAGAATTACGCTGGGGAATTGTCATAGTCATTTTACTCAGTCCTTTCTATACATAGGCAGGGTGCGCCTCATGTGAAGCACACCCTGTCATTTCATCATTATGCGGCATCGTCCAAGTGTTTTTTCTTCTTCCACTTGCCCAAAAATGCTGTAACTTCCGGTATAGGTGCGCGGTTGTTAGAACCTCGTACCTGGCGAATTTTATCACCCTGTACCTCCACAGTGAAAAACGGCTTGTTCCGTTTCGCTTCCTGCCGGATGAACAGAATGACAGTTCTCTTTTCTGCCATACTCTGGGCATACCCGCCGACACAGTGACGAAGCTTTTGCCCCTCCACAACGATTTCCCGTGCGGAATGGGGCGGCAGCACGATAAGGCCGTCCGCCTTAAACTGGTACCGATCTTTCAGTTCCTTCTGCATAGCTGCGATTTGCGGATCATACTGCTCCACTCGATGCTGTTTTATCAAGTCATTGGCTTGGTCATGTGCCCTCTTGAAATTCTTAGGGAACAGGACAAACTCATTTTTCAAATCGTACTGAAGCTGCTCACAAAATCCCAAGTAGTCGCTGTAGTCGGACAAAACTCCTGCACAACCCCGATAAGTGCTCTTTTTTAATTTGGAAAAGAGTTGGTCGAGGTAGCGCATCAGCTTGTGCGGCGTAGTATTGTTCAGAGCAAGGGCGAGCTGATTCATTTCCGTAAGTTCATTCGCATTCACCCATGTGAAAAATTCCTCACTGGGCTGATGGCCGGCTGCCCGCAGGATACGGAGCAGCCGCAGTTCACGGATATCCGCCTCCGGCTTTTGGAGACAAGGCAGGTCGGATGGATCAATTTGAAGCACCTCTCGTAAGTTTTTGCCATCAAGATTGATGTCCTTTGTCCCGTCCCGCCTATAAACTACATGGCTTACCAACCAAAACAGTTTCAGTTTGACAAAAAACTCTATGGCAGGGATTTTACGATAGGAAATCAGGTAAGGCCCTACCTCCATTTGGTCGTGGACACCTTCATAAAACTCCCGCAGCTGGCAATATTGCCACGGAGTCCCCTTCAACGCTCTGCTCAGGTTTTTGCAATAGAGGAACCCGCAGGTCTCCGCATTGAAATTTCGCTGAAAAAGATATGTCACGGGAGGATACCCCTTTTTCCAACGGGTAATGCCGGCGGAGTCGCCAGAATAGTGGTAGACTTCTTCCTCAAACATGCCATCTTTCTGCGGGCAAATGATGATCCTAGTCTCCTCGTAACAATTCATCTTCACTGGCGCATTTTTGGGAAAGTCCTGATACACCTTGACAACACGGACGATCAGGTTGCCGCCGTGAAACCGTTGAACTACCGAGGCAGTGGCACGATCCCATATATACCCACGCTTCTTATTCGACTTCATTGTAAGTCCCCGGCCACAGCGAGGACAGACGCCGACAGCGTTGTGCCGCACCCCAGTCAGCTCAATTTCCTGGCCGCAGGCGCTGCATAGGCCACGGATAGCCTTTTTCCCTTTCTTGTAATCGTAAAAGAAATAGGCAGGCAGTACCTTACGCCGCAGCCACTCCTCCAGGTCACAGGGCAGAGGGTTCAGCCCACTTAACCGAGACCTGATCTTCTGCTCCCGGCCTTTCTGCCGCTGCAGAGTCTCTTTATCACGAAGTTGCTGTTGCATATGAGAAATAGCAGAGAAACCAGTGCCGCAAAGCTGCACCGCCACATGAGGCTTGCAGAAGTTGATCACCCGTACTTCGTCCGGTCTGGAATAAAAAGCACATTTTTCTATCAGAAATCGGTATTCCTGCTCCAGATTTTCCAGCATGGCCGTCCGCCATACGGTTTTCGTGTCCGGCTGATGGTCGTAGGTGATGAAGCTGTCGCTGGCCTGAAATATGGTATAGGCCAACCTCGGCCTATCGCCAGGGGTATTCCCCCTGGCATACAGGCACAAAATCAGCAGGCGCCGGTGGCCAACAATTTTTACCGCCGTGCGGATGATGTACTTCAACTTGGGAACAAGGAACAAGCCACAGTCAGAATTAGGCGCCAAACCAGGCTCCAAAAACTGGCGGCAGGCTTTTTTATCAATTCCGCTCATTATGCCACCCCCAACAGGCTGATCTGGCTGTCATCTTCAGCCGGCTTCTTCGAGGTCTCTTTCGCGGCCGCCTTTTTCGGAGAGGCCGCTTTTTTATCCCCTTTCTTGCCTTTGGCCTGCTTGCTGCTCTTGCCCTTGGAGGTGGAGCCGCCCACATAAGGCTTCGGAACAAATTTTTCCTCCTGTTCTTGATCTTCTTTAGCATCCGGGTCGTTGAAATAGTCCACCGCCCACTGGTAGCAGAGATCGTCCGGGACATCGCTGCCATAGACGCCATTCTCAGGCTTGATGTCATTGTCCTTCATTTCCTGCTCAATGTACTCCCTGGCCTTGCGGTTGATATACCAGATGCAGTGAATCATGCTCTTGTGCGGGTGTCCAACACGGCGGGCGAAAGCCGGGTCCTCCAAACACTTCGTTTGGATGTATTCGGACACACAATCCTTCATGTTGCGGCGGGTGAGCCGTTCCGTGTCGGCACTCACGCGTTTCATAGAGGCAATCATCACCTCGTCGTCGCTCATAGCGGCCAGACGATCCAATTCTGCCTGCAAAGCAGCTTTATTCTGCTGCTGCTTTGCCTCCCAATCCGCCTTGCGCTGGGCCTCGGCAGCTTCATGGGACTGCCGCTTGGCATCTTCATCCTCTTTGCCGTCTGCTGTATCGTCGCTGGTCTCAGCCGCAGCAGAACCTTGGGGCACAGTCTGCTCGCCATCCGGTGCGCCATTGACCTGAATCAAGGCGTCGGGGGCAGTCTCCGGCTCCGTCTGCTGGTGCGGCTCCTCCTCGAAAGCGGGAGGTACAGTCTCTGCCGGTTCATCCCAGGCGGGCGCCTCCGGCTCCGCAGGAACGGTAGGAACGATGTTCACAGAAGCCGGGTTGTTGCCATACTCCTGCTCCATGCTCATTTCAGAAAAAACTCCCATGGTAAAAATCCTCCTGTTTGATTTTAATAGCAAAGGGACACAGACCAGCCATAGGCCGGTACTGTGTCCCTTTTCTCATTTTGCTCAAACCGCATAGATCAGGGTGCTGAACGGATCAAAGCAATAGCACACCAAATCCGGGTATTGAGCAGACTGTCGTTGGATCTCCTGTTGGACGGCGAGAGCGGGGCCTTCATTGTAGGCCAGATCCCATCCATCCCAAAACATTGCAGTGAAATAGCGGTGCAGTGGGTGGTATTGAACCTCCACCCCCAGCGCATGGCAAAACGAACTCATTTCTTCCAGCTGTTCCGCTTTGCTTCTATGCGCCATGATTCTCTTCTGGCAGTGGTTTTGCCAGCTCAGCGGAAAATTGTACGGGGACAAAGCCTGACTGGTCACAATAGAAATAGCTCCTGTTTTTTTCGTCATACAGCTCCACCACGTCGGACATAGACAAACTGTGTCCCCGATAGCCCTCGGGGAAGGTATCGTTGCAGCGAATGAAAATGCGTTCCAGTACATCCTTGGGCTCCGCATCCTTAGCACAGGGAATCTCCCCGTCATAGACCAGCCGGTAATCTGCCGCCGGCGGCTGCTGATAACCGACCTTTCGCATTACCTCGATGCTTCGGAACGCAAAGGGATAGGTTTTGATCCCATCCAGATCCAACTGATAGACCCGGAACAACTGTAGCTGCTGTTCCATATTTATGGTCACAGCCTCCTTCCGTATCTCATTTTTCCTGTGCAGGGCCAACTGCCAATCATCAATCCCCTTGTAGTTGGGATTCCAGACCAGCCGCCGGCATGTCATACCGTGTTTGACTGCCAGCTGGCAGACTTTCGACGCGCCCTTGCTGACCATATCGTTGCTGTACTTGTCCATATCCTCAGCTTCAATGATTTCCTCGGTGCCGTTCTTCCTTAAAAACGCGAACAGTTCATCCAGCCCGGCGGTATTGTTTGCCCCAATCATAGCGGCAAAGGAGCGGCCAGTCAGGGCGTGAACAATATCCGCTTTCAAAGCGCCCTCCGTCACGTAAACGATGCGGGAGCATGGATCGCCCACAAAATGGATTGGGCATTTCGATGTGGTTCCCATATTCTTACCTGTAGAGGACAGCGTGAGGTATTTTATCCCGGACTTTTCCGGCGGGTCATCCTTATCCCGAATGGGCTTGTCCAAACGGGTCTGGAGACCGCAGAGCAGTCCCTCCACGCTGCGAATAGGAATGAGAATCCCAGAGGTCCGCCGGTGGAACTTGATTGTCCATTTTCCGTAGTCGTCTATGTAGAAACCCGGGACACCTTGGACCCGGTATCCAAACTCCGCCAGCTGCCTTGCCAATATGCGGCAGAATTCCGGGGGAGGGGTGCTCTTGAAACCAAACTGGTCGATCTGAGCGTCTGTCAGCCCCCGCTTGCTGCGCAAATGTTCCCGATGGGCTGACGTCAAGGACAGAGCGGACATCATAGTAGTAAAGGTGCGGTGTATTTCCTGCTCGCTGGCACGTTCCGCTTGGGGCATCTCTTTATTAGGCCCAGCCGGACTGGGAGTGCTGTACGCCGAGGCAGCGCTCCCGGTCTGCAAGGCATCGCAGATCTCCTTGTAGGCATCTGAATTGCTGATCCTATAGACCTTTGCGTACAAAGCCAGCATCCCGCCGCCCTCACCGCAGTAGTTGCAGCGCCAGACATTCTTCGTCAGATTGAGGTTCATCTTCCCGCGGCGGTCACCGCAGATGGGGCAGTCCACATAGATGTGGCCGGACCCTTCCCTCCTAATGTTCAGACGGAGAAGGGAAGCAACGTCCATAATGGTAAAAGGAAAACCTGTCGCTTTGTAGTCCATAGGAATTAGCTCCTTCCATCAGTCCGGTGGGCAGGATATGAGTTAGCCGGCCTTCTGCATCTGACGGTAGTTCCAGAGCAGGGTCGCCCCGGCCTTCAAGATGTTGCTGGCATCCTGGCAGCCGACCATGTACCATCTCAGGCTGGTCGGGCGGCGGTCAAGGACCTGACCCAGCGTCCACCCCTTGCAGGTACCCAGCGGAACCAGAATGTCCCGGGCCTCATCCATCGTCATGCGCTCGCAGATCTCCTCCACGGTCATATCATCCGTGTAGCCGTTCTGGGCATCCGCTGCGTGATCGGCATTTTTGCCGTTTTCAGCCTCGGCATCCAGTTCGGTATGGGAAGTCATAGGCAGCACGGTCACATTCTCCGGAGCGGAGGGCATACCGACCCCGGTAACCTCTTCCTGGGAAGCAGGCGCTTCCTCAACGGGGGCAGCCTCCGCAGCTTCCACGGCCAGCAGTTCGTCGTCAGGTTCCTGATCTGAGGCCGGAACCACAGCCTCCTCCGGCGCGGCCTGCGCAGGGACGGCGGGTTCCTCAGCCACATTCGCTTCGGACGTTTCTGTGGGTTTCGGCTCTTCCACGGCCTTTTCCGCAGGCACAGCAGCCGGTTCAGAGGCATTCACAGGTTCCGCTTCCAATATCGGAGTTCCGGCAGAGGCCGTGGCCGTCGGATGCGTCTCCACCTGAGACAGCGGGACTTCAGAGCCAAATCCGCTGCCATCGGACACCTGTGCCACGTCACACAACTGGATGCCAAAGCCAGCGTTATCCAGCGCCTCGTTCAGCGCCTCGTCCTGAGCCGCCCGGATATACAAGCCACCGGGGACATTCCGGGCCATCTGCGTGGAGGTGAAGCTGGCGAGGAAGGAAGCGTTGTCCTCCTTGTTGGCGTAGAGCCGGGCCTCGAAGATCGCCATCTGGTCCGTGATCCGCAGGGGATTGAGGTACATCCGCCCGTTGGGGCAGGCCAGCCGGAACCAGAGCTTCTTGTAGCAGAGGTCCAGCTTCAGCACCTTTTCCCCGTCCCGGGTGACCGTGCGCAGGTACTTCAGCGGGTCAAACCCCGGCACCTTCCGCAGCTCCCTGGCGGCGGGAACGGTAGCGAGCATCGAATTTTTCTTCTCGTTCATTTGCGTAAACTCCTCTCATTAAAATAAACAAGAGATACCCATGCCATTTTCTGCATAGCGCATCCCTTTTTTAACCGGCATTTTTCAATTCACGTTTCGGCGTGGGTGTACGTGTTCGCGCACAGTGGTACAGGGTAATGCGTTCACCCAACAGGGTGTTGCGCTTCCCATTCCTGCTTTTGCGAATCGCCATATACAGTGCCTTCTTGTGTCCTACCAGAATCACCCGCCGCTTGGCACGGGTAATGCCCGTATAGAACAGATTCCTTGACAGCAAAATCTTGTGGGCTGGGAGCATGGGGATAATGACCAGATCGTACTCGCTGCCCTGGGCCTTGTGGATGGTGGAGGCGTAAGAGAGTTCCAGTTCTCCCAGGCTCTCCAGCGGATAGTCGGCAAAGCGGCCATCAAAATTGATGATGACTGTGCCGGACCGGATGGTATACACCACCCCGATCTCACCGTTGAATACTCCCGTGGAGATTGGCTCATTGGCCCGGTCGTGCAGAATGATGTCGTAGTTATTCTTCACCTGCATCACCCTGTCGTGCAGCCGGAACAATTTCCCGCCAAATGTAACCTCGGGCTTGCCCGGTTCCGCCGGATTGACTTCCTCCCGGATGGCCTCGTTCAGCCCGTTGGCGGAAGCGGCGCCCTCCGAACGAAAGGGGGAGAGAATCTGTACCTGTTCCATGCCGGTATGTGCCAATTCGGTCCGGTAGACCTCGCGGATCAGCTCCGCAACCTCCTCCTGAGAGTCGGCTTGAATGAAGGCGAAATCCCGGCCATAGTACAGGTCGCAATTACCCTCCCTGACAAATTTGGCATTGTAGGCGATCAGGCTGTCCTTGGCCTGACGGAAAATCTGGTCAAGCACCGTTACCGGCACCAGACCGCATTCAATCAGCTCCCGGAACACACTGCCTGCGCCCACGCTTTCCAGCTGGTCGGCGTCGCCTACCAACAGCACCTTTGTCCCGGGCTTCAGCCGGGAAAATAACTGGTAGGCCAGCCACATATCCATCATGGAGCACTCGTCCACGATCAGGAGGTCAGCTTCCAGCTCCTGCTTCTTCTGCCATCCAGCGTCCTCACCGTGGAGGCCCAGGAGACTATGCAGGGTCTGTGCGCTGTCCATTCCTGTGGTTTCCGCCATGCGGCGGCTGGCCTTGCCGGTCGGTGCGCCCAGCTTGATGATGTTCTTGGGATAAAGCCGCTGGTACGCCTCGATCACAGCCTTCAAAATGGTACTTTTGCCGGTACCGGGGCCTCCGGTGATGATGGACAGGTTATGCTGAAACACCATCTCCACACCCTCGTACTGCTTGGGCGACAGCTGGATACCCAATCGGCCCCTGATTTGCTCCATGACGGGGGCAAGTCTGACCGGCTCCGGCACCTCCAGGAGCATCTGTACCACCTTGCAGGCGGTCTCGCTCTCCTGGGTGAACACATGGGGCAGATAGATGTTTCCCTTGTTGGCAACTATCACATTGTCCATAATCATTGCCTTCACCTCCTGCTCCACCTGCTGCCGGTTCAGGCGCAGGTCAAGCTGGGGGATTTTCTCGTTCAACAGTAAAAGAGCGTCCCTAACCAATGTATCCGCTTCCAGGTAGAGGTGGCCCTTCTCTGTGCGGGATTTCTCCAGCGTATAGAACAGCGCCCCCTGGACACGCATGGGGTCATGGAGGTCGCCGCCGGATTTCTGCACGATGGCGTCAACCCTCTTGAATCCGAAGCCTGAAATTTGGCACAGCCGGAACGGGCTTTTCCGCAGCAGCTCCACACCGTCCGGGCCGAAATGCTCATAGATTTTCATGGCCGTGGTGGGGGTCACCTTAAAGGGGGCCAGCAGGGTCATAATGTCACGCATGGCCTTGCTTTCCGCATAGCCAGCCTTGATTGCATCCAGCCGTTCCTCGGTGATACCCCGGATTTCCAGCAGCTTGTCCGGCTGGTGCTCCAGAATATAGAGGGACTGAACGCCGAACCGCTGGATAATGGCGTCGGCCGTTTTCTCACCGATGCCTTTCAGCAGGCCGGAGGACAGATAGCCCCGGATGCCCTCAACAGTGGGTGGCACGATCTCATGCCACCTGTCCACCTGAAGCTGGCAGCCATACTTGCCCTTTGTCCACGTTCCCTCCAGCTCCATCTTGATGGAATCCGTCCGGGGCAGGTCATACCCGACAGCGGTAAACCGAATCAGATGGTCGCCAAAGGGGAAGGAAGTTCGGGCGTCCTCCGGGATCATCAGGTCTGCGGTTTTCAGCCGCAGCACGCAGTATTTGCTGGCCTCGTTGTAAAATAATGTTTTGTCAAATGCAGCGACAATGCTCATAGTCATACCTCCTGGGGCTTACGCCGCTTTCGGCTCGGCCCGTTTCACATTGAACCGCCTGCTCTCGGAGACTGAGACATATTCTGTGTAGATTTCCGGGTGGCTCTCCTTCAGCCGCAGCAGATTGTCTTTCAAAATGCTCTCCTTGTAGCTGGGATTGAATGTCACGGTATAGCTGCCGCTGGCGTCCTCATAGACGGCGGTGCAGCTGCTCCCCATGTCGGCTACAATCAGTGCCTTCATGCGGTCCATCTCAGCTTTGAGCCGGTTTGATTCCGCGTCCAGCCGTTTTTTCTCTGCTTGCAGCTCCAGGAACCGGAACATTTTCGCGGATTGGGGCGGTGTCAGCAGAACAGGCGGAGCATCCTTTGAGGATGGTCCCATCAGCCGGCGCAGGCTCTCCAGGATCAATTCGCCATCGTCCTCAAAATAGGGCGGCGGCACCTGGGCCTGGACATGATTGAGCCAGAAGTCCTCCTCCAGAGAAATCAGTTCCGATTCATAGTCCATGTCCCGGTCAATGTGCCGGATGATGACCTCTTCCTCGTTGTTTCCATAGAGGCAGCAGTAATAGACCCGGTTCAGGTTCATCACCGCCATGTAGTGCCGTCCCTGGGACTCGTAGTACACAGGAACAATCGGTTTTCCGTCGTACTCCCACTTGTCGCGGGCGTTGTAGTTGGTGGTCTTACACTCCAGGATGGCTGTGCTGCCGTCGGGCATTTCCACAAGGAAATCCAGATCGGCCAGCATCCAGGGGTAGGCCGGGTGCTGGAACATACACTTGCGCCGGTAGATTTTCAGCCCGGTTTTCTTCGCAAAGATACGGGCCACCAAATCCTCCAGCAGAGTTCCGACCTCCATAGCGACCCAGTTCCCTTCATCGTCCTCGATAGGAAGGTTCCGCTTGTCGTAGTAGAGGTCCATCGCCGTCCGAAAAGGGGAGATCCCTAGGGCAGACGCCGCATCACTGCCGCCAAGTCCCTGTCGGCGGTATGCGAGCCATTCTTCCCTTGACAGATCAGCCGTTTCCACCAGCACCAGCGGCTGATATTCAGCGGCCTGTGCCAAGTGCAGCAGCCTCCTTCCTGGGAACAGCGATCTTCGATGCCGTCTACTGGTTCTTCCTGCGGCTGAGCCTCATGGAGCCCGCCGCACGCCTGGGATGACCTCCCGGTTTCCAGAATCTTTTGCGTTTCATAGCCTGTCTCCTTCCATAATTTGATATATCCTCAAAGCCTTTCGGCATTTGGGCAGAAAAAAAGCGAGAATGACCTGAAACTGAACGTCAGTTTTGTCCGTCGGGTGACGGGCATCGGTCATTCTCGCATAGGTGGGAAAATCCCCAGAAAAAGCAAAAAGCCAGCAGCTACCGGCCATTTAGGCGCAGTAATACCACTGGCAACACATACAAACTTAACAGCGTGTGCAATTCGGATCGCTCCGATCACCGGGCAAAGCCCAGCTATCCCCGAGGGGAGGCGCACAAAAATCAATTACACGGATAGCATACCACAAGATATAGAGATTGTCAACGCCAATCTTCTTATATCTTGTTTCCTTTTTTCTTTGCAGAATATAGCACATCCTCTATCTGTTTATTTTTAGACGGGAAGAATCCCGCTTCATGCCCTGCCGCTCCCCGGCGGTAGACGGCGCACCTTGAAAAAGGGCTTTGCTATGTTGAAACATCGGCTGGGCTTCATACCCTGTCCCGGAGGTTATACAGGAGCGGCGGACAGTGTGCATTCCGCGCACCCGCCGCTGAAATGCCGCATAGCGGCTGCCTGACAATACGCGGTCTGGAGTGTGGGCGCAGGAAATGGGCCGGGATTAGAATTTGGAAACGAACGCTTTGTTTTGTTGATTTTTCTGGAGAAGAATCGTATAAGTATTATGTAAGGATACTGTGGATTCTTCTTCAGCCACATAGAGAGGAGGATTTTTGTGGCTGATACAACATTGATTCACCAAGAAGCTGTTCCTGAAAAACGGAGTTATTCTGTTGCTGAAATTGCGGAGATTTTGGGTGTAAGCAAGCGGTCTGTATACAATCTTTGCTCTGCCGGTGTGATTAAGAGCGTAAGGATTGGGACGAAACTCAGAATCTCGAAAAAGGCTTTTGACGAGTGGCTTGATGGTGAAAATAATTCTTGAAAGGAGTCCACAGAATTATGGCATCCATCCAAAAGCGTGGGAAAAAGTATGCTGTCATTTACACCTATGAGGACAGTACACAGGCCAAACGCCAGAAGTGGGAGTCCTTTACTACCAAAAAAGAGGCTCTTGCTCGAAAGGCGCAGGTAGAAAATGAAATTAACAATGGCACCTTCATTCCGCCGTCCAATGTAACTGTTGCTGAGTTCCTGAAAGACTTTGTGGAACTCTATGGCTCTAAGCGGTGGGGGTTGTCCGCGTATTCCGGGAATACAGGCTTAATTGACAACTATATCAATCCTATCTTGGGTGAGTATAACATCCAGGACATCAATCGCCGGGTTGTGGACCGCTTTATTCTGGAACTCCAGAAAACGGCGCCAGTCAATACGCAATTCCGCAAGGCTCGGACAGAAACTTTGCCGCCCTGTACGATTGAGAAGATCTGTAAAGTCATGCACTGTGCCTTCCGGCAGGCGGTTCGCTGGGATATGATTCCCAAAAATCCTTTTGATGATGTGTTGCTGCCCAAAAAGGAAAAGAAGGTACGGGCCATCTGGACAGTAGATATTATCCGGCAGGCTCTGGACAACTGCTCCGACGGAAAGCTGTTTATCGCAATCAATCTTGCGTTTGCCTGCTCCTTACGAATGGGTGAGATTATAGGGCTGACCTGGGATTGTGTTCATATCACTGACCAGGATATTGCGAAAGACGATGCGTATATTATCGTCAACAAAGAACTTGCCCGAGTTGACCAAAAGGCAATCGCTGCGCTGGGAGAAAAGGACATCCTTTTCATGTTCCCGCGTATGATCAAAGGCGAATCTACAACTCGTCTCGTATTGAAGAAGCCAAAGACAGAAACCAGCATCCGAAAAATCTGGCTTCCCAAAACCCTCGCATATATTCTCCGTGACTGGAAAGAGCGTCAGGAGAAGCTGAAGGAGTTCATGGGAGACGAATATGTAGACTACAATTTAGTCCTGGCACTGGAAACTGGCCGTCCCTGTGAGGACAGGGTTATCGGGAATCAGTTTGAGCGCCTGAAAAAGTCTGCGGGCTTGCCCGATGTAGTTTTTCACTCCCTGCGCCATAGCAGTACAACCTACAAGCTGAAATTGAACCATGGAGATATTAAGGCAACTCAGGGTGATACCGGTCATGCGCAGGCCCAGATGGTTACAGAGGTCTATGCTCATATTTTAGATGAAGAGCGCAAGATCAATGCTCAAAAATTTGAGGTAGCTTTTTACGCCAATCCGGATATGCGCAAGGTGGAGCAAGAACTGTGTCAACCGGAGACTGAGCAGGGGACAGACCTGCAAAAACTTCTTACGCAGCTGCAAGAAAATCCAGAATTAGCAGCCCAGTTGAAAGCCCTTTTGAACGCCAAGTAACAAGAGGACACAGGAGTGCATCAGACAGCGCGAAACGCCAAATTAGCAAAACCCCGATTTTCATTAGCAGTTTAAAAAAAATCGTTCGATTCCTGCGAGGGCAAAGACTATCTACTTTTCGGTTTTTTCTCTCCTCCGAAAAAATAGATGCTGAACTTTTTATAAAAGAAGATGCCGAAATTTATGAAATTCCGGCATCTTGGCACCCCGAACTGGATTCGAACCAGCGGCCTGTCGCTTAGGAGGCGACCGCTCTATCCATCTGAGCTATCGGGGCCTATTCACTTAGGATGCAAGCATCCTATCAACCTGAGCTGTCAGGAAAAACTGTTTTTATTTTAGCTTAAGTCAGTTCATATGTCAACGTTAAAATATTTTGTCAAAAGGCAAGAAAATGTCAAGGGTTAAATGCAGAAAACTAAAACACTTTTTTGTGCATTATTCACAAGAGAAATTCTATCTCTTCAACCCCGGCTTCCTATGCAAGCTCCATCCTCCGCCCTGGGGTCTTTGCTGAAGCGGAACCGCTGTTTTATCTGATATCTCCACGCAGTCTAAACTTTCCGCTTCCCGAGGTGCATCCGCTGTAGCAAGTGCGCGGACGCCTGCCCCGGCAGCGACTGAAAGACTGCCCAGTTATGGCGGACCCCTGAGAAGTCCGGATTGCAGACGGCAGCCAGTTCGTTGAAGGCTTCCGCTTTTTCTCGGCCGCTCGGACAGCTGTAGCGGACGCACAACTGAATACAAGGGAGCTAGCCGTAAGGTACGGAGAACGCAAAAAAAGCTTCGATACCTTCGGGAAAAGTACCTATAGGAGAAAGCAGTTAGCCGGGAGATGACACGGTCTGAATTATCTTAAATAGTCCGCCTCCAACGGAGGTAATACTTTCGGATTCAGCAGCACCCAAGTGACCGCGTAAGCGCGCAACTGTATCGTCAAACTTCCGTCATCCCGACTGTTTCCCAAAGAACGGATAATCACTTCTGCCTGGGCAATATCTTCCTCGCTTAACGGATTGCCCAGACAGAAATACCGAGGAATGGCTCTCAGCATCTTTCGAAAATCGCTGTCCCAGTTTATGCCGCAGGCTCCACACCAAAAATTTGGTAAAGACGATCCAGTCCCTCCATCTGGCCACACAGGAAATCCGGGTCTGTGATCCCCCGCTTGACCCGCTGGAAGCGCTGTGCAGACTTACCTAGATACTCCTGACACCGACCGGTGATCGTTGCCCCGTGGTCCAGAAGAATCCGACAGATCTCCAACAGAAGGGAATAGGGCAGGCGATCTTGCAGGAGGGTTTTTTCCATGGGTGTAAGATACCCCGGCCAGTCGAGCCGGCCTGATTTGACGTTGACATCTGCTCCGGCCTCTAACAGGGCTTTCACTGCCTCCACACGCCCGTACAGCGCTGCCAGGTGAAAGGGGGTTGTGCCATCGTCCTGGGCAGCATGGATTTCCGCACCCAGATCAATCAGAAGCCGCACATCACCGTTCCAAAAAGAAGCGTGGTTGAAAATGGGAGTTTTCCCATAGTAGTCCTTATAATTCACATCCGCCCCCTGCTCCTTTGCCCAGAAAGCAACTTCTATCCTCAATCGCTTCAACAGGGCAGCGGCAGATACAAGCCATACACTAACCGCCGGTATGACAACCGGAGCGGTTCCCGTGTAGGTAAATCCCTTTTGCTGGCACAGTCAGCGGATGTATGGCTGTTTTACCCCCACATGCCCGGATTGCGGAGGGCTTCCTTCACTCCTGCACATAGTCCACATGGAGCAGTGCATGCCGTTTTTCATGGTCCAGATCCTGGAGCAGGGAACTGACCACCGGGTTGACCTCGGCGCGCTTAAAGGGGGCCAAGCGATCCAGAGAATACAAGCCCTCGGCGCGGTCCTCCTTATCCTGCTTCATGGCATGTGGCTGGCCCGCGCCTCCCACACAGCCGCCCTGGCAGGTCATGACCTCCACCAGGTCGAAGTAGGCGTTGCCCGCCTCAATCTCTTTCAGCAGTTTCTGCGCGTTGACCAAGCCGTGGACAATGGCCATGTGAACGTCCCGGTCTCCCACCTTGATAACGGCCACCCGAATGGCCCGGTTGCCCCGGAGGGGGGAATATTTCAGCTCCCGCAGCACGTTTTTGGACTTGTCGGGCAGGCAGAAGCGGACCACCGCTTCCGCTACGCCGCCGGTGGTGCCGTAGATCACGCCCGCGCCCGAGCCGAGCCCAAAGGGTAGGTCGGGCGACTCGTACTCCAGCTTGGTGAGCTGAATGCCGGACTCCTTAATCATTCGGATGATTTCCTGGCTGGTGAGCACCAGGTCCACAGCGGGAGTGCCGTCAGGCTGGACAAACTCCGGCCGTTTGGCCTCCATTTTCTTGGCCGTGCAGGGCATGATGGCGATGTGGTAGGTGGTGCGGCCATCCTCTTCGTCTTTTTTAGCATATTTATCTTTTAGGACAGAGGCAAACATCTGCATTGGGGATTTGCAGGTAGAGATGTGTTTAAGGTACTTGGGGTTTTCGTTCTCCAGGTACTTTACCCAGGCGGGGCAGCAGGAGGTAAACATGGGGAAGGGGCCGCCCCTCTCCAGCCGCTCCAGAAATTCGGTGCCCTCCTCAATGGTGGTAAAGTCCGCGCCGAAGGTGGTGTCGTAGACCTCGTCCACGCCCATCAGCTTCAGGGCGCTGATGAGCTGATCCAAGGCATTCTGGCCGGGGGCCATACCAAAGGCTTCGCCCACTGCCACCCGGACGGCCGGGGCGATCTGAATCACCACCCGCTTGTTCGGGTCGTGAATGGCCCGCCAGGCCTTGCCGATTTCATCGTAGACGGTGATGGCTCCGGTGGGACAGACCGCAGAACACTGCCCGCAGCTGATACATTTGGTTTCAGCCAGCTTCCGCCCAAAGGCGGGAGTAACCTGCATCTGATAGCCCCGCTGGGCAAAGTCGATGATGCCCATGCCGATGTTCTCGCTGCACACCCGGACGCAGTCGCCGCAGAGGATGCACTTGCTGGGGTCCCGGACAATGGCGGGGCTGGAGTCGTCAAACTCGCCGCACTCCCGGTTGTCTTGGAAGCGGACCCGGTGAACGCCAAACTGGACGGCCAGGGCTTGGAGGTGGCAGTCGCCGCTCTTCTCGCAGGTGGTGCAGGAACAGTTATGGGAGGCCAGCATCAGCTCCAGGATCATCCGCCGGTGCTTCAGCAGCCGGGCGGTGTTGGTGCGGATCTTCAGCCCGTCTCGGGGCTGCATGGAGCAGGAGGTCTCAATCTTGCCCCGCTCGTCCTCCACCACGCACATCCGGCAGGCGCCATAGACCGACAGATCGGAGTAGTAGCAGAAGGTGGGCATTTCGATGCCCGCTTTCCGGATGACGGACAGCACGTTGGGCTCCCCGTCGAAGGGTACCCGCTGGCCGTCGATGTACATAATTCCCTTTGCCATACCGCTCACTCCTCTCGAATGGCGCCGAAGGGACAGCAGCCCCAGCACGCGCCACACTTGATACATTTCTCCGTGTCAATGACATGAGGCATCCGGATCTGACCGGAAATGGCCTCCATAGGGCACTGCCGCATACATTTTCCGCAACCTTTGCACAACTTCGGGTCGATTTGCAGCACCTTTTTGCGGCCGTTGCAGTGGGGACAGTGCTTGTCCACCACGTGGGCCAGGTACTCGTCCCGGAAGTATTTCAAGGTACTCTGCACCGGCTTGCAGGCCGACTGACCCAAGCCGCACAGGGCGGTCTCGCTGATGGTGGCGGACAGCTCCTCCAGTAAATCCAGGTCCTCCAAGGAGCCTTCGTTGTTGACGATGCGGGTGAGAATTTCCAGCATCCGCCGGGTGCCCTCCCGGCAGGGGACGCACTTGCCGCAGGACTCGTTCTGGGTAAAGTTCATGAAGAACCGGGCCACCTCCACCATGCAGGTGTCCTCGTCCATGACCACCAGGCCGCCGGAGCCGATCATGGCCCCCAGCTTTTTCAGGGAATCGAAGTCCAGGGGCATGTCCAGATGCTCTTCCGTGAGACAGCCGCCGGAGGGGCCGCCGATCTGGACGGCTTTGAACTTCTTACCGTCCTTGATTCCTCCGCCGATGTCGAAGATGATCTCCCGCAGGGTGGCCCCCATGGGGACCTCAATGAGGCCGGTGTTCACCACGTTGCCCGTGAGGGCGAAGGCCTTGGTACCGGGAGACTTCTCCGTGCCGATGGACCTAAACCAGGCCGACCCCTTGCGGATAATCAGGGGGACGGCGGAGAAGGTCTCCACATTGTTGAGGACCGTGGGCTGGGCCCACAGGCCGTGCTCCACCGTACGGGGGGGCTTTACCCGGGGCATGCCCCGGTTGCCCTCAATGGAGGCGGTCAAAGCGGAGCCCTCGCCGCAGACAAAGGCGCCTGCCCCCCGGTTCACGTGGAGGTGGAAGGAAAACTCTGTCCCCAGGATGTGGTCCCCCAGCAGATTCATCTCCTGGGCCTTGGCGATAGCGGTTTTCAGCCGGTTTACCGCCAAAGGATATTCGGCGCGGACATAGATGTAGCCCTCGTCGCTCCCGGCGCCCAGGGCGGCAATGAGCATCCCCTCAATGATGGAGTGGGGGTTGCCCTCCATGATGGAGCGGTCCATGAACGCGCCGGGGTCGCCCTCGTCGCCGTTACACACCACGTACTTCTTGCCCTTGGGCTGCTTGCGGACGCTGTCCCACTTGCGGCCGGCGGGGAAACCGCCGCCGCCCCGTCCCCGGAGGCCGGAGTCCATGACCTCCTTGCAGATGGCCTCGTCGGTCATCTCAAACAGGGCTTTCTCAAAGGCCGCG
>CANDCW010000040.1 GCA_947383275.1 uncultured Bacillota bacterium
TGCATGGGGCACAGGGTTGCAAAAAGCGGTGGAAAGGCTGAAAAAACCGCCGCCTTTGACGTAAAAAAGTGAAAGCGGTAGACATCCAGTAGACATTCTAAAAACTGGAAAAGCCGCCGGCCCATGCGGCGCAGGCGACTGGCGGCTCTTTTGGTAGACGGCTGGTAGACCGGAATATTTCCAAATAGATGTGGGCGGATGTCCGCGACATTTTAACAAAAGATTCACAGTTCTTGCCTTGACAGCCAGCAACGCCTTTTGTATAATACGTGACAGCCTGTCACATTGCGACAAGCTGTCGTAAAAAGGAGGGAGCCCATGCCAACTAGTACGTTTTTTCGATTGCCGGAGGAAAAACGGCAGCGGTTGATCGATGCCTGCTGGTCAGAGCTTACCCGGGTGCGCTTTACCGATGTGTCGATTAATCAAATTATTAGCATGGCCCACATTCCGCGGGGAAGCTTTTACCAGTATTTTGAGGATAAGGATGACCTGGTGCGCTACCTGCTGGAGGACATGCGGAAGTATTTTGTTGCGTTGCTACGGGAAATTTTGATCGAGGCAAAAGGGGACCTGTTTACCCTGCCGCTGCTGACCTACGACCGGTTCCTTGGCCGCCAGGGATACAAGGACCCCATGTTGGCCCTGTTTATCAAGCTGCTTCGGCTGAATCAAGGTATTGATTTGCAAAATTTTATGGGCGGTCCCCAGCACTTTTTGCCAGACCCGCTGTGGGAGGTTGTGGACCCCGCCAGGCTGCGGCGGCAGGACCGGGAATATGCAGACCAGATTTTTCACTTGGCTTGTGCCGTGCTGGCCTTTGCCGTTGTAGAGACACTGCAGGGCGTAGCGCACACGGACCGGGTGCGGGAAATGACGAAGATGCGCATGGACCTGCTCCGCTACGGCGGGGCAGCGGATGGATATGAGGAGGTACATACATGAAACAACGAATATTAGCCCTGATGCTGGCAGGGACGCTGAGCCTGTCCTTAATGAGTACCGGGGCCCTGGCCGCAGAGGGGGAGGCGCCGGCCAAGCCGGAGGACAATCCCGCAGCGGAGGAGTACATACCGGACCCGGTGGGGTCCATTTCCTTTGCAAATGTAGGGTGGAGGATGCGTGAGAACAACTTGCAGATTAAGGCGCTCCAAGAGAGCATCTGCATGCTGGAAGAGATCGATTATGATCAGTTGAAGGAGGAGATGCGGGAACAGCTCAACGAACTGGCCAAAGCTCAGTGGAGTCTGGTGCTGGCCTCCGACTATATGAGCGACTATGAATACCACAGCGCCTATGACCAGCTGGATCTGGCCTATGACGCGATCCGCGACCAGTTTGAGGCGATCAAGGACGGGGACATGCAGGAGGACAACGCGGATACGATGCGGCAGCTGAAAAACCTGCAAAACCAGATCGTGATGGCTGGGGAAGCCACCTATATTGCCTTGGCGGCCATGGATCTGCAGGAGGATGGGTTGGAGCGCCAGCTGGCCGCTCTGGACCGGCAGCTGACAGAGCTGGATCTGCGCTATGAGCTGGGGCAGATCTCCTCCATGACGCTAAAGCAGGCCAAGGCGGGCCGGACGGCGCTGTCCAGCGGCCTGTCCACCCTGAGGATGAACCTGGAGGCCTATCGGGGGCAGTTTGAACTGCTCCTCGGGGCGGACATCACCGGAACGCTCTCCCTGGGCGCCCTGCCCAAGGTTGCCCAGGAGGAGCTGGATGCGATGGACCTGGAGAAGGACCTGGAGTCCGCCATGGCAAACAGTTGGGATATCTATCAGGCGACCGAGACAATGGAGGAAGAGCTGAAAACCTACAACGGCCACGGCGGCGAGGCCGGAGCCAACCTTCCGGGCATCGGAGGCAGCGACAGCTACAAGCAGGCCCGGCACAACTGGTACACCGCCAAGTACACCTACGACAACACCATTCAGAGCTTTGAGCTGGGGCTGCGCAAGCTGTATCTCAAGGTTATGGATTACAAACAGATCCTGGACGCCGCCCAGACCGCCCTGGCCGTGGAACAGGACAACTACGCTGCGGCTCAGTTGAAGCAGAGCCAGGGCAAGCTGTCCCAGAACGGCCTGCTGGAGGCCGAGGACAAAGTGAAGGAAGCTAAAGAGAAGGTGGCCGGAGCGGAAAACGACCTGTTCTCCGCCTACAACACCTACCGCTGGGCCGTGGACTACGGCATTATGAATTAAAGGAGACCGTCCCATGAAGCAGAAAAAAGTGATTTCCGCTGTCTTGGCCGCAGCCCTGGCCCTGAGCCTTGCCGCCTGCCAGGACGGCGGGGGAGCGGGCAGCGCGCAGGAGGCGGACGCCCCCGCCGGCGTGGCCGTCCAGGTCCAGGAGGTCAAGGTGGACACCATCGCCACCGAGAACACGGTGTCCGGCCGGGTGACCGCTGACGGGCAGGAATCCGTCTTTGTGGCGGCCCAGGCCCAGTGTACCTCCCTCTACGTGGAGGTGGGCGACTCTGTCACCGCCGGCCAGGCCCTGTGCACCCTGGACCTGGCCAGCACCATCGCCTCGTATCATGCGGCCAGCATCAGCTACAACTCCGCAGCCCAGGGCTATCAGGACCAGGCCGCTATTTTCGACAAGCAGATTGCCCTGGCGGAAAAGAATGTCAGCGACCTGAAGGCCCTGTTTGAGATTGGGGCCGCTTCCCAGCTGGAGGTTGATCAGGCAGAGCTGTCCCTCCAGACCGCCCAGGCCCAGCGCACCTCCACCCTGGCTCAGCTGGAGGCTGGAATGCAGAACTACAAGTCCAGCATCGAACAGCTTTCCGCTATGCTGGAGAATGTAGACAGCCAGGGCAATGTTGTGGCTCCTATTTCGGGTACGATCCGCTCCCTGAATGCGGCGGAAGGCAGTTATGTGGCCCCCTCCGCGCCGGTGGCTGTCATCGACGGGGTGGGCCAGCTGGAAATTGCGGTTTCCGTCTCCGAGGCCCTGGTGCCCAAGCTGGCCGAAGGGGACGAGGCGGACGTGTCCATCCGTTCCCTGAACCGGAAGCTGGTGGGGACCATTAAAAAGATTGAAACCACTGCCAATATGCAGACCAAGCTGTACCCTGTTTCCATTTCCATCAGCGAGGACGTGGAGGGCCTGATGTCCGGCATGTTTGCCGATGTCTCCTTCCGCACGGACGTCTCCGCTGACACCATTGTGATCCCCACCGAGGCCATCCTGACCAGCAACGGGGAGCAGTACGTCTTTGTGGTGGACGGCATCGCGGGGGAAGACGGCACGGCCCGCCGCGTCCCCATTGATACCGGCTTAACGGGCAACGGCGTCACCGAGGTGACCTCCGGCCTGGGGGGCGGCGATATGTTGGTTACCGTGGGTCAGGCATATCTGTCTGACGGCGACGCAGTGCGCATCGTCTCCGGGGAGGGCTGAGTCCGGTGAGGAGTATCGCAAGTTTTTGCATCAAGCACAAAGTTACCACTTTGATGGCGGTCATCATGATCTCCATCTTCGGCGTGGTTTTTACGACCCAGCTGCAAATGGCGCTCCTGCCCGATATGGAGGCCCCCGCTGCCCTGGTTATGTGCTATTACAACGGCGCCAGCCCAAGCGATATGGAGGAGCTGGTCACCCGTCCCCTGGAGTCGGCCATTATGTCGGTGTCCGGGGTAGAGGGGGTGCAGTCCACTTCCTCCGACGGCGCCAGCCAGCTCCAGATCACTTATACAGAGGGGACCAACCTGGATATTGCCGCCACCAAGCTGCGGGAGCAGTTTGACCAGCTCTCCCTCCCCGATGGGGCCATGGACCCCATTATCGTCAATATCAATGTCAGCGACCTGATGCCCTCGGCCATGATCGCCCTTCAGGGGGAGGACCTGGCTTCTGTCCAGGCCCTGGCCGAAGACGCGGTCGTCCCGGCCCTGGAGCGCATCGACGGCGTGGCCCGGGTTACCGTCTCCGGCGGCGTGGAACAGCAGATCGCCGTGGAGGTGGACCCTACCCGGGCCTCCGGCTTCGGACTGTCCAACTCCTACATCGCTCAGATGCTCACCGCTGAGAACCTGCTGTTCCCCGGTGGCGACATGCACAACGGTACCCAGACCCTTACCGTCACCACTGACGCCAAATTCCAGACGGTGGAGGACGTGGCCAATATGATCCTGCCCCTCCCTGCCGGAGGGACGGTTCGCCTGTCTGAGGTGGCCAGCGTGGCCCTGGAGACGGAGGATCCCGATTCCATTGCCAAGACGGACGGCTCGGCCTGCGTGGTGCTTCAGGTATCTAAGCAGTCCGGGGCCAACGAGGTGGCCACGGCGGACGCGGTGGTAGAGGAAATGGAGGAGCTCCACGCCCGCAATGGGGCGGTGGCCTACACTGTGCTGTACACCGCCTCAGACTACATCAATATGGCGGTGAACTCCGCCGTGCAGAACATTGTGATGGGAGTCATCCTGGCCGCTTTGGTGGTGTTCCTGTTCCTGCGCCGCTGGGGCGCGACGGCCACTATCGCCGTGTCCATGCCCGTTTGCATCCTCACTGTGTTTGTGCTGATGAACGTGTTCCATCTCACGCTGAATATGATGTCGCTGGGCGGCATCGCTATGGGCGTGGGCATGATTGTAGACAACTCCATCGTGGTGCTGGAAAACATCTACCGCTACTCCGCCGAGGGGCACAGCCGGATGGAATCCTGCGTGGAGGGGACGAAGGAGGTCTTTACCTCGCTGACCGCCTCCACCCTTACCACGGTGGCCGTATTCCTGCCCCTGGCCCTGACCGGCGGCATGGCGGGGATGCTCTTTGACGACTTCTGCCTGACCATCTCCTTCCTGATCCTGGGGTCCCTGGTCATCGCCATTACCTTGGTCCCTCTGCTGTGCTACTTCCTGCTGGACGAGAAAAAGGTCCACCAGCACGCCCTGAACAAGGCAGAAAAGAAAGCCAAGCGCCACGCTGCCGGCAAAAAGGGACTGGGCCACCGGCTCAGTGAGATTTACACCGGCCTGCTGGGCTATTTTGTCCGCCACCTGTGGGCGGGGATGCTGGCGTCGGCGGCTCTGGTGGCAGTCTTTATCGTCACATGCATGAACACCAAGATGGTGCTCATGCCCGAGATGGACCAGGGAATGGTCCAGATTTCTGTCAGCACCCCTGTGGGCACCCAGGTGGAAACAACTGCGGCTATTGCCGACCGGATCGTGGATCTTGCGGTGGAACATGTCCCCGAGCTGGAGTCGGTTTACCATCTGTCCCAGCCCGAAGCCTCCACCGTGGGGCTGGTGCTGTCTGACAAGGAGGACCGGGACCGCAGCAGCAACGATGTGGCCCGGGCCATGCGGGAGCTGACGGAAAACATTGCGGGAAGCGAGATTACCGTCACGGCCTCCGACATGACCGCCATGATGGGCAGCGGCTCCGACATCAGCCTGGATATCACCGGGAACGACTACGATACCCTGGTCATGATTGCCAACGACCTGGCCGCGCAGATTGCCAGGCTGCCGGACGCGGTAGATGTTTCCACGTCCGTGGCCAAGGAGGTGGAGCAGGTCACCGTCACCATGAACCGGGAGGCCGCGTCTCAGTATGGCCTTACCGCGGCCACTGTGGGCGCAGCGGTAAGGTCGGAGCTGTCCGGCTCCACCGCCACCACCGTTACCATCAACAACAAAGAACTGGACGTGGTGGTCCGGGGGGACGGCCGCTCTGCGGCCAGCCTGGACGCGCTGAAGTCCATGGCCATCCCCTCCGCCCTCGGCGGGACGGTGCCCCTGTCCTCAGTGGCCAGCGTGGACATCCAGCTGGCGCCGCAGAGCATCATCCGCGTGGACCAGTCCCGGCAGATTTCCGTCACCGGCGACACCAGCAGCGGCGATACCACCGCTATTTCCAGAGAAATTAACAAGATCTTGGATGCCTACACCCTTCCGGACGGCTATGCCGTGGAAATTTCCGGCGCCTATGAGGATATGATGGAGAGCTTCGGCGACCTGCTGCTAGCCCTGACCGTGGCCCTGGGCCTGGTGTACTTTGTGCTGGCCTCCCAGTTTGAGTCCTTCGTTATGCCAGTGATCGTTATGATGATTCTTCCTGTGGCCTTTACCGGCGCACTGTTTGCCCTGCCCCTCACCGGGCGGGACCTGTCCATGATCTCCCTGGTTGCCCTCATTATGCTGGCCGGCACGGTGGTCAATTCCTCCATCATCCTGGTGGACTACATCCGCCAGCGCCGGGAGCAGGGGGAAAGCCGGGAGGACGCCATCCTCCACGCCTGCCCCCTCCGCGTCCGCCCCGTGCTTATGACCACCCTGACCACCATTTTGGCCCTGGTGCCCATGGCTCTGGGGCTGTCTGAGGGCGCGGCGGAGATGATGAGCGATATGAGCATCACCATGATCTCCGGTATGGTGGTGTCTACCATCATCACCCTGCTGTTTACCCCGGTATATTACTCCGTCATCGACAACCTGAGCCATGTCTTCTCCCGCAAAAAGAAGGGGAAACCTCCCGCTCAGCCGCCCGCTGAGGAAGAGACCGCCCCTGCAGCTGTTCTATGAAGCACAAAAGGCCCCGCCAACCGGCGGGGCCTTCCCTTATATTTGTTCCGCTCCTTTGATATAAGCCACAATAAGAGCTTCAAGTTCTTCCACTGTATAGGCCTTATCCGGCTGCCGCTTGAGAATCTGAATCAAGTCGAACATTGCGGCTTTTTGCGCCACTAAGATTGCCTGTTCCGTTGACATCTTATTTGCCCCCTTCATATTATGGCCTCATTATATCAGTTTTTGGTCTATACTTCAAGGGCGTCCAATTCCTTCATCCATAGAGCGTTCACCCCGTCGGAGGGCATCCGCCAGTCCCCCCTGGGGGAGAGGGCCAGGGAGCCCACCTTGGGGCCGTCGGGGAGGCAGGATCGCTTGAACTGCTGGGTAAAGAAGCGGCGGTAGAAATTTTTCAGCCACTTCAGGATGGTTTCCCGCCCGTAGTCCTTCTCCAGGGCGGCCAGGGCCAGGCGGAACACCTTCCGGGGAGATCCCCCCCAGCGGACGGCGTAATATAGGAAGAAGTCGTGCAGCTCGTAGGGGCCTACCAGGTCCTCGGTACGCTGGGCGATCTCCCCCTCCTTGGGCGGGAGCAGCTCGGGAGAGACGGGGGTATTTAAAATGTCCCGGAGGACTGCGGCCAGCTGGGGGTCGGCCTCCTGGGCCTGATCTGCCGCGTAGGCGGTGAGATGGCGGACCAGGGTTTTGGGGATGGAGCCGTTCACCCCGTACATGGACATGTGGTCGCCGTTATAGGTGGCCCAGCCCAGGGCCAGCTCGGACAGGTCCCCGGTGCCGATGACCATCCCCCCCCTCTGGTTGGCCAGGTCCATCAGCACTTGGGTGCGCTCCCGGGCCTGGCCGTTTTCAAAGGTGACGGACAGATCCTCCATGGATTGGCCAATATCCCGGAAGTGGACCCGGACCGCCTCGCCAACGTCTACAATGCGGAACTCGACGCCCATTCGCTCGGCCAAAATTTGGGCGTTGGACTTGGTGCGGCTGGTGGTGCCGAAGCAGGGCATAGTGACGGCCAGAATGTCCGTCCGGGGACGGCCCAGCAGGTCCATAGCCCGAGCGGTGATGAGCAGGGCCAGGGTAGAGTCCAACCCCCCGGACAGCCCTACCACCGCGCAGGAGGCGTGGGTGTGCTCCAGCCGCTTTTTCAGCCCCAGGGCGGTAATGGTGAAAATTTCCTCACACCGCTCCCGCCGGTCTGCGCCCTCCTCGGGGACGAAGGGGTTTTTCGGAATGGGCCGGGTGAGAGTGGTGCCCTCAACCTTCAGGGGGAAGGAGGAGCGGCCGACGCCAGTGGCGTGGGCCTCCTTCATGGGGTCCCGCTTAGGCGGAGCGAAGGTGTTCATCCGCCGCCGTTCAAAAATCAGCTTATCCACATCGATTTCGGTGACCGCCAGGCCGGTGGCAAAGCGAGTTTCCTTCAACAGGGCCCCATTTTCCGCGATGATATTGTGACCGGCAAAGACCAGATCGGTGGTGGACTCCCCATCCCCTGCGTCGGCGTAGACATAGCCGCACAGCAGACGGGCGGACTGACCCACCACAAGTTGACGGCGGTAGGCCGCCTTGCCCGCCAGCTCATTGGAGGCGGAGAGATTCAGGATCAGGGTGGCCCCCGCCCGGGCCAAGGCGACGGAGGGAGGTTCCGGGGCCCACAGGTCCTCGCAAACCTCTACCCCTACCACCAGATTTGGCATGGTTTCGCACTCCCAGATCAAGTTATAGCCCAGAGGGACATTCTGTCCGCACAGCTTCACCATGGTGTCAAGCTCCGCTCCGGAGGCGAACCACCGGGCCTCATAGAACTCGCCGTAGTTGGGAATATGGGTTTTGGGAATCAGGCCCAGCAGCTCCCCGCCGCAGAACAGTGCTGCACAGTTGTAGAGCTTTCCGTCCCACCGGTTTCGCACCGGCAGGCCGACGGCGGTGAGCATGTCCAGCTCCTTGGTCTGCTCCAAAATGTATGCCAGCGCATCCTCCGCGCCCTGGAGGAGGGTGTCCTGAAGAAACAGGTCCCCGCAGGTGTAGCCGGTGACGCACAGCTCGGGCAGGGCCAGCACCTTCACGCCCTGCTCAGCCGCCTCCTTCATCAGGGAGGTAATCTGACACGCGTTATACGCGCAGTCCGCTACCCGGATTTTGGGCGTTCCCGCCGCAGCCTTAATAAAACCGTCCCGCATAATCGGGCCCCCTTCGGTGTTGAATTTCAAATCTATCATATCCTAAGTCTGCCCCGATTGCAAGAAAAAAAGCCGAGCCCCCTGATGCGCCGCTGCACCAGGGGGTCCGCCCATTGCCCAATCTGATTGGGAACATATATGATTACGCTACTTATCGTACTCCTCGAACGCCTTGACCACATCGGCCTCCGGCTCGGGGGTAATCAGGGAGACGACCACAATAGCCGCCAGAGCCACCAGAAAAGCGGGGAGCAGCTCGTAAATATCGAAGGCGCCGCCCAGGGGGCGCACGGCAAATTTCCAGATGAAGATCATGGCGCTGCCAGCCACCAGGCCGGCCATGATGCCCTGGCGGTTGCTCCGCTTCCAGAACAGGGCGCACAGCATGGCGGGCCCGAAGGTGGCGCCGAAGCCGGCCCAGGCGAAGGAGACAATCTGGAACACGTTGCTGTTGGGATCGCGGGCCAGGAACAGGGCAATCACGGCAATCACAATCACGGTGAGCCGGGCTGTGAGCATAGTCTGCTTCTGGGTCAGCTTCACGCCAAAGACGTTCTGGACCATATTCTCCGAAAAAGCGGAGGAGGCGGCCAGAAGCTGGCTGTCGGCGGTGGACATGGTGGCGGCTAGGATGCCGGCCAGGATGCAGCCGGCCACGATGGCGGGGAGAATGCCAAAGCTGGACAGCAGGTTAGACAGCTGGACAATGACGGTTTCGGTGGCGCTGCCCTCCAGGGCGGCGATGCGCCCGGCACTGGACACCGCATGGCCCACAATGCCGATGAACACAGCCACGCCCATGGAGATCACCACCCAGGTGGCGGCAATGCGGCGGGAGAGGGTCAGCTCATTTTCATCCCGGATGGCCATGAAGCGCACCAGAATATGGGGCATGCCGAAGTAGCCCAGGCCCCAGGCCATCATGGAGATGATGCGGATAAAGCCGTAGGGTTCGGCGGAGCCGGTGGCCGCGTTATAGGTCTGGGTAAAGCTGAGGAAGCCGGGCAGGGTGCGGGCGTTGTCCAGCACGGCGCCCAGGCCCCCGGCCTGGGCAATGCCGAACACCACAATGATGGCCAGAGCTGCGGTCATGATAACGGATTGAATCAAGTCCATGGTGGCCACGGCAGAAAAGCCGCCCACCGAGGTGTAGCTGATGATAACAACAGCGCCGATGACCACCGCCGTCATGTAGTTCCAGCCGAATAGGCTGTTGAACAGCTTGCCGATGGCGGCCAGTCCGGAGGCCACGTAGGGCACAAAGAAAATGAGGATAATCAGGGCGGAAATGCACATAATAACCGGTTTTTTCTCGCCGTAGCGCTTGGAGATGAAGCTGGGGATGGTGATGGCGTCCAGCTTGACGCTGTAGCAGCGCAGCCGCTTGGCCACCAGCAGGAAATTGAGGTAAGTGCCCGCCGCCAGGCCGATGGCGGTCCAGCTGGCGTCCGCCACGCCGGACAGGTAGGCCAGGCCGGGGATGCCCATAAGCAGGTAGCTGCTCATATCAGAGGCCTCGGCACTCATGGCCGTGACCAGCGGGCCAATGCCCCGCCCGCCCAGATAGAAGCCCTCGGCGCTCTTTTTGGAGCGGCGTCCAATCATCACGCCGGTGAAGATGACGAAGCAGAGATACAGAATCATGGTCGCCATAATGCAGATTTGCGCGGTAGTCATAGTATTCCTCCCAAAAGCCCTCCAGTGGCACACACAGCCGCCAAAGGCAGATTATTGGTATGATACCAGAAAAGAAACAGGAACGCAATATAGAATAAATTCCGTACTTTAAAATAAATAGCATCCTGTTTATCTTGAAATATCAGGATAAACAGGATGTACGTTTTTTAAAATTCGGCTTTGTACATTCTGACAAAGTTTTTAGCGCCCGGCCCGAAAACCTTGTAAAAACATGGGCATCATGGTCCGGCTGTATTGGGTGAGGGAGTAGTCCCCGCCGGACAGGCACCAGTCGTAAATGAGAGCCCGCTCGCACAGGGCGTAGACCCGGACCATTTCGTTAACCGTGACGTCCCCCCGCAGCTCCCCGCGCTGCTGGCCCTGGAGGACGATCTGCCGCAGCAGGCGGTAATAGATGCGGCCGTGGTCCAGCAGGGACTTGTCCCCCCGGGTGACCAGCTGGGAGGAGTACAGCCGGGCCACCAGGTCCAGGGAGATGGAGTTCTCCAGCATGGTAAACAGCTCACAGTTCAGGTACATCAGCTGGTCAAAGCGGTCCATGTCCGGGGCCATGTCCTCAGACAGCTCCTCATACTTCCGGTCGAAGACATCCGCCAGGGTGGACAGCAGGCCGTCCTTGCCCTGAAAATAGTGGTAGAACGACCCCCGGGAGGTACCCGACTCCTCAATGATCTCCTCCACAGTGGTGTCGTCGTAGCCCTGGCGGTAAAACAGCTTCCAGGCCGCGTCGATGATCCGTCCCCGGGTGTTCCGGGTCTTTTTTTTCGCCATAAAGAGCCCTCCTAACCCTCTTATCATATCGGAGAAGCGGGGGAAGGTCAAGCCAAAGCGCGGGGAAAACGCCCGGATTACTTCCGTTTTTTCCGCTTCGGCCACTCCCGGCCCACAAGATAGTCCAGGCTGACGTCGTAGAAGTCCGCAATTTTGATGAGCTGCTCAATTGGGACATGAACCCTTCCGCATTCATAGTCAGAATACGTGCCTTGACTTATATTCAGGTACTTTGCCAACTCAATTTGTTTTTTATCACTGTCTTCTCTCAAATCCCTAATATGCGGGAATATCATAAAACCACCCTGAAAAACCATATTATATCGGTTTCACGGATATTGACTTATATCCGTATGTCGGGTATAATTCTATCCGTGAGGTGATCTTATGCCGGATTATAAAGAGATGTACCTGACCATGGTCAGGGCCAGCGAAGAGGCCGTGAACTGCCTGGTTGCCGCGCAGCGGAAATGTGAAGATTTGTATCTCTACTCACCGGAGCCTGAAATTACGCTCCTTGAGGCGAAACCCCGGGAGGATGCCAAAAGGGACGGCTGAACAGCCGTCCTTTTTCCGCACTCCTGAACGTTTCCGGTTTACAACCGCCTGCCGCTATGGTAAAATGGGGAGACTTTACAAAAGGAGCGGTTTGCCTTGGCCTACAACTTTTTTCCCATGATTGCCCGGATGCGGTATATCAACCGCTGGGGGCTCATGCGCAACACCCGGCTGGAGAATATCCAGGAGCACTCCCACCAGGTGGCGGTGCTGGCCCACGCCCTGGCCGTGATTGAAAACCGCTGCTTCGGCGGGGTTGTAGATCCCGGCGCGGTGGCGGTGGCCGCGCTGTACCACGATGCCAGCGAAATTTTAACCGGCGACATGCCCACCCCCATCAAGTACGACAACCCGGACATCCAGTCCGCCTACAAGGACGTGGAGGCGGTGGCGGAACGCAAGCTGCTCTCCATGCTCCCCCCCGGCCTGCGGCCTGACTTTGAGGATGCCGTCACCATCCCCGACCCCCACATCCGCGCTTTGGTCAAGGCGGCGGACAAGCTGTCGGCCTACCTCAAATGCGTGGAGGAGCTGAAAGCGGGCAACGCAGAGTTCAAAAGGGCCAAGGAGCAGACCTATGCCGCCCTCCTGCAAAATCCAATCCCCGCCCTGAAGTACTTTATGGAGCACTTCCTGGACGGCTTTGAATTAACCCTGGACGAACTGAATTAGAAAGGAATGGAAGCTATGAAAGCCATTGTCACCGTCATCGGCAAGGACCGGGTGGGCATTACCGCCTCCGTGTGCTCCCTGCTGGCCCAGCACAACATCAATATCCTGGATATCACCCAGACCGTTTTGCAGGAATTTTTCACCATGGTCATGCTGGTGGACACCGCTGCCTGTGAGAAGTCCATTGGCGACATGTCCGGCATTCTGGAGCAGGCCGGCAAGGAGCAGGAGCTGTCCATCCGTATTCAGCGGGAGGACATCTTCAACGCGATGCACCGGATTTAAGAGGTGACCGCCATGCTGAATCAACACGAAATCATGCAGACCATCCAGATGATCGACCAGCAGCATCTGGACGTGCGCACCATTACCATGGGCATCTCCCTGCTGTCCTGCGCCCACAGCGACGTGAAAACCGCCTGTGATAAGGTCTATGACAAAATTACCAGATACGCGGAAAAGCTGGTGGCCACCGGCGAAGCCATTGAGAAGGAGTTCGGCATCCCCATCGTCAACAAGCGCATTTCCGTTACCCCCATCGCCCTGGTGGCCGCGGCGGCGGAGACGGACAGCTATGTCCCCTTCGCCCGGGCGATGGACCGGGCCGCCCAAGCCTGCGGCGTCAACTTCATCGGCGGCTTCTCCGCGCTGGTCCAGAAGGGCATGACCGACGCCGACCGCATCCTCATCCGCTCCATTCCCGAGGCCCTGGCCACCACCGATATTGTCTGCGGCAGCGTCAATGTGGGGTCCACCAAGGCGGGCATCGACATGGACGCGGTGGCCCTTATGGGCCGCACCATTAAGGAGCTGGCGGAAAAAACTGCCGGCAAGGGCGGCTTCGGCTGCGCCAAGCTGGTGGTATTTTGCAACGCCGTGGAGGACAACCCCTTTATGGCCGGCGCGTTTCACGGGGTGGGGGAGCCCGAGCGGATCATCAACGTGGGCGTCTCCGGCCCCGGGGTGGTGTACCACACCCTCCAGGGTGTGAAGGGCAAGCCCTTCGACGTGGTGGCCGAGACGGTAAAAAAGACCGCCTTCCGCATCACCCGCATGGGCCAGCTGGTGGCCCAGGAGGCCAGCCGCCGCCTGGATACCCCCTTCGGCATCGTGGACCTGTCCCTGGCCCCGACCCCCGCCGTGGGCGACAGTGTGGCGCGCATTTTGGAGGAGATGGGCCTGGAGGTCTGCGGCACACACGGCACCACAGCCGCCCTGGCCCTGCTCAACGACGCAGTGAAGAAGGGGGGCGTAATGGCCTCCTCCCATGTGGGGGGGCTGTCCGGCGCGTTCATCCCCGTCAGCGAGGACGAGGGCATGATCGCCGCAGCTGCCTCAGGGGCCCTTACCCTGGATAAGCTGGAGGCCATGACCTGCGTTTGCTCCGTGGGCCTGGACATGATCGCCGTCCCCGGCGATACCCCCGCCGAGACCATCTCCGCCATCATTGCCGACGAGGCCGCCATCGGCATGGTCAACTCCAAGACCACCGCCGTGCGCATCATTCCCGCTCCCGGCTGCGCCGTAGGGGATACGGTGGAATTTGGCGGGCTGCTGGGCTCCGCGCCGGTGCAGCCGGTCCACCCCTTCTCCGCCAGGGAGTTTGTGGCCCGGGGGGGGCGTATCCCCGCCCCCATGCAGAGCCTGAAAAACTGAACTTCACACAACAGCGCCCCCTGATGCCTACCGCATCGGGGGGCGCTGAACTATGGCCGGAGCATCTCAGCCACAGACATTCAGGAACCGTAAAAACGCCTCTCTCCCCTCCGGGGTGCGCTTGTACACCCCGGCGTGCTCCAGCACTTTGGCAAAGACCCTTCCGGTTTCCTTTTGGACGATATCCAGGGCGTTTTCCCGTGTGATGGAATAATTCCTGGCGAAATCCTCCGCCCAATCCGCGTGCTTGGCGGTCAGTTCGCTGGCGCGCAGGTCAGCGCCGCCGGCAAGAGCCGCGGCCACTGCCGCCAGCTCCTCCTTCAGCCGGGCGGGGAGGACCGCCAGACCCATGACCTCGATGAGGCCGATGTTCTCCTTTTTGATGTGGTGCAGCTCGGCGTGGGGATGGTAGAGGCCCAGGGGGTGCTCAGGGGTAGTCAGGTTGTTGCGTAAAACCAGGTCCAGCTCATACTGCTCCCCCCGGCGGCGGGCGATGGGGGTGATGGTGTTGTGGGGCTCGCCGTCCGTCTCGGCGAAGATGACGGCTGCTTCATCGGTGTAGCCCCGCCAGGCCAGCAGAATCTTGTCCGCCAGCTCAATGAGCCGCTCCGGATTTTGGGAGGCAATCCGCACCACCGACATGGGCCACTTGACGATACCGGCCGTTACGTCCTCGTAGCCAGGGAAGGTAAAGGGGGTCTCTACCGGGGCCTTCTCCATGGCGAAGGTGTAGCGCCCCCCCTGGAAGTGGTCGTGGGCCAGGATGGAGCCGCCTACGATGGGCAGGTCGGCGTTGGAACCCACAAAGTAGTGGGGGAACTGGCCCACAAAGTCCAGCAGCTTGGCAAAGCAGGCCCGGTCAATCTTCATGGGCACATGCTCGCTGTTCAGGCAGATGCAGTGCTCGTTGTAGTAGACATAGGGGGAATACTGCAAAAACCAGGGTGAGCCGTTGATGGTGATGGGGATAACCCGATGGTTCTGCCGGGCGGGGTGGTTGACCCGGCCGGCGTAGCCCTCGTTTTCGGCGCACAGCTGGCACCGGGGATAGGCGGAGGCGGGCAGGTTTTTCGCCGCAGCGATGGCTTTGGGGTCCTTCTCCGGCTTGGACAGGTTGATGGTAATGTCCAGGTCCCCGTATTCGGTGGGGGCCACCCACTTGACATCCTTGGCAATGCGGTCCCGGCGGATGTAGTTGGTGTCCTGGCTGAACTTATAGTACCAGTCGGTAGCCTGCCGGGGGCTCTTCTCATAGAGCTTCTGGAACAGGCCGGTCACCAGGGCGGGGCGGGGGGTGAGCCGGCCCATGAGCTCGGTATCGAATAAGTCCCGGTAAACAATGGAGTTTTCCGTCAGGACGCCCCTGGCATAGGCATCGTCCAGCAGCTCTTCCAGCACAGGAGCCAGTTCAATATCCTCCCACGCCTGATTCGGACCGGTATAACTATCCAGCTTTAATACATCTAATATTGTGTTGATGGCCCAGGCGCCATCGCACTCTTCAATCAGCCCCGTACGCAGGGCGTAAGCGGCCAGCTTCGATATGGCATTGTCAATCACAATTCTCCCTCCCCCGGTTTATTCGGCCACCAGGCACCCGCCCTGAGGGCGGATATGGAGGATGTGGCACTTGCCCTGGCCCAGCAGGGTATCCATGCCCGCCTTAAAGGCGTCCAGCTTATCATTGGGGACGAAAGCCTGCACAGTGCCGGCGAAGCCGCCGCCGTGGACCCGGATCGCCCCCGTGCCGCCCAGCAGCTCCCGTCCCACGGCCAGGACCACGGGAATGGCCTGCTGCCTGGGATCTGCGGCAGACCAGGTGTTTTGCAGGTAGAGGGAGGAGGAGGCACCCGAGGCGTTTACCAGCGCCAGGAAACGGCCGAAATCCCCCGCCTCCAGGGCCTGGGCCTCTTCCACCGCCCGGCGGTCATCGCTGTAGAAGTGCATGCAGCGCAGGACGGCCCGGTCGCCGCACTTCTCCCGCAGGGCGGGCAGGTTGGCCCGGAAGTCCGCCTCGGGCACCTCCCGGAGGACGGTTTTCCCAAAACTGGCGGCTACGGCGCCCATCTCAAAGGTAATGCCGGCGTAGTCCCCGGTAAGGTCTCCGTGGCTGGAGCAGGTGTCCACGATGCACAAAGTATGGCCGGACCTGGTAAAGTCGTACCGCGCCTTCCGCACAACGGGATTGCCCGGGTCGGCGAAGTCAATGGCCACGGCCCCGCCTACGGAGGACCCCATTTGGTCCATGAGGCCGCAGGGCTTTCCGAAGTATACATTCTCGGCAAACTGGCCGATTTGGGCAATTTGAACGGCATCCAGCCCGCCGCCGCAGCAGAAGCGGTTGAGGATATTGCCGATGAGCACCTCGTAAGCCGCGGAGGAGCTGAGCCCGGAGCCGGAGAGTACGGTGGAGGTCACATAGGCGTCGAAGCCGCGCAGGGAATAGCCCAGCTCCTTCACCTTCGCGGCAACCCCCCGCACCAGGGCGGCGGAGGTGTTGGCCTCCTCCGGTTTTACCGACAGGTCGTCCAGAGAAATCTTTAAGGGAGGGTAGCCCTCGGACTGCACCCGGATCAGGTTGGTTCCGTTGAGGGCGGCGCAGGCCAGCATGTCCATGTCCACGCTGCCGCACAGCACGTGGCCATGCTGGTGGTCGGTGTGGTTTCCGCCGATCTCGGTGCGGCCTGGGCCGCTGAACAGGGCGGCCTGGGCATCCTCAGCGGGGGCGAAGGCGCTGATAAAAGACTGAACCGCGTGGCAGGCCCGGTCCCGGGCACGATTCAGGCTGTCTTGCGTACCGTCCAGGGCATACAAGGCGGCCAGCAGCCGGTCGTGGCCGCCGGCGCGCAGGGTATCGAGCAGCTGCTTGCAGGAACTCAAGGGGCGTCACCTCATTTCTCAGATTGAAAAAGGGCTAAACCAAAGTATAATAGCCGCTTTGCGGCTATTATACCACGCCGCCTCCGCCGGGACAAGGCCGCAAAACAAATTTAACCCGTGAAGCTCCCCGCCGGGCCATGGGCCGTCATCTGGAGTGTTCCAGCGCTGCTGCGACAAACTCCCGGAAGAGGGGGTGGGCCTTGTTGGGCCGGGATTTCAGCTCCGGGTGGAATTGAACCCCCACAAACCAGGGGTGGCCGGGCAGCTCCACAATCTCCACCAGGCGGCCGTCCGGGGACAGCCCGGCCAGAGAGAGCCCGGCCCCGGTAAGGGCCTGTCGGAAGCTGTTGTTGAATTCGTAGCGGTGGCGGTGGCGCTCGGCAATTTCGTCCGCCCCGTAAGCGGCAAAGGACCGGCTGTCCCGGCCGGAGAGCAGGCAGGGATAGGAGCCCAGCCTCATGGTGCCGCCTTTATCCGTGACCCCCCGCTGGTCGGGCATCAGGTCAATGACAGGATGCCCGGAGGTCTGGGAAAATTCGCTGGAGTGGGCGTCCGCCATGCCGCAGACGTGGCGGGCAAATTCCACCACGGCCATCTGCATACCCAGGCAGATGCCCAGGAAGGGCACCTGGTTCTCCCGGGCGTGTCGGATGGCGGCGATCTTGCCCTCAATGCCCCGGTCGCCGAAGCCGCCGGGAACCAGAATGCCGTCCGCGCCGGCCAGGAGCTCTGCGGCATTCTCATCGGTGACAGCCTCGCTGTCCACCCAGCGGATATTCACCTTCACCTGGTTGTCAATGCCGCCGTGGGTCAGGGCCTCGGCCACCGACAGATAGGCGTCGTGAAGGGCCACATATTTCCCAACCAGGGCAATCTCCACCGTGCCGGAGGGGTGCTTGGCCCGGTGGACCATGGTGGCCCATTCCGTGAGGTCGGGCATATGGCAGATCAGCCCCAGGCGGCGGACCACCACGTCGGCCAGCCCCTCCCGCTCCAGCATCAGGGGCACCTCATAAAGCAGGTCCGCCGTCAGGTTGGGGATGGCGTGGTCACGGGGGATGTTGCAGAACAGGGAAATCTTGTCCAGGATTTCTCCGGGAATGGGCAGGTCGCTGCGGCACATGATAACGTCGGGCTGGATGCCCAGAGAGAGCAGCTCCTTTGCCGAGTGCTGGGTGGGTTTGGACTTCAGCTCCCCCGAGCCGGGAATGGAGACGATGAGGGAGACATGAATAAACATCACGTTGTGCCGGCCCCGCTCCGCCGCCACCTGACGGATGGCCTCTAAAAAGGGCTGGCTCTCGATATCGCCCACGGTGCCGCCGATCTCTACAATGGCTGCGTCGGTGTCGGGGGCGTCCAGTGTGTAGATGCAGCGCTTGATCTCGTCCGTAATGTGGGGGATAATCTGGACAGTCCCCCCCAGATAGTCCCCCCTGCGCTCCCGGTTCAGCACGTTCCAGTACACCTTCCCCGAGGAAACAGAGGAATTTACCGTCAGATTTTCGTCTATAAAGCGCTCATAGTGGCCAAGGTCCAGGTCGGTTTCAGCGCCGTCATCGGTGACAAAGACCTCACCGTGCTGATATGGGGACATGGTGCCCGGGTCCACGTTCAGATAGGGGTCCAGCTTTTGAACCTTCACCTTCAGGCCCCGCTGCTTCAGCAGCCGCCCCAGGCTGGCCGCCGTGATCCCCTTGCCCAGACCGGACACCACGCCGCCGGTTACAAAAATGTATTTCGTCATAGCGTCTGCCTCCCTTTCGCGCGCGTTTCGCACCCGCTCATTCTACCACGGGCAGGGTGAAAAGTAAATGTTCCCGGGCGTGAAAGTTTTGATGCAAAAAAGGGCGCAGTGCGCCCTCAGTTCCAATAAATGTATGAAAACGTCCCACTCCGGGGCGGTTTTTTGCTTTTATAGAGGCCCCAAAGGCCCAACAATACAAGGAGGAATCTTTATGGCAAGCAATTACACATCCAACTACGGGCTGTGCCAGTGGGAGGCAAACGACAAGGTCCTGCGCAGTGAATTCAACGGGGACAACGCGAAGATCGACGCGGCAATTTCCGCCGTGGACAGCCGCGTGGACGGCAAAGCCTCCACGTCGGCGCTGAACAGCCTGAAGAACACGGTCAGCAGCCTGTCCACCACGGTTTCCGGGCAGGGGAACACGCTGGGGAAAAAGGGCAACTGCCAGGTGGCGGTCACGTCCTACACCGGAAACGGGCAGGACACCCGCACCCACACCTTCCCGAAAAAGCCGGTGATGTTCTTCATCATCGGCAACGCCCTGATGTTCGTGGGCTACGGCTCCACTTGGGCCATGAACCATGACGGCAGCTTCGCCATCAACACCGCCTGGTCCGGCGCCAGCGTCACCCTCTCCGTGAACGCCATCACCAACCAAGCCCGGGCCATTGCCAACGTCAATGGTAAAACCTACCAGATCATCGCCCTCTACAACCAGGAAGCCTAACAAAAGTCCCCGGGCCCTTGCGGGCCCGGGGGAAAGCATTGCTGAAGGTTTTTTAGCTTACTCTGACGGTAATCACGATCGGATCATATGCCATTGTCTCGCCCTCAGCTTCCAGAGTGACAGTCAAGCTGGTCGTGCCATCCGCCACAAGCGTAAGCGTAATGCTCTTCGCGTTACTCGCAGTCGCAGCTGTCGCAGTGGCTTCAGTTCCACTCGTTACTCTTTCGATGGCAAAGCCACCAAGGCCAGTTACGTTAATGGTAACTTCATCCCTCGCCGTCCCCGTAACAGTCGTGGGGGTGAGGGAAATGCTCTCGGGGAACACCACGACTACGGCACTGTTATTCTGAACCTTGGAGCGGACGCCATCCTTCTCATACCACTCGTTGTAGCTGAAGGTATAAACGCCGGCGGCCAGGTCCAGAGCGCTCAGGTCCAGATCGCCGTCTTCGTTGAGCTCCTGAACCACCCCGTCGAGGGTCCAGCTGAAGCCGACAGTGCCCTTGCCATCGGGATCGTCAGCGGTCGCCGTTACGTTGGTCTTCTGGCTGGTAGCTCCGGCCTTGAAGCTCATCGCGGGAATAGACTTCGTAGCAGGGGCATCGGCAGGAGCATCAATCATCACAACGACGGGAATCTCCATGCCCTGATAGGAGAGGATTACGGTGCCCTTCAGGCCGTTATCCGCAGCATCGCCCTCGAGGGTGATGCCGGTCCAGCGTCCATCCTCAGAGTTGGCGATGGGGGTAACGGTGATGGTGATTTCACCAGCAGTCCCATCCTCCTCGGAGTCCTTGGTAACCTCAGCGGAGACCTTCAGGTTCTCATACATGGCCCTGGCGATGGGGGCGGTTGCATCGTTCGCATCGGAAACGACCTTCCAGTCGGCCTCGAGCTTCGTGCCCTTGGCGGGCAGGAACAGGCTGGTGTCCAAAACGTCCAGCTTGTAGGCCCGTCCGGCTTTGAGATCAATGCCGACAGTGCCGTCCTCGCGGCTACCGGCAGCGCCGATGACCAGGGGGGTAGTGACATGGCCAGTCGCCACATCAGCACCATTATCCCCTGCGCCTGTTCCGTTAGCAGGAGCCACCAGAGACATGCCCTTGACAAACTCAGTTCCGCAGATGTCCTTGTTCACTGTTACGGTGTAGACAGCTTTGCCCACGTTGCCCTCGACATCGAACTTGGCAGTACCCAGGTCAGCCTCGGTCCACTTGCTGGGGGTGTCCGCGCTGATCGCAGGGTTGGGAACCAGCAGGGTATTGGCGTCAGTAGCAGTAACAGTCAGCTTAACACCCTTGGCAACCAGTGTAGCAGTTCCAGCCGCGTTCAAGGTGAGCTTCTGAGTCTTCGGCTCGGCATCCGCAAGGTTGAACTTAGCCCCAGCCGACGCATAGTTGACGCTGTAAGCGGTATTGATCTCGATTACGCCATTCTTAGCCTTAGCTACGAGCGCGCTCACAAGACCAAAGTCAGCTCCGGCGGGAACGGGGGTGTAGTTAATACCGTCGTCAGCGAACGTGCCGGTGATGTAGGTCGCGCCGGGAGTCAGTTTAGAGGTGTCGGTCAGGATAATGTGGTCGGTGGGAGCCAGGTCGGAGGCGATAGTCGCGCCGTCCAGCTTCACGCTGTACAGTGTACCGGCGACCTCAAACTTGACAGTGGTCAGGTACTCGCCCTCATCGTCCTTGGCATACTCCTTGAGCGCGGGGACGTTGATGCGCACAGCGCCGTTGGCGTCCACGGTCCCGGTGTAATCCTTGCCGTTCACGGTGATCTTGGCCTCGGCGCCGGCGGTCAGGTTTCCGCCCACGATCTGGAGGGCCACGTCAGCCTGGACCCAGTAGTTGGCCCCGATACCAGCAAACTTGTCGTTGCCAGTCTTGCCGGTGTCGTAGTAGACAGTGTAGCCGCTGAGGCTGCTAAGGTCTGTCCCATCCAGGTGCAGGGCGATCTTGTACACAGCGTCCTTGGTGCCGGCGAAGGTGAATTTGCCATCGGCGACGGGCACAACGGTGCTGGAGACCAGGGTCTTCTCAGCCAGAACGCCGTTCACCCAATCAGCCAGACCGGTGAACTCCTCGCCATTGCCAACATACTGTACGCTGGTGCCTACAGTAATCTTGTACAAATTGTAGAAGCTCGGGTTCAGAGGATAGGTGTTCTTGGGGGTCTTGATCTCGTTTTTCTCCAGGTCAATTGTGATCTGGTCAGCAGTCAGGGTGGGCTCAACCTTCTTCAGAGCCTTGATAACAGCGCCCTTGATCTCGGCCTCGGTGGGATCCTTCTTGTCAGCCTCGTAAGCGCCGATAGAAATGGTGCCATTATCTTCCAGATTGGCCTTTACCGTGTCGCTCTCAACAGGGGGCACGTTGGTACCGGGGTTGACGGCGACGACGTCGTCCACGTTGGCGTCGAGCACGCCCAGGTACT
>CANDCW010000041.1 GCA_947383275.1 uncultured Bacillota bacterium
CCGCAGACCTACAAGGACGGGCGCTGTGAGTATGTTCTCCGGGCTTCTCTACTGCTCCGACTGCGGCAGTAAGCTGGGGTACAGCGCCACCAACAACTACAAGCGAGAGCAAGCCTATTTTTTCTGTTCCGGCTACCGTAAAAATACCGACCTGTGTTCCGCTCACTACATTCGGGAGAGGGTTGTGGAACAGCTTGTCCTTGAGGGACTGCAAAGACTCTTATGGTATGTCCAGGTCTATGAAAAGCGGTTTGCCCAGGAGCAAATGGAGCGGTTTGGCCTGCAAGAGAAAAAGGAACTGTCTGCCAGAAGCCGGGAGTTGGACAAAGCTAAACAGCGAGTGTCAGAGATTGACCGTATCATTCAAAAGATCTACGAGGATTTGACCAAGGGACTGCTTACCGAGGAACGTTTTGCCACGCTGACGGTATCGCTGGAAAATGAGCAGAAGCAGTTGAAAGCGGCAATCCCTGAGATGGAGGCCACTCTGGACGCAACCACGGATAAGGCTGCTGACTTGCAGCGGTTCATTGAGCGGGCCAGACAGGTGACCCAGCTGACGGAGTTAACACCTGAGATCGTCCATGAATTCATTGATAAGATCGTGGTATCCAAGCCGGAGAAGATAGATGGCAAGCGGCATCAGCGGGTAGATATCTATTACAACACTATTGGCCTTTGGACAGCGCCGGAACCGGAAACGCTGGAACAGGAATATATGGCCTATTATCAGGCCATGCAGAAGCGTAGGAAAAAGACAGCGTAGCCGAAGCTACGCCGTCCAAATAGGTAACTTGTCGTTTACGGCCCCCGGTTGGGGCAACTTCCTTACGGGAGTTGCCCCAAAGCCGGGGGCTGTTCTTCATTGTTCCGTGCCCAGAGTCTGGATCAGCAGGTTGCGCAGGGAGATGGCGCTCTGCCGGTTCATCACGATGGAGGCCACCGTGTCGGCGGCGGGGGTAGCCACGTTCTCAATGCCTCCCTGGGAATTGACAGTCATGGCGTTCTCCATATACTTGTAGGAGATGTCCAGCGTGACCTCCAGCAGTTCTCCCTCCTTGTCAGATACCTTGCGCAGTCCAAACGCGTTGGCGTATTCCGGTCTCATTTGTAAAAACTCCTTTCCAATTTTGTTTATCTGATCGCTTTCCCATTCAGGACGGCTCCAATCAGCTTATCTCCCTCATAGCAGACCTTCAGGGAGAAGAAGGGGGCTTCCTTCCAAATCAGGTCCAAAAAGATGGCGTCCCCCTCCCAGTGGGGAATTTGAAGCAGCCGCTCCCGGGGGAGCCACTCCAGCACTCCCTCATCGCACTCCTTCAGCTCCCCAGAAAAGCCGTCGGCGGTAAACAGGTGCATATATTCGGTGGGCCACCGGTCGGAGACAAAGGTGACCACGCCCCGGTAGCGGTAATCGGTCAAGGTCAGCCCGGTCTCCTCCTCCACCTCCCGAAGGAGGCAGTCTTCTGGGCTCTCCTTGTCCAAAAACTTGCCCCCAATGCCAATCCACTTGTCCTTGTTCAGGTCGTTTTCCTTTTTCACCCGGTGGAGCATCAGGTATTCCCCGCCCCGGCGGATGTAGCACAGCGTTGTATTTATCATGCCTCAATCAGCTCCACATCAACGGTAAAGGTCTCCCCGTCCCGCAGGCACAGCAGCGTTACCGTGTCTCCGGCCCCCAGGGACAGCTTCAGGCGGGTCAGGGTCTCCAGCCCGGTGACGGGCTGGCCGTTGGCGGCAAGGATCACATCGCCCTTCCGCAGCCCCTTAGCCCAGGCGTCGCTGGTTTTTTCCACGCTTCTCAGTTCCAGGCCCCCTCCCTCCAGAGCCTTGGTGTTCACCGTAAAGCCGAACATGCCCGCTTTGATCTCCTCCCCGGCAATCAAGCGGTCGGCCACGTACTTGACGCGCTGGGAGGGGATGGCAAAGCCCAGTCCCTCGGCGGAGCCGTCCTCGGTAACGATCTTAATGGTGTTGATGCCCATCACCTGGCCGTACTGGTTGAGCAGCGGCCCCCCGGAGTTGCCAAAGTTGATGGCGGCGCTGGTCTGAATGAGCACCATAGTGGTGTCGTCCACCTCCACCTGCCGGTCCAGGGCGGAGACAATGCCATCGGTAAAGGTGGAGCGGTAGCCCAGGGAGTCCCCCAGGGCGGCCACCGGCTCGCCGATGCGCAGGGTGTTGGAGTCACCAAACCTGGCGGGTATGAGGCCCTCGGCCTCTACCTTGAGCACAGCCAGATCCTCCGCCGCGTCAAAGCCCACCAGGCTGGCGGACAGCCTGCGGTTGTCGTGGAACAGCACGCCGACCGCCTTGGCCCCGGCCACCACATGGGCATTGGTGATAATATAGCCGTCTTCCGTCAAAACCACGCCGCTCCCAGAACTGTATCCTTCGGAAGTAACTGCGTCTACGGACACTGCGGAGGGAAGGGCAAGGTCATAAATCTGGGTGTAGCTCAGCGCCTGTCCCTGGGCCGGCCGGAGCTCTACCGTCACCCCTGTGCCGGTTTCCGCCCGGGGAATAGAGGGAGGCGTTGTGTCCAGCTCATTCCCCCGGCGCCAGTCATCCTCCTCATAGGAGGGCCCTCTGTCCCCTCCCCAGCCCTGGATGGCTGCCCGGTCGGAAAAATAGCGCTCCAGCAGGGCTACGGACAGGCAGATGACGCAAATCAGCGCCGCCAGCCCCATGAACCAGGGCCACCGCACCCGGCGCCTCCGGGCACGCAGCACCGGGGCGGCCTGCCTGCTCGGGATTCGGACCGCCGGCGGGCCGGGAAAATCCCGGACTTCCTGTTCCCAGAGTCCGCCCCGCCACAGATCGTTTCGGTTGTCCATCGCAGCACCCCCTTGCATCAGGCCAGCGTAAGCGTAAAGTGGAACTGGGTAACCCCGTCCTCGCTGGTAACTGTGATCGTTTCCTTTAGGTTGCCCAAAATCGTCTTGACTATATACAGCCCCAGGCCCACGCCCTCCCGGTCCATGGACCGGGAGTAGTCCGCCTTATGGAACCGTTCAAAGAGCAGCGGCAGCTCGTCTGGGGGAATGGTGGCCCCCAGGTTGCGGATGACCGTGTGGGCCTTGCCGTCCTTTTTGGTAATTTGGACTGTGATGGCGGTACCGGGGGCGGCAAACTTGGCCGCGTTGTCCAGCAGGTTGTAGCACACCTGGGTGATCGAGTCCGGGTCGCCCCATACCATCAGCTTGTCCTCCGGCATCTGGACCTCTACGTCCAGCTGCCGGTCGGTAATTTTGGTCTCCAAGCTGATGAGCACCCGGGACATGACCTCGGTGAGGTCAAACGCCTCCTGGGCTGTGACGGTGCTCTCCGCCAGGGCGTTGAGCCGGCTGAGGTCCAGCATCCGCCGCACCAGGCGGCTCAGGCGCCTGGTCTCAGATACCACGATCTCAAGGGACTCCCGCTCCCGCTCCGGCGGGATGGTCCCGTCCAAAATACCCTCGGCGAACCCGGCGATGGTAGTCATGGGGGTTTTCAGCTCGTGGGAGACATTGGCGATGAACTCCGAGCGCTGGCTTTCCACCTTCTCCAGGGAGTTGGCCATAGAGTTGAACGCCTCCGCCAGATCGCTCACCTCGTCTCCCCGGTCCTCGTAGCCGGTGACGCGGATGTCAAATTCACCCTGCCCGAACTTCCGGGCGGCCTCGGCCATCTCATTCAGGGGCCTGGTCTGGTAGGCGGACGTCAGGGTGCTGGCGATGACGGAGATCAAAAACACCACCACAGCCGAGAAGAAAAAGATGGTTGCGGTAGAGGACCACATCTCGTTTAAATTAGACGCGCTGGCCCCCACCAAAACAATTCCCTGCATAATGGGCAGGGCGCCAATCTGATTGGTGACTGGGAGGGCGGAGATATACCGCCGCTCCTGGAAGATGCCCCCCAGGGTGGTCACGCCGTTGTAGGCGCCCTCCTCCATCACCTGCTCCACAACGTCATTGGGGAGCTGGCTGTCCTCCGGGGCGTAAAGGCGGCTGCCGTCGGTGGCGTAAAGGACCTTGCCGCTCCCGTCGGCCACGATGATATTGGAGTTGGAGATCATGGCGATGGATGCCATGTAGCTGCTGTAGAACTCGTCCTGGACATTTAGAGTGAGGTAGCGCCGGTAGTAGGTGGAAGTAAAGCTGGCGATGTAGCCCGCATTGCGGATTACCGAATCCCGGGTCTCCCCGATGATATACCGGTAGGACAGCAGCATAAACGCCCCGGCCAGCAGGGTAAAGGAGAGCAGCATAATGCTTACCATCATAGTCAGTTGACGCCGGTAGAGGGAACGCATCGCAGCTCACCGCCCTTCTCCAGGCCGTCCGCTCACGCGGACGCCCCCACTTCAAACTTATATCCCACGCCCCACACGGTCTTCAGCCGCCACTGGCCGCTGACGCCCTCCAGCTTCTCCCGCAGCCGCTTGATATGGACGTCCACCGTGCGGCTGTCGCCGAAATAGTCAAAGCCCCACACCTCGTCCAGCAGCTGGTTCCGGGTAAACACCCGGTTGGGAGAGGAGGCCAGGTGGAACAGCAGCTCCAGCTCCTTGGGGGGCGTATCCACCCGCTGGCCGTCCACCAGCAGCTCGTAGGAGTCCAGGTTAATCACCAGCTTGTCGAAGGACAGTTTCTTTTCCCCCGCCTCCTCCTCCACGCCGGTACGGCGGAGGACGGCGTGAATGCGGGCCAGCACCTCCTTCATCTCGAAGGGCTTGACGATGTAGTCATCGGCGCCCTGCTCCAGGCCGGACACCTTATCCTCTGTCTCGCCCTTAGCTGTGAGCATGATGACCGGAGTCTTGTCCGACTCCCGGATCTTTTTCAGCACAGACCAGCCGTCCATAATGGGCAGCATCAGATCCAGCAGCACCAGATCGGGCTGGAATGAGCGGAACAGCTCCACGCCCTTCCCTCCATCCTTGGCCACCTGGGTTTCAAAGCCCTCCTTCTCCAAATAGAGGTGGAGCAGCTCGGCGATGTTGGCGTCGTCCTCGACGATCAGGACCTTTTTCGGCATAAAACGGCACCTCGTTTTCTTTAGAATCTCTACTGTTATTATAGCGCAATGGAACGCGCTTGGGTGAATAATTTGTGAATTACGGCTGTTTCCTCCCCTCCACATAGGAGTGGTCCACCTGCACCACCGGGAAATAGCGGTCGGACAGCCCCTTGACCCCCTCGCCAAGGGCCGCGCGCACCTGGCTGTCGGACAGGCGGAAGCCGTAAGGCACCACCACATCAAACAGGATATTGGTGTGGATGGGGCCGGCGGTGATCCGGAAGTCGTGAATGGTAAGGGCGGGGTCCAGCCCTTTGGCAATGTCCGCAACCTGATTCCGGAGGGCCTCCGTCCGCCAGTCCCGCACCACTGGGTCCATGTGGATGCAGGTCTCAATGTGGTGCCTCGCCTTCAGCTCCCGTTCAATATGGTCAATCATGTCGTGAATTTCCAAAAAGTTGCCGTCGGCAGGCACCTCGGCGTGGAGGGACATCATGGCCCGGCCAGGGCCATAGTCGTGGTAGACCAGGTCGTGGATGCCCAGGATGTACTCATGGCCCAGCACAATGCGGTCAATATCGGCGGCCAGCTCCGGGTCCATCGGACGGCCCAGAAGGGGGTCTATGGTGTCTCTGGCCGCACCCCAGCCCGCCCGGAGGATAAACAGGGCCACGGCCAGGCCCAGCCAGCCGTCCAGGGGCAGAGACAGGAAATGCCCCGCAAGCAGGCCCAGCAGCAGGGTAGTGGTTGCCACCGCGTCGGACAGGGAGTCGGCGGCGGTAGCGGACAGGGCGGCAGACTGAATGGCCCGGGACAGCCCCCGGTTGAACCAGAACATCCACAGCTTAACCACCACAGACGCGGCCAAGATCCCCGCCGACAGGGTGGAGAACGCCACCGGCTCCGGGCTGAGAATCTTCCGCACGGAGGACTGGGCCAGCTCCGCCCCCACCAGCAGGATCAGCACGGACACCGCCAGCCCCGCCAGATATTCCATCCGCCCATGCCCGAAGGGGTGCTCCTCGTCCGCCTCCTGTCCGGCCAGACGAAAGCCCACCAGGGTGACTACCGAAGAGGCCGCATCGGACAGGTTGTTAAACGCGTCGGCGGTGACGGCGATGGAGCCGGTCAGCATCCCCGCCAGCAGCTTGCCCAGAAAGAGCAGGGCATTGAGCGCGATGCCCGCCCCTCCGGACAGAAGCCCGCACCGCTGACGGGCCTCCGGGGACTGGGCGTCCCCGCCCCGGAGACAAAATTTGATGAAAAAGTCCACGAAAAGAAAGCACCTCGCTGTTCAAAAATTTACATTGTCCCGATCCAATTGGCCCTATGAATCTTTTTATTATTTCATAACACAGGAGAGATGTCAAGAAAGAATCCTGTTAAAAATTTAGAAAACGAATTTTCTCCTGCAAAAAGCAAGAACGGTGTACAGTTTGCGTTCAGCCGTCCACGCCACACGGACTCCCTGCCGTTCTCGCACTTTTTGTCAAAATTCACAGGTCCATTTGTCGTAAGTAAACTTTTCTTCGTTATTTTGCTTGCTTTTCTCCACAATTTGTGCTATAACTTAAAAGTCATGTCCTCTTTCAGGCGAAACGCTTGCGCAAATCCATCGAAAGGAGGGGCCCTTCACTCTGCGCTGTACGCCTTAGGAAAACACGAGGACGCCACATTTTGAAGGTTTGAAGGAGAGAAATTCATGTCAAAACACGACGCGCCCCAGAAGGTCAGCGCATACAACCGCTGGCTCAACGGCATTGAGGCCGTGGGCAACAAGCTGCCCCACCCCATCGCGCTGTTCGCGATTTTTTGTCTGCTCATTATTATCGTCTCGGTCATCTGCGCAGCTCTGGACGTATCCGCCACCGGCAAGCTGATCTCCAACGGGGAATTGGCGGAAACTACGGTCACCGCCGTCAGCCTGCTGACCAAGGACGGCCTGGCCTATATCTTCTCCCACGCTGTAAGCAACTTCACCTCCTACGCCCCTCTGGGCATGGTGCTGGTGGCCATGCTGGGCGTGGGCGTGGCCGAGCAGTCCGGCTTGATTAACGCCCTGCTCAAGCAGACCGTGAATGCCACCCCCAAGTCCTTCATCACCCCCGTGGTGGTCTTCCTGGGCGTTATGTCCAACATCGCCTCCGACGCCGGCTACGTGGTACTGATCCCCCTGGGGGCCATGGTCTTCCGCGCCTATGGGCGCCACCCCATGGCCGGCCTGGCCGCCGCCTTTGCCGGCGTGTCCGGCGGCTTTTCCGCCAACCTGCTGGTGGGCACCACCGACCCTCTGCTGGCCGGTATCACCCAGACCGCCGCGTCCATCGTGGACCCCAACTACCATGTGGCCGTAATGGGCAACTACTGGTTTATGTTCGTGTCCACCTTCCTCATCACCATCGTGGGCACCATTGTCACCGATAAAATTGTAGAGCCCCGGCTGGAGGCGTTTGGCGGCGAGCTGTTGGGGGAGGAGGACGCCTCCCTCACCACCATTACCGAGGCCGAGCGCAAGGGCTTGCGCCGGGCCGGCATTGTAGCCCTGATTTTCGTGCTCATTGTCGTGGCCTGCTGCATCCCCGCCAACTCCTTCTTCCGGAACGAGAAGGGCGCGCTGCTGGGCCGTCCCGCCTCTCCCCTGATTGAGGGCATCGTGGTCCTCATCGCCCTGCTGTTCTTCCTGCCTGCTGTGGCCTTCGGCAAAACCGTTGGCACCTTCAAAAACCACCGTGAGGTATGCAACGCCATGTCCAAATCCATGTCCACCATGGGTTCCTTCCTGGCACTGGCCTTTGTCTCCTCGCAGTTTATCCAGTACTTCAACTACACCAAGCTGGGCACCATCATCGCCCTGAACGGCGCCAACTTCCTGGATTCCATCAACATCGGCCTGATTCCGCTGATGGTCATCTTTGTGCTGTTCTCCGCGTTCATGAACCTGTTCATGGGCTCCGCCTCCGCCAAATGGAACATTCTGGCCCCGGTGTTCGTCCCCATGTTCATGCTGCTGCACTACAGCCCCGAGCTGTCCCAGCTGGCCTACCGCATTGGCGACTCCTGCACCAACGTCATCACCCCGCTGATGACCTACTTCGCCGTGATTGTGGTCTTTGCCCAGCGCTACGACAGAAACGCCGGCATCGGCACCATCACCGCCACCATGCTGCCCTACTCCATTGCATTCCTGATTTTCTGGACCCTTCTGCTCATCATCTGGCTGGCGGTATCCCAAGCTACCGGCGGCTTCCCGCCCATCGGCTTCGACACCGGCCTGTTCTACACCCCCGCCATCTAACCCCATCCTGTTTCAGGGCGGTCCGCCGGGCCGCCCTTTTGCAATCAAAAGGAGGTCATTCCCATGATCAACAAAGAACGCCTGCTCCACACCTTTTTAGATTATGTCCAGATTGACAGCGAGAGCACCCACGAGGGGGCCATGGCCGCCCGCATCGCGGAGGACCTGCAGGCCATCGGCTGTCAGATTTTCGTGGATGACAGCGCAGCGAAAACCGGCAGCGAAACGGGAAACTTATACTGTACGCTCCCCGGCAATACCGGCGGGGAGCCCATCCTCTTCGCCGCCCACATGGACACCGTGGTCCCCGGAGCAGGGGTAAAGCCCGTGGTTGAAAACGGCGTCATCCGCAGCGGGGGGGACACCGTCCTGGGCGGCGACGACAAATCCGGCGTAGCCGCCATCGTGGAGGCTCTGCGCACCATCGTGGAGCACAATCTGCCCCATCCCACCATTGAGGCCCTGTTCACCGTCTGCGAGGAGGTTGGCCTGCGGGGCTCCCGCCACATGGACTACAGCCGCATCACCGCAAAAAAAGCCGCTGTGCTGGACAGCAGCGGCGATGCCGGCAAGATCATTACCGCCGCCCCCGGCCAGTACAAGCTGAACGCCGCGGTCATTGGCCGCAGGGCCCACGCCGGCGTGGCCCCGGAGGAGGGAATCAGCGCCATTCAGGTCCTGTGCGACGCAGTCTCCCACATGAATTTGCTGCGCATCGATGAGGAGACCACCGCCAACATCGGCTCCATTTCCGCCCAGTATGCCACCAACATCGTCCCCGAGCGGGCGGAGCTGGTGGGCGAGTGCCGCAGCCGCCGGGATGACAAGCTGGAGGCCCAAGGCCAGCACATGATGGACTGCCTGCGCACCGCCTGCGGCAGGTTTGGGGCCACCCTTGAGGGCGGGCTGACCAAATCTTACAGCGCCTACTCCTATACCGGGGACGATCCCTTTGTCCAGGAGATCATCGCCGCCTGCCGCAAAGCCGGGCTGGAGCCCTCCCTGGCCGCCAGCGGCGGCGGCAGCGACGCCAACAATATGAGCGCCAACGGCCTGAAGGCGCTGGTGCTGGGCACCGGCATGGCAAAGGTGCATACCGTTCAGGAGGAGCTCACCGTCAAAAACCTGGAGGATACCGCCGCCCTGGTGCTGGCTCTGGCCGTAACATCAGAGGGATAGGAAAATCGTCCGCAAATGTTCACAAAAAGTTCATTCGTTTGTCATGATTTAGCCGCATTCATATCCTATGATGGTATCGTAGTCAAGTGAATGAAATGTATCTCCTTTCTCTCTCCTTTACAACACACAGGCAAACCGCCCCGGTCTTCTGACTGGGGCGGTTTGCCGTTCCCGGCGGAACTTTGGAGTTTACAAAAAGTTCACGGGGATGTCACGAATTTGCCGTATTTATATTTTATGATGCCATTGTAGCCAAGCTACAACATGTATCTCCCATTTCTCCCTCTCCTTTTACAACACACACAGCTGAAACGCCCCGGCCGTCTGGCCGGGGCGTTTCAGCTGTTCTCCATCCGTTCAAGTGGACTGCTGCAAAGAGCCCGGCTCCTTCCTATACCGGCTCACACACTCCTGAATCCGGGCAAAGGTCTCCTCGCTCAGGTCATGCTCAATTTTGCAGGCATCCGCCGAGGCAGTCTCCTCGTTCACCCCGATCTGTATCAAAATTTCGGTGAGCAATTTATGACGGCTGTAAATACGCTGGGCAATCTCCTCTCCCGGAGGCAGCAGGGTAATAAAACCATCCGTGTCCATTTCGATATACCCGTTTTCCCGAAACCGCTTCATGGCCACGCTTACGCTGGGCTTGGTCAGCTCCAGCTGGTGCGCCACATCAATGGAGCGAACGGCCCCCTGGCGCTCCCGTAAAATCAGGATCGCCTCCAGATAGTCCTCTGCTGATTCGTAAATATTCATTAGAACGCACTTCCTTTGCTTCTACAGATTATCACAAACTGCCAAAAAAATCAAGATTTTAAAGGGGGCCGTTTTCCCGTTTCAGGACAAAATACGCACTTGACAACGGCATCGCTTTTTATTATATATATAATGGGGTAGATTAGGAGTATTGAGATGATGTCCGCGCTAAGCTGCGGCAGAAAGGGAAACAGATGAAAATATTGGAGTTTTTGGGCGTCTTTGGCGGGCTGGCCCTCTTCCTTCACGGGATGCAGATGATGAGCGCCGGCCTGGAGGCTGTCGCCGGCAACCGCATGAAAGCCATTCTGGAGCGGCTGACCGCCAACCGCTTCCTGGGGGTTCTGATGGGCGCGCTGATCACCGCTGCGGTCCAGTCCTCTTCCGCCACCACTGTCATGGTGGTGGGCTTTGTCAATGCCGGGATGATGACGCTGAATCAGGCGGTCTGGCTTATCATGGGCGCCAACGTAGGCACCACGGTCACCGGACTGCTCATCGCCCTGGATGTGGGGGCCCTGGCCCCTATAGCGGCTTTCGCGGGCGTATTTCTGATGGTTTTTGTTAAAAAGGCAAAGCTGCAGCACATCGGCCAGATTTTGGCCGGCCTGGGCATCCTCTTTATTGGCATGGACACTATGAGCGCCGCCATGGCCCCCCTGCGGGAGCTGCCCTCCTTTGTCAGGCTGATGTCCACCCTGTCCAATCCCCTTTTGGGCATTCTTTTCGGCGCCATGTTCACCGCTCTGATCCAGTCCTCCTCCGCCTCCGTAGGCATTTTGCAGTCCCTGGCCGGCAGCGGCATTGTCCGCCTTTCCAGCTCGGTCTATATCCTGTTTGGACAGAATATTGGTACCTGCATCACTTCCGTCCTAGCCTCCCTGGGGACCAACCGCAGCGCAAAGCGGGCAACCTGCATCCATCTGCTGTTCAATGTCATCGGCACCACCGTTTTCACCGTTTTGGTCATGGCGTTCCCCGTTACCACGCTGATTGAGTCGCTGGTTCCCAATCCCAAGGCACAGATCGCCGTTATGCACACGGTGTTTAACCTGGCTACCACCGCGTTCCTGCTCCCCCTGGGCAGCCAGCTGGCCAAGCTGGCCACCCTCCTGCTGCCCGACCAGGACAGCGCCCTGTCCGGCGCAACGGAAATGCGCCTGGCCTACCTGACCCCGGTTTCCGCCGCGGGCAAGGACGGCGGCCTGGGCGTGTCCGCTATTGTAGTGGATCAGCTGCGCAATGAGCTGCACCGTATGCTGGAGATGGCCCGGCAGAACGTGGACGCCAGCTTCCAGGCCATTTTGGCCCGAGACGCCGCCCCCTTGCAGCGGGTGGAACAGCGGGAGGAATATATCGATTTTCTGAACCGGGAAATCTCCCGCTATGTCTCCCGGCTGATTGCCATTGAGACCAACGAGCTCAGCTCCCAGACCGTAAGCAGCTTCTTCACCGTCTCCGGAAACATTGAGCGCATCAGCGACCACGCCGACAATCTGGCAGGCTATACCAGGCTGCTGACGGAAAAGGACGTCTCTTTTTCTCCTGCCGCCCAGGGGGAGGTCCGGCAAATGCGGGACGTCTCCCTTCGGGCCGTGTCCGCCCTCCTGTCCAGCGAGGCCGGGCGCCCGGAATGGCTGGAGCATATCGGCAGGATGGAACAGAAAATTGACGACATGACCGCCCAGTTCCGCCGGGCCCAGCTGGAACGCATGCGCGAGGGCGCCTGCTCCGATGAAGCGTGCATCCTCTACTCCGAGCTGCTCACCGACTTCGAGCGCATCGGCGACCATGTGCTTAATATCGCCGAGGAGCTGACCAAAGCCAATACCACGCTGTAGCCTGAAAAAATCAGGCCCGCCTCACAACACGCAGGCGGGCCTGATTTTTTATTTGGGGCAGGCTCTCAGTACGCCACGCCCCACAAAATGGAGTGCTTGGCGCTCTTGCCGCAGCAGACGCAGGTATCGGCCACATGCTCCTGCTCCAGGGGCATACAGCGGGAGGTGGCTCCGGCCTTCTCCTTAATAGCCAGCTCACATTCCAGCCCGCCGCACCACATGGTCTTGGCGAAACCGCCCTCGCTCTCCATGAACTCCTTGACCTCCTCTAGGGTGAAGCAGGTCCGGGTGTGGTCCTCCAGGTTTTTCTTGGCCCGGTTGTACAGCCCCCTATGGACCTGGTCCAGCAGGCTTTTGACGGTATCCTCCAGCTGGGCCAGGGGGACGAACACCTTCTCCCCGGAATCCCGGCGGCAGACACAACACTGGCCCTTCTCCATATCTTTGGGGCCGATCTCTACCCGGAGAGGCACGCCCTTCATCTCGTACTCGGCGGCTTTCCAGCCCATAGACTGGTCAGAGTCATCCATTTTGGCCCGGATGCCGGCGGCCTTCAGCCGCTCCAGCAGGGCGGCTGCGGCGTCCAGAACCCCCTCCTTGTGCTGGGCGACGGGGATGACCATGGCCTGGACAGGGGCAATACGGGGGGGCAGTACCAGGCCGCTGTTGTCCCCGTGGGTCATGATGATGCCGCCGATCATCCGGGTGGACACGCCCCAGCTGGTCTGATGAGGGTGGTGGAGCTGGTTGTCCTTGCCGGTGAAGGTGATGTCGAAAGCTTTGGCAAAACCGTCGCCGAAGTAATGGCTGGTGCCGGCCTGGAGGGCCTTCTTATCGTGCATCATGCACTCCACGGTATAGGTCTCCTCGGCGCCGTTGAACTTCTCCTTGTCGGTCTTGCGGCCCTTGACCACAGGCATGGCCAGCACGTTCTCCAGAAAATCGGCGTAGACGTTGAGCATCCGCATGGTCTCCTCCCGGGCCTCCTCGGGCGTGGCGTGCATGGTGTGGCCCTCCTGCCACAAAAATTCCCGGTGGCGCAGGAAGGGACGGGAGGTCTTCTCCCAGCGCAGGACGGAGCACCACTGGTTGTAAAGCTTGGGCAGGTCCCGATGGGAGTGGATGACGTTTTTGTAGTGCTCGCAGAACAGGGTCTCCGAGGTGGGGCGGACGCAGTAGCGCTCCTCCAGCTTTTCGCTGCCGCCCATGGTGACCCAGGCGCACTCGGGGGCGAAGCCCTCCACATGGTCTTTCTCCTTTTGGAGCAGGGACTCGGGAATGAGCATGGGCAGATATACGTTTTCGTGGCCCGTCTCTTTAAACTTCTTATCCAGCTCATTCTGGATGTTCTCCCAAATGGCGTAGCCATAGGGGCGGTAGATAAACATACCCTTAATGGAGGAGTAATCAATGAGCTCCGCTTTTTTGCACACATCGGTGTACCACTGGGCAAAGTCCACCTCCATATCGGTGATCTGTTCCACCTGCTTCTTGTTTTCTTTGGCCATACTTTCTCAGTCCTTTATCTCAAAATGGGAATATACTTCCATAAGCCTCTCTATTCTATAAATTTGCGGGAAGAAAGTCAAGAGGAATCCGCGCCTCTTGTCTGATTGCAAAAGATGTGCTATACTTCTGTCAAAACAGAAGGGAGGCAGGCCAATGGACGCCCAGCAGCGCAGACAGATGATTGCCAGCCGCCTTGGGGCAAGCACGGCCCCGCTGAGCGCCGCCACGCTGGCCCGGGAGCTGTCGGTAAGCCGGCAGATTATCGTGGGCGACGTGGCGCTCCTGCGGGCCGGGGGGCTGGATATTACCGCCACCCCCCGGGGCTACCTCCTGCCTCGCCCGCCCGCCGGAATTCAGTGCACCTTCGCCTGCCGCCATCGGCCGGACCAAATGGGCAAGGAGCTCAACGCCATTGTGGATCAGGGCTGCACTGTGCTGGACGTCATTGTGGAACACCCCATTTACGGCCAGCTGACGGGGCCGCTGCGGCTGTCCAGCCGGTACGACGTGGCTCAATTTGTCTCCCGCTGCAGAGAGGAGGCCGCCGCGCCCCTGTCCCAGCTTACTGAGGGGATCCATCTGCACACCGTGCTCTGCCCCGGCCAGGCAGCCGCGGACCGCGTCCGGGAGGCGCTGGAGCGGCTGGATTTTTTGTACCGTTAAAAGGTGGGTTGCGAGATGTTTGGAATTCGGAAGGCTTCCAGCAGCAAATTAGGGATCTACATCCACATCCCTTTCTGCCGCAGCAAATGCGACTACTGCGACTTCTACTCTCTGGCGGGGCGGGAGGACAAGATGGACAGCTATCAGAGGGCCCTGCTGGCCCATCTGGGCGAGACCGCCCCCGCGGCCCGCGGCTTTGCGGTGGATACCATCTACTTTGGCGGCGGCACTCCCAGCTTTTACGGTGAAAAGCGCCTGCGGGAGCTGCTTGCGGCCATCAAGCGGCAGTTCAGCGTCATGAAAGACGCAGAGATCACCCTGGAGGCCAACCCGGACAGTGTAGACCTCAAAGCCCTGAAGTCCCTGCGCAAGGCGGGGTTCAACCGTATTTCCCTGGGGTATCAGTCCGCCTGCCAGGCGGAGCTGGAGGCGGTCCACCGGCCTCATACCCCCGCCCAGGGGGATGAAGCCGTTGCCGCCGCCCGGAAAGCGGGGTTTTCCAATCTCTCCCTGGATCTGATCTACGGCCTGCCCGTGCAGACGGTATCCAGCTGGTGGAATACGGTGGAGCACGCCCTTTCCCTGGCCCCGGACCACCTGTCCTGCTACGGGCTGAAGGTGGAGGAGGGCACCCCGCTGGCCGCCCGGGTAGCCGCCGGAAGGGAGCGCCTGCTCAGCGACGACACCCAGGCAGACCTCTACCTATGGACGGTCAACCGCCTGGCTCAGGCGGGGTATGGCCAGTATGAGATCTCCAACTTTGCCAAGCCGGGCTTCACCTCCCGGCACAACCTGCGCTACTGGCAGACGGAGCCCTATATCGGCTTCGGCCCCGGGGCCCATTCCGACTTCGGCGGCCGGCGGTACTCCTGGATCCGCGACCTGGAGGGGTATGTCACAGGCGTGCTGAAGGGTGGCGTGCTCCTGGACAGCGAAGACCTGATTCCCCCGGAGGAGCGAGGCAGCGAGTACTTGATGCTCCGCCTGCGCACCGCCCAGGGGATTGAGGAGTGGGAATACCGGGGGGCCTATTTTATGGATTTCACCCCCATTGAGGAGCGCCTATTGCAGTTTGCGGCCCAGGGCTGGGCGGAGAAAACGCCCCAGGGGCGCTGGCGCTTTACCCCTAAGGGCTTTTTGGTGTCCAACCGGCTCATCGGCGAACTGCTGGAACGGCAGGAGCGCGCCCGGCTGGCCGAGCTGCTGCCCCGGGCCCAGGCCCGGTATCAGGGGCGGGGCTCCAAATAGTTTCCACATTCTGACAGGAAAATTCTGAGGATCGGACAGCGGAGGCAGGCTTTTTGTTCTTCTGTCCGTCTTTTTTAACAATTTGTTCATAGCTCCGCAATTTTTGTTGCAACCGGGACATAATAGTGCTATAATGTATGCGGTTTGATGTGCCCTACCATTGGTAGGGGTTCCTTTGATTTTACATACGGCGCAACGCCGTATTATTCTTATAGATTCCAAGACTGGAAAAGAGGGTGCAGGTTTTTGACCAAGTATCTGATTCACGGAGGGGTTCCCCTCCACGGAACCATTCATATCAGCGGCGCGAAAAACGCCGCTGTCGCAATCATCCCCGCGGCCCTGCTGGTGGACGGCGTCTGCCGCATCGAAAACGTTCCCCAAATCAGCGACGTGACCTTGATCCTTCAAATTCTGAGAGAGCTGGGCGCCGATGTGCGCACCATCAACCGCACCACCATTGAGGTGGACTGCTCCCATATCCGCAACCGCCAGGTCCCCTATGAGCTGGCGCGGAAGATCCGTGCCAGCTACTATCTGGTGGGCGCGCTGCTCAGCCGGTTCGGCTGGGCGGAGGTCCCCCTGCCCGGCGGCTGCGATCTGGGCGGCCGGCCGGTGGACCAGCACATCAAGGGCTTTGTCTCCATGGGGGCCAACGTAGATGTGCGCAATGGGCTGATCTACGCCCGCGTCCCCAGCGGGGCGCGGCTGTCCGGCGGGCAGGTCTACCTGGATATCGTTTCTGTGGGCGCCACCATGAACATCATGCTGGCCGCCACCCTGGCCCAGGGCATGACCGTCATTGAAAACGCCGCCAAAGAGCCCCATATCGTGGATTTGGCCAACTTCCTCAACTCTATGGGCGCCGATATCCGGGGGGCCGGCACTGACGTTATCAAGATTCACGGCGTCAACCGCCTGCGGGGCGGCTCCTACTCCATTATCCCCGACCAGATCGAGGCGGGCACCTATATGGCCGCTGTGGCCGCTGCCGGGGGCGATGTGCTGATTCAGAATGTCATCCCCAAGCATTTGGACTGCATTACCGCCAAGCTGGTGGAGATGGGTGTGGATGTGGAGGAGCTGGATGACGCCGTCCGCCTGCGCCGAGAGGGCCCCATGGGCCGGGTGAATGTGAAAACGATGCCCTATCCTGGCTTCCCCACCGATATGCAGCCCCAGATTGCCGCCGTACTGTGCGTGGCCCAGGGCACCAGCGTTCTCACCGAGGGCGTATGGGACAACCGGTACCGCTATGTGGACGAATTCCGCCGCATGGGCGCCCGCATCCAGGTGGACGGCAAGGTAGCCGTCATTGAGGGCGTGGACCACCTGACCGGAGCCCCCGTCCACGCCTGCGATCTGCGGGCCGGGGCCGCTATGGTCATTGCCGGCCTGGCCGCCCAGGGCTATACCGAAATTGACGGCATCCATCACATTGAGCGGGGCTATGAAACCATTGTGGATAAGCTGGCCGCTGTGGGCGCCGATATCCGGATTATCCACGCGCCGGGCGAAGAGGACCAGTCCCAGGTAGGTTAATGAATGATGATAGGCGGGCGGGCGGCTTTGAGCCGCCCGTTTTGGCGGAGAGGAGAGAATCGTGACTTTTACCACCCTAGCCAGCGGCTCTACCGGCAACGCCGCCCTGGTCTCCTGCGGGGACACCCACATCCTGCTGGACGCGGGAATCTCGGGCCGGCGCATCGCCGGCGGCCTGAAGGCCCTGGGCACGGCCCCAGAGGAGCTGTCCGCCATTCTGATTACCCACGAACACAGCGACCACATCGCCGGACTTCAGGTCCTGACAAAGAAGCACCGGGTCCCCATCTACGCCACCGGCCCCACCTGCCGCCAGCTGTGCTATAAAACGGCCTTTCTAGAGGATCTGGTCCGGGAGCAGCGGCCTGGGACCGGAGTACAGATCGGCTCCCTGTGGGTAGAGTCCTTCCCCACCCCCCATGACGCTGCCGGTAGTGTAGGCTACTCCATCGCCGGAGAGGGCGGCCGCATGGTGCTGGCTACCGACCTGGGCCATGTGACCCAGGAAGTCCGTCAGGCGGTGAAAGGCTGCGGCCTGCTGGTGTGTGAGTCTAACCACGATGAGGACTGGGTCCGTTCCGGGCCCTACCCCTACTACCTGAAGCAGCGTATCCTTGGCGGCCTCGGCCATCTGTCCAATGAGGCGGGGGCGGAGCTGTCCGCGTTTGCTGCGCAGTCCGGGACCCGGGTCGTGGTACTGGCCCACCTGTCCCGGCAAAACAATACCCCCGCCCGCGCCCGCGAGGCGGCGTGCCTGCGCCTGCGGGCCATAGGCTGCGACCCGGAGCGGGACATTACTCTGTCGGTGGCCCCAGACGCTGAATTGGGCGTTACATACCGGCTGGAGGGGGCGTCCGTATGCTGAGCGTGCACCTGGTCTGCGTAGGTAAGCTGAAAGAGAAGTTTTACAAGGACGCCTGCGCCGAATACCTCAAACGGCTGTCCCCCTACTGCAAGCTGGAGCTGGCAGAGCTTCCTGAGGCCAAGCTGCCGCAGGATCCCTCCCTTGGGGAAATTACCACTGCCCTGTCCAAGGAGGCAGACGCCATTCGGGCCAAGATTCCCCCCAATTCCAGCATCATAGCCCTGTGTGTGGAGGGGCGGCTGTACTCCAGCGAGGACCTGTCCCAGCTGATCTCCGCCTGGACCCGCAATACTGCCAAGCATCTGGTCTTTGTCGTCGGGGGCAGCTACGGCCTGCACCCCTCCATCAAGGCGGAATCCTGGGTGAAATTATCCATGTCCCCCATGACCTTCCCCCACCATCTGGCCCGGGTCATGCTCTTAGAGCAGGTCTACCGGGCGTTTAAAATCGACGAGGGGTCATCCTACCACAAGTAAGAGCCTGGCGCGGCGCGCCAGGCTCTTCTCATATTCCCGTCAAATCAAAGGGCGGGGTGTACTCCTCCCTGGCGCTGGTCCGCTCCTGGGTGAAGCCATCCAGTCCCAGGTTTTCCATATACTCCTGGGCGGCGCGCATCTCCCCGGGGCGCAAGCGGCGGTTGATCTCCGGGACGGCGGTCAGGTCCCCCCAGGGGGTATACTGGCTCATGAGGGAGAACAGCACCGCCCCCGGCCCAAACTCCCGGGCCGTCCAGTCCATCACCGCCTTGGCCTGCCCCACCTGGCCGGGCAGGATCAAATGGCGGATGACTGTCCCCTGCGCCAGCAGGCCGTTTTCGTCAAACCGGCAGGGACCGGTCTGGCGGACCATCTCCCGGATGGCGTTCCGGGCGGTTTCCGGGTAGTCAGACGCCCCGGAATACCGTCGGGCGAGCTCCCCATCCAAGTACTTCAGGTCAGGAAGGTAAATATCTACCTTGCCCTCCAGCCCCCGCAGCGTCTCCACCTTGTCAAAGCCCCCGGAGTTCCACACCACCGGCACAGCCGGGCGGTAATCCTCCAGCAGCGCGCCAACCACATGGGCGTAGTGGGTCGGGTTGACGAAATTGAGGTTGTGGGCCCCTTGGGCAATCAGCGCTTCGCAGATGCCCCTCAGCCGCTCCAGCGTAACGGCCTTTCCGAAATCCTGGTGGCTGATCTTCTCGTTTTGACAAAACACGCATCCTAGGGAGCAGCCGGAAAAAAAGATGGTTCCGGAGCCCTGGCTTCCAGATATGGGCGGTTCCTCCCAGTGGTGGAGGGCCGCCCGGGCCAAAACCGGAACCGACGGCATGCGGCAGTACCCCGCTCCCTCCGCCTCAGTGCGCACAGCCCCGCAGTTTCTGGGGCATAAACGGCAAATCATGAAGATCCCCCCTTTCCGCGCAGCCCAAACAAATATCCCGTTAAAAGCGGCCCAGGCGGTCCAGCACAATCTGTTCAAAGGGACGGAACGCGTTGGGAAGTGCGTAGATATCCCGCAGGGCCTGCCGGTCCGCCCAAACCCAGCCCTCAGGGAGAGCCGGACTGTCCAGCTCGGCGGACAGAGCGGTCATGTGCCATTCAAGGTGGGTAAAAATGTGTCTGCCCGTTCCCGCCCGCCTCAGTTCGGGGGCGGAACAGCCCCACCGTTCCGGCCAGCCGGTTTCTTCAGACAGCTCATTGGGATACTCCCACAGCCCGGCCAGCAATCCGCGCCTGGGACGGCGGCGTAGCGCCACGCCCGCCTTGTGGAAAAACAAATAAACGGTGCGCGCTTCCACCCGCCGCGCCTTTTTTGCCGCCTTGACGGGCAATTCCCCTATGCGCCCCTCCCGAAGGGCCCGACAGAGGCTGGCTGCGGGGCATTTTTCACATTGGGGCGCGCCGTTGGGCAGGCAGACCGTGGCGCCCAACTCCATCATGGCCTGATTAAAATCCCCGGGCGCGTCCAGGGGGATGGCCTCGGCCAGAGCCTGCGTAATCTTTTTCTTCATGGTGGGCGTGCCGATATCCCCCCCGTCTCCGGTAATTCGGGCGACTACCCGGAGGACGTTCCCGTCCACTGCCGGAACGGGGAGGCCAAAGGCGATGGAGGCAATGGCCCCGGCGGTGTAGTCCCCCACTCCAGCCAGCGCGCGAATTTCCTCATAAGTATTTGGAAATATCCCTCCGTGACAGGTTTTGATCTGTTCTGCCGCCTTTTGCAAATTTCTCGCCCGACTATAGTAGCCCAGCCCCTGCCACAGCTTCATCAGCTCATCCTGCGGCAGCGCGGCCAGGCAGGCTACCGTGGGAACAGCCTCCATAAAGCGGCGGTAATAATCCAAAACCGCTGCCACGCGGGTCTGCTGGAGCATAATTTCAGACACCCACACGTGGTAAGGCGTGGGGTCGCTCCGCCAGGGAAGCACTCGGGCATTTTCCCGGTACCACTCCAGCAGGGGAACGGGCAGACACCGCAATTCGTCCAAAAAAAGCACCTCTTTTTGCGCAGTGTTTGTGCTGTCTCACAGCGCCAGGGTTGTGATTCCATTTGATTGGCAATCGCCCGGAACTATAACATAATACGAATACTAAATATAATGGATTTGGGGATGGCATTTCTCCGGCAGGAGTGGTAAAGTCATGGGCAGAGCAGAGGTTAAAAATTTAACGAAGCGCCGGTTGCCGCTCTTGCCGGCGGACTTCGAAATTTTTGAGCTTTGACTCCATCATTCCTTTTTCATCCATCCTTCCAGATCACCGCACAGGGACGCCCCGCCGGGGCGTCCCTGTGCGGCTTTGTCTACTCCAGCGCCTCTACCACCTCGAAGACCAGGCCATCGCAGTGCTCCTTGCGGGGGATGCCGGCGTCATGGGAGGCTTTGAGGAGGGCGGCGCAGTTAATGTCCCCGTGGCCGGCCCGGAACTCGTTCCGGAAAGCGTCCGCCCGTTCCGGCGGGCAATTGGTCATGCCCAGCACCATCAGCCCCCCGGTCAGCGCGCCGCAGGCGGAGCCACAGCGCATCCCGGAGCCGAAATTGGCCCCCAGGTCAAACGCCTGCTGCTCGGTAAGCCCCATCTCCCGGGCGAACGTGACCAGAACGGACTGGCAGCAGTTAAAGTGAATGTCGGTGCGCGCCCGGAGCTCCCGGACCTTTTCCAGATGTGTCATAATTTTTTCTCCTTTCACACGGCGCCTCAAAAAAAGGGACGCCCGTCATCAGTTAAAAATATCGGGGGTATCGGCAAACAGCTGCCGCACCCGCTCCCAGACAGGGCGGTTCTCCGGTTCGGCCAGGCGGGGGTCCCGGGACAGTAGGGACCGCGCGGCCTCCTGGGCTTCGTTGAGCAGGCGCATATCCCCGGCCAGGTCGGCCAGCTTCATCTGGGGCAGGCCGTGCTGCCGGTTGCCGAAGAAGT
>CANDCW010000042.1 GCA_947383275.1 uncultured Bacillota bacterium
TTTCCTCCGGCCCTGGCCCGCAGGCAGTCTTGGCGATTGGGTGGCCTGTGTGGGATGCACACTTACATATTGACTATGAACGGGAGCTTGTCCCGTTGTTTTTCAAGGTGCTGTCGGTTGTTTATAGAGCTGCTAACTGAAGGATGATGCTGTCCAGCATTTCCAGTTCCTCATTATCAAACCTTGTTCTTATCCTGATAAGGAACGCAGTCTGATCTTTGGTTAGGGGGTTGTTATGGGAAAGAGATCTATTGGCTAACTTTACTCCGCCATTACAACCACGGACAGTTTCAATGGGATATAAACACATGAGTGCTGTGATATCCGTTCGGATAGTTTCGATAGAAACTCCGAGTTCCTCGGCCAGCCGACCATATGTAACCAGTTTTGCTACGGATAGCATTTCAAGCAACATCAGGCGGCGTTCGTATACACCCATGTGTTCACCCCCCTTCTACCGTGCGCTCTGTAAATAAGCCTAACAGAGATACACCAAGGCTCACTTGGTGATTCCGAAAAAAATTGAGAAAAATTTTCTTTTCGCTGACTCCAAGCATTGCTACACCTCCAAAATCTGAATATGGCGGGTTATCGTTCAGATTTCTGGGGAGGCGGCGCGCGGACATTTCGCCACATGCCAACATGATGTGAATTTTTTGTGAATATTTCGTGCTTATTTGAGTTTTTTTGAGTAAAATCAAAAGAACTCGAATAATGATTCGACCCTTTCCTCCAATGCCCCCTATAATCTGATAGGGGATATTGGAGGAAAGGATCGAAAAATAAAAAAGCCCGCACAGCCAACCGGCTGTGCGGGCTTTTTCGGGACAGTGATATTCGTTTGCGCTCCTGCACAACAGGAGATAAGGATTCAAAAGGGATGCTTCATATTGCACCTTCTTATCAAGGCAGAACTCAAATAATGCCCAAAGAAACCATTAAAATGCGCAGGACTTCATAATTATCACACTCACATCTAAAGATATTCTATAGTTAGTTGACGCTCTGTTTCAGATAATAAAACTACTCGGATTCTCCTTCTTCAAAAAAGTTTCCGTTCCAGTCAAAATATCCACTTTTGAACTGTATCCGTTCAGAATCATTTTTTGTATATCCTGTTTCAACAAAAAGAAACTCTCCATTCATGTTCAAAAGCCCGACATATGATTTATCACGTGCTGTGGTAAAACTCATCAGACATTTTCCTTGTCGAAAATCTGATAATGGCTGAATGGATGGGTAATCGGAAAGGTCAATCACCATCTCTAAACTGGTGTTGTAAAAACCGGTTTTGGAGGATTCATCCAACCACACTTCACCATGTTCTGTATCGGACGAATAGCATAACATTCCGTAATCGTTTCTCGAAAGAAAAATAAGTCCACTTTCTGGGTAGCATCTCTGTAAGTGCCTATACCGAAACACTTGCTCATCAATGAATTCATTGGCTTTTGCATCATAGTATCCTTCCAATGAATTGTGATACAAATAATTTCCCTGCGGTTGAATATCATTAAGGCGAGAAGTGGGCTGAATCAGCCAATTCAGTTCGCTGTCCACAACCCCAGTCATTTTTACTCCGTTTGTTTCCTGTTCAACGAATATATAACCATCAAAATAGTTGTCTTTGAACATAATAATGTGCGCCACGTTCAGTTCTTTTTTCAAATCATGGATAAATTCCCCGTTTTTATTCATAAGGTATCGACCTTGAACTATTGCAACACCAGAATAGAAATTTGACACTTGACCCTTATTTACTTCCGGCATACTGAAAATTTCACGACCTGTCTCATCTATACATACAACACCCAAATATTCTGTATGGAAGATATGCCGTTCTGTTAGCTGTACCCACGCTACGCCATCGTGAAACTCATACTCGTTTGGATTAAACATCCGGGTTTCATTTTTACTGCATCCACAAAGCACAATTAGCAGCAACAGATAAATTGTGACCATCCATGTCTTTTTCATTGCCTCATACCTCAAAATTCAGTACAAAGTGAAACTCAACGGGTCCGTATATAACCACTCGGACGCAACATCATCCCACACACCCACAGAGACAAACATCACTGTTTCATAATCATAGGCGGATACGTCTACTTCCGCACGATTTCCTGTCTCCGAAACTTCAATATCTGTTTCTACCCCCGCAAAAGGATCATCAATCTGAATTTTTACACGATATTTTTCCTGTCCAGCAATAGGCACCCATAAAAAATAGATTTTATTGTTTTCATCCCGATACATCCTATCTTCGACATTGAGCAATACCGTTTTTACGCTATATGGCTTCGGCGTTGCGTTGAGGGCAGGCGGAGTGCTTGCAACCTCGCTCTTATCACCTGACTGTGGGATTCGGACTTCAAACGGTGGAGGTAGTGGTGATGCAGATGGGATTGCGTCATCCGACGTTTTCTGAATGAGCGATGAAACATTGGAAATGATCCACTCTCTTATTTTTAGAACAGGATCAAATCCAAGGGAAAAGTTGACCATGGCAGTAAGCATAGAAAATGCGCTGATAAACGCAAGCACTCTTGAAACAGTCTTGTACTTCTCGTTGGCCCATGTTAAAACTACCGCAACAAGTAATAGCGCGATACATATAGCGATGTAAATCATATACCCTCCCGAAACACACTCAAAGTCGCTAAAGATGGGCATTTGTTATTATTTTCCCATCCAACATTTCGAGATTTGATAAGTAAACGTTATAACCACATATCTTTATGGGATGTTTGATAGCCAATCCAAGCCTAAGCAATATGCTGATAATTTCAAACCAGGCTTTATCTTCTCACCATGGAAGTCGCTGCCGCCGGTTTGACGGAGCCCGTACTTTTCCGCCAGATCGAGGTAGAATTCCTGCTGTTCGGGGCTGTACCTGGGATAATAGCACTCGATGGCGTCCAGACCCCAGCCCTTGAGGCGGAACACCAGCGTCTCCAATTCCCCGTCCAGCAACCCTATCTGATAAGGGTGGGCCAGGGAGACATTTCCCCCGGCGGATTTGATGGCCTCCACACAGGTTTTCGCGTCCGCTTTGAACCGTTTCACCTTCTGCCGGAATTCCTCTGTGTCCAGCCAGCGGTCGAAGGCCTCCCGGTTGGTGGAGACATAGCCCCGCCGCACCAGCGCCTGGGCAAAATGGGGCCGGGCGATGACCTCGCCACCAGCCAACTCCTCCACCTCAGAAAGGCTGATCTCCACACCCTTTTCCCGGAGAAAGTCCACGATCTTGTGCTTCCGCTCGTCCCGCCCTGCCCGGAACTTTTCGCACAGACGGGCCAGCTCTGTGTCCCCGTCCCGGAAGCCGTAGCCTAGGATGTGGAAGTTTGGGTACTCCCTGGCGCTCAGTTCCACCCCCCGGATCACTGTCAACCCCAGGGCGTCCCCAGCCTCCATGGCTTCGGCCACCCCGGCGATGGTGTCGTGGTCGGTGACGGCCAGCAGGTCCAGACCCTTTTCTTTTGCCAGCGTTACCAGCTCCGACGGCGTGTACTGTCCGTCGGAGGCGGTAGTGTGGGTGTGGAGATCGCACAGGGCACTCATGCGTCGCCCTTTGGCTTGGCCGCCACCACGCGGATCACCGGGGGATCGTCGTTGCCGTAGGGAGCAAAGCCGGTGCGCTCCTGGGCATATTCTACCCGGAACCCCCGCTGCTCCAACGATGCCACCAGCTCATCCAGCACGATGAAGCGCCGGTAGTGATTGTCATAGAAATAGGCGTTGCGCTCTACCTGCCTGCCCTTACCAAACAGCGGGTCGTTTACCCCGCGCACCTCAATGAACAGCTTTCCCCCCGGCCGCAGGCCCCGGTACAGGTTGTTCAGCAGCACCTGCTCCTGGTTGCGGTTGATGGAGTGGATGGTGAAGCGGCTGTAGGCGTAGTCGTAGCTCTTCGGCTGGTGGACATCTGAATTGACGAAATCGCCGCACAAAAACTCCGCGTTGGCGATCCCCCGGCCCTGCAGCTGGGAGACCGCCTCCTGGGACATATCCAGCGCCGTGATATCCAGCCCCTGGGCGGCGAAAAACACCGCGTCCCGCCCGTTGCCACAGCCCAGCTCCACCATCCGCCGCCCCGGTTCCACCAGGGTGGCCACGTACTGGGCAAAGGGGGAGGGCTCTTCCGAACACACCCGGTTTTTGTAATACTGGTTCCAGTAGGCGGTGTTGTCCACCGCATCCTCCACGATGTTGGGATACAGCACCCGCTCCAGCTCCTCAACCAGCTCCAAAGGGGTACGGCCGCCGTCGTTGGGCACCACGAGGTCTGGGCTCTGGGGCTCCTCAAACGGCAGGTCGATGCCCACCACGTTCTTCCCCGCGGTGTAGAGCCCCTTCTGATTGCGCTGGAGCAAGGTATCCTTGCTAACCTTAATGTAAATCTCCTTGTAATTGAGGATGTTCTCCCGGTTCCACCGCCGCACGCTGTCGTACATGGCGATGGAGCACACCACCACGTCGATCCCCTGGCCGGACAGCAGCTTGCACACCCGGAAGATCCGCCCCGCCCAGCGCAGCCGCTCGTCCTGGGTGTAGCCCACATCCTCGCCAAAGGCCACGCGGATCTCGTCCCCGTCCAGCATTACCACATTGGGTTTTGTGGCCTTCAGCCGCTGATGGAACAGCCCGCCGATGGTGGTCTTGCCCGCACCCGACAGGCCCGTGAAAAAATATACCGTCCCCGTGTCCCTCATGGTTTCCTCCTAAAACGCCTTCATTAAAATTACGTCATACCCCTGGACATCCGCATAGGGCTGGCGGAACAGCTCCATGGACTCCGGGCAGCCCCCTACCCGTACCATGGGAATCCGCTGCCGCTCCACAAACCCCAGGCTTTCCAGCCTCCCTATGGCGGCGCTTCCCCCACCGCTTTCCCGGATAAACAGCCGCTTAAAGCCCAGTTCCCTGTGCAGACGCCCCAGCAGCCCCTCCGTAAGCTCCTCCGGCTTTTCAAGGGAGATCTCGCAGTCCATGGCGTGAAAATCCGGGTTGATAAACTCCACGCCGGGAAATCCAGCCTGTTCCTTCAAAAAACGCTCCCGGCGGTCCAGCCATCCGGTGATGGGCTTCGATCCCTCGCCGCCCATCAAAATATCGCGGAGGTGGGCGCAGACGTATTTGACCTCCTCCCGCGTCAGCTCCGCCCCGCAGGGCAGGTTCAGCCCCCGCTCGTGGAGCCGCCGCGCCACCGGCGTCTGCTCCCGGCGGAACTGCCGATACATGGGGAAATCTGTAATCCGGTAAAAAAAGGGACGCCCGGAGACAGCCCGCTTATCCAATTCAGCCAGCAGCCAATCTGCGTCATGCCCCCAGCTCTCATCCAGGACGGGCGTTACCATCCAGTAGTTATTCCGAATATCGGGAAGCTCCGGGTTCCACTCCAGCCCCTCGACCCCGTCCATCTCCTCCCGGTACCACTGGAATACCCGGCGCTTTTTCGCCACAATCTCCTCCAGCCGCTCCATCTGCGCCGTGCCAAAAGCCGCCTGAAGGTTGGAAAGTCGGAATTTATAACCCACTTCATCGTTGAAAAACCGCTTTGTGGGGTGCTTGGCCACGTCCGCCAGAAACTTTGCCCGGTTGTAAAGGCTCTCATCGCTGGTGGTGAACACGCCTCCCTCGCCCATGACCACAATTTTGGAGCCATGGAAGCTGAAGCAGGCCATATCGCCCAGGGAACCGGTGTGTCTGCCGTGGTACAGGCTCCCCATACTCTGGGCCGCGTCCTCAATCACATACAGCCCGTGGGCCTTTGCGATGGCGTTGAGACGATCCATTTTACACGGGTGTCCGTAGAGATGCACGGGGATAATCGCCTTGGTCTTGGGGGTAATTGCCCGCTCCACAGCGTCCGGGTCCATTGTCCAGTCGTCCTGGCACACGTCCACAAAAACAGGCGTCGCGCCGGTATAGGACACGGCGTTGGCCGTGGCCACCCAGGTGCTGTCCGGCAGGATCACCTCATCCCCGGCCTTGACTCCGATGGTCAGCAGGGACAGGTGGAGCGCGGCCGTGCACGACGGCGTGGCCACCGCGTATTTCACGCCCAGCGTATCGCACACCGTCTGTTCAAACCGCTTGATGTAGTCAAAGCATTTCTCATTCCAGCCCGTCTGCGCCGCGTCCGCAGCATAGTGGACCTCCAACGGTCCCACCGAGCTTCCCGAGACCAAAATCGGCTTTGAAAGGATTTCCAGCATGGTGTTTTCCTCCTTGTGGGCTTACAGGAGCGGCCAGGTCTTATCCTGCTCACTCATAATCATTTCTTCCGGGGACAGGTCCCACATGATCCCAATGGCGGGATCGTCCCAGCGGATCCCCCTGGCCGCCTCCGGATGATAGAACTGGGAGACCTTATAATAGACCGACGTGTGATCGCACAACGTGACATACCCGTGGGCGAACCCCTTCGGGATAAACAGCGCCCGCCCGTTCTCCGCCGTCAGGCGGTATTTTTCCCACCGATGGTAGGTGGGGGAACCGGGCCGCAGATCCACAATCACGTCGTCGATCCCCCCTGCGATGCAGCGCAAAAGCTTGTCCTCCCCGTAGGGCTCCTTTTGGAAGTGCATCCCCCGGAAGGTACCGGCGCGCTCGTTGTACGACAGGTTGTCCTGGACAAAATGGCAGGTAATCCCCGCCTGGGCGCATTCCAGCTGGCAGAAAGCGCGGCTGAAATAACCCCGGCCGTCGAAGTTGGGGGCGGGTTCAATCAGGAAGACATCCTGCAATGCAGTTCTTTCAAACCTCATACTTACTCCTCCCAAACTTTCCACTGGGCGTGTCCGCTGTTCCAATATCCTTCCAACAGCTCCTTGTCACGCTGGGTGTCCATGCACTGCCAGAAGCCGGTGTGCCGGTAGATAGCCAGCTCCCCCTCCCGGCTGAGCAGCTCCAGCGCCTCCTTCTCAAAGGGGCCGGAGTCATCGTGGACATAATCCAGCACCGAGGGCTCCAGCACCATGAAGCCGCCGTTGATCCAGGCGCCCTCCTCCTGGGGCTTTTCCCGGAATCCCCGCACGATGTCCGAGTCCGGGGCCACGTCCACTACGCCAAACCGCGCCCCCAGCTGAATCCCCGTCAGCGTGGCTTTCCGGCCCGTCTGCCTGTGGAACTCCAGCAGCTTGGGGATGCAGATATCCCCCACGCCGTCCCCGTAGGTCATCATGAACGGCCCGCCGTCCAGATAACGCCGCACCCGGGAGAGCCGCGCCCCCGTCATGGACTGGAGCCCCGTATCCACCAGCGTCACCTTCCACGGTTCCGCCACATTATTGTGGATGGTCATCTCGTTCCCCCGGGTCAGGTCGAAGGTGACGTCGGACATATGGAAATAGTAGTCCGCGAAGAACTCCTTGATCAGATTCCCCTTATAACCCAGGCAGATGACAAATTCGTGGAACCCGTAGTGGGAGTAGATCTTCATGATGTGCCACAGGATGGGCCGCTCCCCAATCTCAATCATGGGCTTCGGCCTCAGGTGGCTTTCCTCACTGATGCGGGTGCCCAGGCCGCCCGCCAGGATCACAACTTTCATCGCGCCCCCATTCCCTTCCCCGTGCGGCGAATCGCCGCTCAGTATTTGATGTTCTCTTTGATATGGTCGAATACGATGGCCTCGAAGTCCTCGGATAGCTCACGGTCTTGGATTTCCTTTCCGTTTTCCATGGAGAGGATTTTCATCGTAAACCCTTTAGAGAGGTCGAGCAGGCCATCGTTGCCGGTAAAGCCCTTCGTCTCAAAACGGCATTCAAATTCCTCCGTCCGGACAGCCGCCTTATAAGTCTGTCCATGGTAGATAGACTCCGTATAAGCGAAGTTCCGGCCGGGACCGCCAAACGCGCGGGGCAGGACGCAGTCGTGCCCCGCAAAATCGAAGGGGATGTCCGCCAGCTTTGCCAGGATGGGCAAGTAGTCAAAGTGGTTGACGTACTCCTCTGACACCTGGGCGGGCACACCGCCGCCCCGGAGCATCAGCACCGAGTTGGTCTGCATCTTCTTGAGCAGGTATTCCTCATGGTTCAGCGCCGGGGTCCCGTGGTCTGAATAGAGGCAGACCAAATATTCGTCCTCTGCGTAGTGCTCCGTGATGTAGTCGTAAAGTGGTTTGATCTGCCGGTCGAAATTCCTCAGCGCCGCCTGGTATTTCGGGATATGCGACTCGGCGTAGCGCATCCAGACGCTTTTTTCATCGTGGTTTGTTTTCGCCATAGCCTCCCGGAACCCCAGCCGCGTTTGCTGGGGCATCGCCACGCTGAGCGCCTGCTCCGTCGTGTCCTCCATAGAACGGTGTACATCGCACAGCCCCAGGGCGACAAACTTGCTGGCATCCGGGAACGCATCCAGATGATCCAGCACGTCTGCAATCAAGTGGCTGTCAGGAAATCCAATCGCGGATTTATGAATCGCCCGGTCAAATCCCCGCAAGCCGCCCATGTACGGGGATGTGCCCACAGAACCGGAGGCAAGGAATGTAAAATACCCGCCTTCGCTGAAAATCTCGCCTACCGTTTTGCGCTGCGGTGGATATTGATACGCCGAACTGCGGTAAATGACGTGGTGATGGGTCGTATACAGGCCGGTATTCAACGAGGCCACCGACGGATGCGTCCACTCGCCCGTGGCGTAGCAGTTTTTGAAAATGGTCCCCTTTCCAAAGAATTCCCGGGTGTGGGGCATACACGCGTAATCCGTGTCCGTCAAATAACGCTGGGAGAGCGCGTCCATGAAAATCGTCAAAACCAACCGTCTCTTCCCCGGCGCGCCCTTCGTCTCAACCGGCTTAGACACAATAAAATCCTGTTCGGAGGACAAGGATACAGGCTCATCCACATTGACGTAGTGATAAATATGAGGTGCTGCAATACTGAATTTGACTGGTGCGCCTGTAGATGGCCATATGGTAATGGATTGCTCTGGCTCGGTTGCCGCCACAGCCAGCACACGGTCCTTATTTTTTAATGTAAAACGTGCTGTTCGCGCTGCTTTCCATGTTTCTGTAGGCGTAATGGCGTATGCGTTGTATTCCCCAGACTGGCATAAAAGGTGTCTCAATGTATGAGAAAACACATCAATATGTGACTGTCCCCAAAAACAGACAAAATCATTATATTTTTTTGAGGAATCGTAATATAGAAATTCTCCTATATATACAAACCACCGTTCTTGATTACTCAAGCGGTATGCCGGGAAAAAGCTGCCTGGAGAATTCAGAATGTTCTGACGTACTGCAAATCGCTGCGTTTCTTCTGAGGATAGTTTTTGTAAAATCTCTCTTAACATTTCTTCGAGCTGGGCATTCAATTCCGGCCAGCCTTCAGGCTCGCCAAATTGTATCGCAAAAACTCCGGCAATCCAACACTCCACCGCTGCAGTCAAATACTGCCCCTGGGCCTTGGCAATCAGAGCGTAGTAAAAGTGGTTCATGTGGTTGGTCGGGTTTTTTCCCAGCGCACTCAAAATCCACTTTTCCGCGGCCTCGTAGTCCTCCGCAAAAAATGACGCCACCGCCCGGGCCGTGCCGATCATGCAGTCATAGGGCTGGACTGCCTCATATTCGTTAATGTATGCCAGCAACTGCGCAGGTTCCAAATCTGAATGCGCCAAAACATCGTTTAAAAGCCCCATAGATACCCCTCATTGGTCACAGATTTTCATATTTTTCCAGCAGCTCCGCCGCATACGGGTCAAGGTTGTCGTTCGGCGCGCTGACATAGCTGAACAGTGTACAGTCCGCGCACACCGGGATCTGTCCCCGCTCACCCCTCAGCAGGCCCAGCAGCAGCTCCCTATGCTTTGCGCCATGCCAGTGGTCCGCCAGCCGGTCTGTCACCAAATTGCACAGCGGGGCGGGGTTCGGCAATAAACAGCATGGATAGGCATACCCGTTGGGGAACACCGTCGCGGAGTAGAAGGGCTGGGGGCAGACATTGTAGCGGTTCACTACATTCCCATACAGCGTGTTGCCATAATCCAGCTTCTTCTCTGCCTCCGCTGCGGGTGTAGGATAGAGACATTCAATTTCGTACTCGTCCACGATATCCCGGTATTCCTCAATGAAGTCCTGCCGCGCCTCCGGCGTCGGCACCATCTCGTCAATAATTTTCGCAAACAGAACCACTTCCGGCCCCTTGCTGCTGCGAAAATAACGCAGCTGCTCTTTGAATCGGTCGTAATCCACAGCCACGCCGCAGGTGTCTTTGTACTCCTGGCTGGAGCGCCCTTGGAGGGATACCTTGATCCGGTCCACGCCCGCGGAAAGCAGCGCGTCGCTCATCTCATGCGTCAGCAGGGCCGCGTTGGTGGTAATCTCAATGGATTTCGTAAAATCCTTTTTCTTTACGTATTCCACCATGCGGGCAATATCTTTATGGGTCAGCGGTTCGCCGCCACCGGTAAAGTTGAACACCTTGAACCGGTCAAACCCCTCCAAATGGTCGATGCACCGCTTAAAATCGTCGAAGCTCATGACCCCGCGATCCAGCCCGATTTTTTTCCGGTGCTCCGCGTCCTCAGCCTGACGGCAATAGTAGCACCTGAAATTGCAGATATTTGTCACCATAAAACGAATGCAGAGAGGCCCATTCACCAATGGAAGGACTTCATGGAGGCGTTCTCGCTTCCGGTTGCAGTCCTCCGGCGTGAGAAATTTCGACATTTTGACAATCCCCCTTACTTGGTAATGCGGTAGCCATACTCGCTGGTTAGCAGGCCGTCCATGGCAGTCTGGACATCAGCTGTCAAACGACCGTTCTCCAGCGCTGCTCGAAGTGTTTTTTGGGACTGTTCATCCATCTGATGCGGAATACGAGTGATATTACACGCCTGGACCTTCAACAGTTCAAGGATTTGGTTAAACTGTTCTACGCTGATCATGGTGACAAATTCATTCAGTTGAAAACTCCTCCCCATGATGGTGAGGTATGTGGCAATATCCAAGCTGTTGCGCAACTTCAAAAACAGCGTTCCAGAAGGGCGCAGGGCTCCCAGCAGGAGCCGCAGCAGGCGGGGCAGCTCCGCATACGTGTTGATGGCGTTTCCCAGCACAATGTAGTCAAACACTTTGTTTTCAAGAAAATCCGCCAGCCGGTCTATCCGGTCGCAGGCCACATGGTCGCAGACTGTCTGCAAATCGCAAAAATGCTTCGCCTGTGTTGTAAACGCCCACGTGCCGGCCTCCAATATACCATTGCGGCGCAGCTCGTTTTTTATTTGCAGAATGGGCATACCGCACATCGCATCCACGCCCAGGATTTCCGGCTTATCCTTCCGTTTTCCCGAAATAGGCCCTATGTCCAAATACATCTCATAGTTGGACATATCCGACCAGCTGTCCAACCCATGGTATTTGTCCATAAAATTTTTGCGGCCCGCCTCAATAGATGCTTGAAATTCAGCTTGATCCTTTTCCTCCCCGTGCCTAAAATCGTGGTCATGGTGGATAAACGTATCCATGCACACCATCAGCTTGTAGCCCGCCCGGCGAACCCGCACACTGAGGTCATCCTCCTCAAAATCGTGGAAAAATCCAGGGTCATCCAGGCCAATCAGATCCACCACCTCTCGCTTCAGCAGGTAGATGATCGCCACCAGCCGAATGCGCTGTTCCCACTTTCTCGGATCGCTTTGGTTATAAGCCGCTGCCTGCTCTTGCATTTCCTCATAAGAGGAAAAGGAGAGCGGAATCTCCTGCAAATTGCTGACGTTGGATGCGCCCGGCGTTACCATGCCGACCTTCGGGTCGGATTCAAAACACCGCAGCAGGTTGGACAGCCAGTTTTTTGTGACAATGGCATCGTTGATGACTAACGCAAAGTACCGCCCTGAGAATGACCGCATGGCAAGATTTGTGGCATATAAGGCCCCCAAATTTTTCGTGATATGGAGAATTTTCTTGTTTTGGCATTGGATCGACTGAAAATACTCCAGCGTACCATCCTCCGAGCCGTTATCCACCAAAAGCAGCTCATAGGTAACGCCCCGGGTATACTTCAAAATGGACTCCACACAGCGCCGCGTTTTTTCCAGCCGGTTGTACGCCAGGACGCAGATGGTCACCTCAGGCATACCGCTCAACAGACGGTCGTATACGCTTTTGCGGGAGGCATACAGATCATTTGACGCCGTTGGAGGCGTCAAATGATCTGTATGCACCACTTGCACCTGCTCGTTTTCTTCCATAAAAGCCGCCCTCCCAACTTGTCAATCCAGTCCCAAAATTTCTTCTGCAGTCAAAACGCTCGCCCTGCTTCCCATATCTTGCAGCTGCTTTTTGATCTCTTGCTCATAATTTCTGTTGGCCGCAATCACCCACCTGATCCCATGCGCTTCCAGTTCCTTGGGCGCTATAATCGGATGCCCGCTTCCTGGCAGGAATCCTCCCTGTTTAACGGGCAGGATATCCACGACGCAGTCAATCAAAGCGCCCTCCTTGTCAAGCAGGTTGCAGAACATAACGCCCCGGTTTGCGGCCCCCCAAAGCGCAACGTTCCCCTCTCTACCCAGCACTGCCAGTTTTTCCCCGGCCTGCCTCAGGTCCTGCTCTGTAATCCATGGACGGGATGCCTCCTGGGCGCGGTATCCACGCCCGGCATGAACAGCGCCCTTCGCATTTTTCCGGCCAAGCACCGCCATATACTGCCCCTGGAAGCTGCTGGTAAACTCTATTTGTTCGATACAGGCATCGAACATGAATTGCCCCAGTGATTCAACGGTAAAGTACGTATACCGTTCATAACTTAAATCCAGAATGGATCGCTGATTCAGCAGGTTCTGGAATTCCAGCCCCTCCACATACAGGCACCCGCCTTCGCGCAGGTTAAAGGCAATTGTTTGCATCATTTCCCTTGGGTTCGGCAATTGATCGAATACCTGCCGCATGATGATACAGTCAAAGGCGCCCTCCCCCAGAGATTGGGCCAGCTCTTGGTCATATGCTCTCTTGAAAAAAGCGCACAATCCGTCCGCACTTTTTTCTGCGCCCAAATAGCTGGGGTCAACACCGCAGGCCAGGCATCCGGTTTCTTTTGCCAGGGAAGTCAAAAAAAGCCCTTTCCCACAGCCAATTTCCAGAACCTTGCTACCTTTAAGCTCCACATTGGAGCTTAAAAAGTCAATCATTCGCCTGAAATGCGCCCGGTATTCCCACCCCAGGTCTTGGGAATTATCATATTTTGCGTCGTAAGACAATTCTTCCGGGTGATAGCTGCAGTTCCAAACCGTCCCGCATTCCTCGCAGCGCATCAGGGAGATGTCGCCCCGTAGGACTGCTCTCGCCTCCCTTTCAGTTCTGCATAATTGGTTCACCATCACCGGAATAGAATTAACCCGACATAAAAGACGCCCTGTTTTCGCTCCACAGCAAGGACAATATGTATCCATTCGAACTCTCTCCTAAACTCCAGCCATGAGGCAACTCTTTACAGCTTTTTTACACATTTTCTGCGTCAAAGAATGCCCTGATTTGCGCCGCCATACACTGTGTTAAATCTTGCTTGCCTAACCACGCCTTGGCCCAGGCTACCGTCTCCGCAACTGCCCGCTCCGCATGCCACTTGGGCTGCCAGCCCAGCGCCGCGCGGATCTTCGCGCAGTCCAGCCTCAGGATCGCATCTTCATGGGGGCCGTTGTGCGCAATGCATTCCCACCGGGCGGGCTCGCCCCACGCTTGGCAAAACAGGTCTGCCAGCTGCCCTGTGGTCAGGCAGTCGCAGCCATCCGGCCCCACATTATAGCTGCCCGCCAAGCCCACATCCTCATATTGCTTCTGGGCGATCAGCAGGTATGCGGACAGCGGGTCCAGCACGTGCTGATACGGCCGGACCGAATTGGGGTTGCGCAGCTGGATTGGCTCCCCGTTCTGAACGGCGCGGACGCAGTCTGGAATGATCCGGTCTGCGGCAAAATCCCCGCCGCCGATCACATTCCCCGCCCGGGCCGTGCTGACCGCCACCCCTTGGGCCTTCAGAAAACTGTCCCGATAGCTGTCCGTTACCAGTTCCGAACAGGATTTGGAGTTGGAATAGGGGTCAAACCCGTTCAAACGGTCTGTTTCACGGTATCCCCAGGGCCACTGGCGGTTTTCATACACCTTGTCCGTGGTGATGTTCACAAAACTTTTGACCCAGGTGGACCGGCGGACGCACTCCAAAATATGCACTGTCCCCATCACGTTGGTATGATAGGTGCCCACCGGGTCACGGTAGCTCTCCCGGACAATCGGCTGGGCGGCAAGGTGGAACACAATTTCCGGCCGGGCCCGCTCAAAAACCGCCCACAGCCTGTCCAGAGCCCGGATATCCCCATAAATAGAGTTCGTCCGCTCCCCCGGTCCAATGAGCTCGCACAGGCTGGGCGAGGCAGGCGCAAGGGCATATCCAGTCACCTCAGCCCCGGCCATGTTTAAGATCGCACACAGCCAGGCCCCTTTGAACCCCGTATGCCCTGTGACAAAGACCCGCTTACCACGATAAAAATCAAGCATGGGCAATCCACTCCTTTAACCCAGTACCGCCGGTCCATTCATAGCTCTATTGCATAAGCCCGCCTGAAACCGGCACATCCAGCCCTTCAATCAGATACGCCACCTTCTGATAGGCCTCGCTCTGCTTCAGCATCGCCACCGCCGGATCGTCCGGGGCAAAGTTTGCCAGCACAGCCCTGATCTGTTCTGCCATCGTCTTCAGCTCATCGGACGGGTCTTTTAGTTCCGGGGTGCCGTTCAGAAGAAACTCCACCATGTCTTTCACGCCCTCGCAGACCTCCAGCCCCTCCCGCAGCAGACGCACGTACCCTGCCGCATCTCCGGCGTCCAGCGCGTCGAACGCCTGGGCGCAGTAAAAGCCGAAGCGGTGCATAGGGGGCAGGAGGAATAGGCGGGGATCCTCCAGTGCACCCGGCGCGTAACACAGAGGAAGATATTTCCGTTCTACCCGCGCAAACATGCGGGCAATGACAAGTCCCTCTTTCGCATCCAAAAGGTTTGATTTCCAATCATAAGTACGCAGTGCCGCTATGCATAAGCCCCGAATCCAGATTAACTCCTGCGTATTTTCTGGAATATCCTTTTCCACCGCCTGACTTACAAGAGCGGACAGTGCGCCTTTCTCCTTGGAAATAGCGGAAACCAGCGTGTCCATTTTTTCAATAGGCATTGGGTGGTCAGGAAGCGGAAATCGCACACCACGCTGTAACGCGTGACTCAACGCCGAACCTGGCAGCAGATCCAAATCCTTCGCTTCAACCAGGAGTTCTTCCAGCTGGACGGGATCCTCCGTTTCTAAAATCAAGGCAGCTGTGCCCAATTCACACTGGTTTGACAATGAGGAAAACAAAGAATAGGTATGACGCACAAAATCACTGAGTATGGCTTCTTCATCCTGATACGCTTTGGCGAAAGCCGCTCCAGCGGCATTCAAAAAGGTATTTCTCCGCGCCTTTGCCGTGCTATCCGAAGGAACAGGTTGGTTAATCTGCTCCCAGAACGTAGTCAACAGCGGCGAGATGTCCAGTCGTGTTGTTCGGTGCAACCGCATCATCATATGGGTAATGCTCTCCACCTGCCGGAGCTCCTCAATGCCCTTTCCGTCAATGGCACACAAGGTTTCAAGCGTCTTTTCCGGCTCATCAAGGTCTAAATACGCTTGCCCCAGCAAAACAAACGCTTTGCGCTCCCAATAAGGTGATACATACTCCAAAGCCCCGCGGAGCAACTCGCTATGGTCATACTGTCCGGCGCGGTATTCAGACAGGGCATCTTTGTACATGGACCCCCAATAGGCCGAGCCGGCGCTGTCACTACGATCCCAGCAGTCCGCAAGAGCATAGTAGGCCACGTCAATTCGTGTAAACATGGAGTTTGGAAACATTTCTACCGCCTGGGCAGCCCACTTCATAAGCTCGGGCATTTTTTGCAGCTTTCCTGCCGATACCGAGGCGCGAAACACCACCGGCCCGAATCGATCCCAGTAAGGCGGTTTCTTCTCAAACACCTCCATCAACTTTCGTGCATATTCTACACTTTCAACGTCATACTTTGAAATGTCGATACACTCCACGTAGGTCTGCATATCTTCCGGGTTTTCCGCAAGTTTTTTTCTCAATAACGCCATATTGCGGTCATGCTTGGCCTGCTCTGCGGCCTTATCGGCATAGGCATATCCATCATGATTTAACCATGTGTTGTGGAGCATCATGGCCTTCACAGATTCGCCATCCGGGGAGAGCCACTTTTCATGGATACACCCGGTATAGCGAATTCCTGTACTCATGCGGAGCAGCCGAATTCCGGAAAAATCATTGAACTGTTGATTTTCATCCAGCTCAACCGTATTATAATTGTGGATATTCACAGCCCCAAAATCATGAGGAAGCGTCTTTTCCTTTGAAAAGGCAATCAATTCTGCGATATCGTCCGTCAGCCATTCGTCCGCGTCAATGGTGAAATACCACTGGCCGGAACAGCGGTCCATAACGGCATTTCTCGCGGCGGAGAAGTCGTCAACCCACGGGAAATCAAACAAAATATCCGCATATTTTGTCGCGATTTCCCGGCTGCCATCGCTGGAGCCGGTATCCGCCATCACTAGCTCGCAGGGCACGGCGTCCCGCAGGGGCTGGAGGGATTTCAAGCACCGCTCCAGACAGCGGATCTCATCTTTAAAAATCATTCCAATGGAGAAAAATGGTGCGCCCATAAAAATGCTCCCTTTCTGTTTTTGAAGATCATGGGAAAACCGCTGCCCCAAAGCAGCTTTCCCACACCCTTCATGACAACAAAACGGGGGCGGGCTTTTGCCCGCCCCCGTTTTTTGCGCGTTGGGCTGATGGTGCTTGGGGATTCCCGCAGCTTCTTACTGGAGCAGCTGGAGGACGCCCTGAGGCACCTGGTTGGCCTGGGCCAGCATAGCCTGAGCGGACTGAATCAGGATGTTGTTCTTGGTGTAGGCCATCATCTCCTCGGCAACGTCGGTGTCGCGGATGGTGGACTCGGCATCCTGGATGTTCTCCTGCATCACGGACAGGTTGTTGATGGTGTGATCCAGGCGGTTCTGGGTGGCGCCCAGCGTACCACGGACGTCGGACACGTAATTGATCGCGTTTTTAATCGCGTCAACCGCCGCCGCCGCGCCATCCTGAGTGCTGATGTCGATGCCGGAGATGCCCATCGCCTTGGTGTGCATATCCTTGATATTGACCTTCAGCTGGTTGAAGCTGTCGGCGGTGTCGCCAATCTGCAGGGTCAGGGACTTGCCCACGCCATTGCTGCGGGCGGTGCCGAGCTGAACCAGGCCCTTCCAGTCGGCGGCGGTGGCATCAATGGTAGTAGAACCACCATTCTGGGTGCCCTTGCCGTCAGTACCGGCCAGATTGTTCTTGCTGTAGTCCACGCCGCCCTCTTTCTCGGTGAGGGAGATCTTGCCACTGGTCAGGTCGGCGCCCACATAGAAGTTGCGGTTGCTGCTGGCGGCAGCGGCCAGACGGCCTGCGGCAATTTTCAGCAGGTCGGTATCGGTGGAGGTCTTATCCGTCAGGTCGATCACATTGGCGGTATCCTTCCATTTGCTGTCCTTACCCAGGGCAAAGACATAGGTGGTGTCGCCGATCTTGATGGCCTGACCGTCCTGCACATTGGCGGTGGTCAAGGTAAAGGTAGCCTGGCCGTACTCGCGGCTGGCCTTGGAGACAGCCTCCACCTCAGGAGTGACCTGGAACTGCTCGCCGGTAACGGACACAGTGCCAGCGGAAGTGCCGGTAACGCCGCTGATGGACGCGGAGAACGCGTTGGCGGGAGCAAAATCAGTGGCGGGGGGCTCCTTCATCTCCAGCACCAGCTTGGTGCCTTCCACGCTGACGTTGAAGGAGATGCCATCAATGGCGATGTCAGAGGCAGTGCCCAGCAGGCCATCCTTGATCTTCTCGGCCAGGGCCGCGCCGGCCAGCTCGGAGCTGCCGGACACAGTCACGGTAGCGGTCTTGCCCGTGGCCAGTGTAAAGGTGACAGTCTGATCGGCGGTGGTGTTGTTGGTGATCACAGCCTGGTTGAAGTCGATGGTGTACTTACCGGCAGTGGGCTGCTTGGTCACCTGCTGGCCGTCCGCCACCACGGTGATAGTGGGATCGGTCGCGTTGCTGATCGCGATGTCGCCGCCGTCCATGGAGCCGTCCAGCAGCTTGATGCCGTTGAAGTTGGAGGAATCAGCGATGCGGTTGATCTCGGTGCGCAGCTGATCCATCTCCTTCTGGAGCTGGGCGCGGTCGGTGGTGTTGTCGTAGGTGCCGTTGGCGGACTGGGTAGCCAGCTCCACCATACGGTTGAGCATGTCGTGAACCTCAGTCAGAGCGCCCTCGGCGGTCTGCACCAGGCTGATGCCGTCCTTCGCGTTCTTCTGGGCGGTCTCCAGGCCGGTAATCTGGGCGCGCATCTTCTCGGAAATGGCCAGACCAGCGGCGTCGTCGCCGGCGCGGTTGATCTTATAGCCGCTGGACAGCTTCTCCAGGTTCTTCTTCATCGCGGACACGTTGTTGGTGTAGTTGCGATAAGAATTCATGGCCATGATATTGTGTTGGATCCTCATTTTATAGTCCTCCTATAAATAAAATGATTGCTGGGGTAGTCCGGCGCGTCGGGACGTCCGTGTCCCAACGCTGGGTGGAGTATCTTCCAAACCGCCAACCTGCGCACAGCGGTGGTTTTTCCGATACGTGACACTATTTCAATCGGCTCGTCAGCCGTTTGAAACCTCAGTGGTTTGCTTTGCCTCGCTGGGGAACATATGCTCCAGCTGCCGCCGCAGGGCTTGCACATCGCCGTCCTTGCCGTCCATTTGGGCCAGCAACGCCCGCATGGCGGTGAGCGCCTGGGCCTTGCTGCGGTTCCAAGGGATCTCCTGCCGGTGCCAGCGGGGTGTGTCGAACACACAATCCGGGCGCTGCCCGCCGGCGCGCTCCAGCACCTCGCCCCGCAGGATAGTAAGCTCCTTTGGCGCATCGACCAACAGCTTGCAGCGGTCACCGGACATACGGTCAAGCTGAATCACCACGTCCTCGCCGATGGTCATATACTCCCCCGGCTTCAAGTTCAAGCTGAGCATGGCTGCAACTCCTTTTCAGTTTGGCGGCTCGGTGTTCCATCCTTCCGCCCGCACGGCAAGCCCGCGCATTTTCATCGTCATAATATTTTGGACAGCCCAAAGGGCTTTCGGATGTGCGCACACACCCTCTCGTTTCCCACTTAACGGCCTGGTAACGCTCGGCAAAACGAAAAGGTGATTTTCGCTTTGCTGAACGCTCCCAGCCGAAACCATGGGCTTTCACCGGCGTCCCGACCGGTATAGCTGGGGCGAAATACGGTTAGGCGCTTTCGCGCAAATCCTGACTGTTGAAATATTGGGCCAAGCCCTGTGTTTTGATGTTCTTCGCGGCGTTGACCTCCCGGTCGTGTACTGCGCCGCACTTAGGGCAGGCCCAGGTTCCCTTGCGGTGGGGCTTATCGTTTCGGACGAACCCGCAAGCGGAGCAGGTTCTTGTGGTGAGGGCGGCACGGTCTACTACGATCAGAGCCTTGCCCTGTCGCGCCAGCTTGTAGCGCAGGCACTCCCGGAACATTCCAAACCCGGCCTCCAGCGCATTCCCCGGGAGTATCTTCTTTTTTGATACGTCCCGCATAGAATCGCCCCTCACGCACACGGCGTCCCAGCCGTTGGCTATCCGGCTGGATTCCTTGTGGATGAAGTCGCGTCGCTGGTTGGCAATGTGCTCATGGAGTTCACGGTATTTCTGCACCGCTTCCTGATAATTTTTGGAACCGGGCTCCATCCGATTGAGGCGCTTTTGGATCTTCACCAGCTTCTCCTGGGACTGCTTCAGCCAATGGGGCGGGTCGGCCATCTCGCCACTGTCTGCTACATAAAAATGGCCCATGGAATATTTCAGACCAACGGTGGTATCTGGAGTAGGGGTAACTGCCTCCGGCTCCTTTACGATGTACTCATAAAGGATGTAGGCGAAGTATTTGCCTGTTTTGGTTTTCTCCACTGTGACCCGTTTCAGCTTCCAGCCATTTCGAGGGCGGCGGGGGAATTTGGCCTTGACGATCCCCGCCTTGGTCATGCGGATGCCGTCCTGAGTGGTGTAGATGGTGGGGCCGGACTCAAAAACATGGTTACAGGCAGTGAATGAGTCGCGGTCAGTCTTTTTCTTTTTGAACTTTGGCGAACCAAAAGTTTTCGGATCCTTGAAGAACACTCGGAACGCCTGGGAGAGCTTGTTGTGCTCTTGAATCAGCGCCTGATTATCCACTTCCTTTAAGAAGGGAGCCTCGTTTTTGTATTTGGCAGGGGTGGGGATGAAGTGCTTATCCGTTTCCAGATAGAACCGCTGCTGGTCGGCCAGCATATGGTTCCAAATATACCGGCAACAGCCGAAGGTGTTTTCAAAAAGCTCCGCTTGGGCCTCATCCGGATAGAGCCGAACCTTGATGGTGCTGTAGCGAATTTCTTTGCCAGTCTCGCACTGTGCCTTTGGTTTTCGCGGCATCCCGGTTCGCCTCCTTTACAATTATTTAACCAACGCAGCCAAGGGAGCGCTCTTTGCGTATCGCCGCGTCATAAAATGAGCTTTTTGCCATTCCGCAGGCCTCCGCCGCTTCCGCCATCTTGAACTCACCGCTCCGCCATTTCTGCCGGCACTCGTCAAAATTCTCCGGGAGCGGTTTCCTGGCTACTCCAAACCGAACGCCCCGTGCTTTTGCCTGTGCAATCCCCTTCGCCTGTTTGACACGGCGCTCCTCCTGTTGTCGCCTCTGCGCCTGTGCGTAGAACAAATCGGAGACAAGCTGTGAGAGCAACTCCTGACCTGCCACGGCGTCTACTCCTGAAAGCAAAGAAGCAATTTCCTTTGTGATTTCTTTCAACTCATGTTGAACGTCCGTACCCAGCCTCGGATTTTTCCCTCGCTTCACAGAGACATTCTCTGGTGTGTCCACTGACAAATCAGCGCATCCGCCACCAATTCGGTCAAATTTGAGGATGATATCTCCATTCCACCCGTCAACAATGAGGCTGTCGCCTGTCTTTATGGAAAACTGTGCCACAGCAACCTCCTTAGTCATGCCACGCGAAGTGGATACAAAGGTATGCTTT
>CANDCW010000043.1 GCA_947383275.1 uncultured Bacillota bacterium
AAACTACATTTTTTCCTCGGCGTTTTTTTACATTTTATCACTGGCGATGACACTCAATGAAATCTTAATGGAGGCGGCAAATATGATCTATGTTACAGGCGACACCCACAGAAATTTCTCCCGGTTCAGCCCTGACCGTTTCCCGGAAATGAGGGCCATGACAAAAGCGGACGTTGTAATCATCTGCGGTGACTGCGGTGTCTTGTGGCATGGAGGCCGGAGAGACGAAATCCAGCTGGCGCTTCTCGAGGACCTGCCGTCCACCATAGCCTTCGTGGATGGAAACCATGAAAACTTCACCGCTCTTTCCAAACACCCCGTTGAGGAATGGAACGGCGGCAAAGTCCAATTCCTACGCCCCCACGTCATCCACCTCATGCGCGGGCAGATCTTCACGCTGGAAGGCCGCACCTTCTTCACCATGGGCGGTGCCTCCTCCCATGACGTTGAGGACGGCATTCTGGACCCGGCCTCACCGGACTATTACGAAAGACTCCTCCGTCTGCTCGGAGAGGGCCGGAGGCAGTATCGGATTATAGGCCAGTCCTGGTGGCCGGAGGAGCTGCCTTCGGAGGAAGAGTATGCCGAGGCTAGGCGGAATCTGGACACCCACGGCTGGACGGTGGACTACATCATCACCCACAGCCCACCCAGCGGCTTTGCGGAGAGACTCGGCCGTCCACGGGATGAACTGACGGACTTCCTAGAGGAAATCCGCCAGAAGGCCAGCTACCGTCGCTGGATGTTCGGCCACTGCCATAGGGACCAAGCAATTGATGAAAAGCACCTGCTTCTGTGGGAACAGATCGTGAGGGTGATATAAAGGAGCTGTTGCTGCCGCATTTCTCTCTGCCCTGCATTGCGGTCATCGCATGGCAAGATATAATAGGTGTTTTTGTGCCGGAAACTCAAGTAAAATCGACTGACATGCAAAATATAAGTTGTTCCAGAGGAACTTGATTGGAGGTAATCATGTTTAGCGCACGATTCAGAGCCGCTATCGTGGAAGGGAATGAAGTATACATCTTTGAAGAAGCGGGGCATCAACAGCCCACGGTCAAAAGCATCCCTTTCCCCAATAGCCTGATCACTTTTTCGTATATGGATATGGACTCCGCCGCGCCGTTGTTTCAAAAAGCCGCCGATGCTTTCACCGCCCTGATCCGAACACACAGCGAAAAAGACAGCAGAGAGGGACTATCAGCGTTGAATGCTTTGGCAGAACGGCATATTTTCTTTGAACCGCTCCGACAAGACTGGCGGGATCGGATCAGCACGGTGCGGACGCTGGACCGTTATACGGAAAATGAGCTGCGTCCCACAGCGCTTCGCCGTCTCCCGGAGAATCTAAAGCTGATCCAGGAGCAGACACGCCGCTTCTTTTCTTGTGTTTTGGATATGGATAAAGGCGGTGAAAACAATCCGCTTCCTGCCAAAATGGCGGAATACCTCGGCGGGAGCGAAGGTTCCGCTTTTCAGTTTACCCCGCTTGCCATGCGATTTGAGCTTTTGGGGCAATACGGCCCCACAAATGTCCTCTATCCCAAATCGATCTATGACCTCGTTGACTACCATCTTCGTGAATGTGTCAATCGAAGAGTCAGGCTGCGCATCTGCAAACACTGCGGCCACTATTTTCCGGTAAGGGGCCGGATAACCGCCATGTACTGTGACCTTACCACAGACCAGAAGGGCCATACGTGCAAACACACAGGTCCTTTTGGCGCTTGGGCCCAAAAAAACGATGGAGAACTCTTCAGGGCCTACCGTCTGGAATACAAGAGACGTTTTGCGTGGATCAAAGCGGGGCGGATCACAGCGGATGATTTCTATGCTTGGAGCAGGGTGTCCAGGGAAAAGCGAAAAGAATGCAGCGCCGGAAAAATCTCGCTGGAAGAATATATTGCATGGTTGAAAGCATCGTAATCTCTGATTTTGTCAATCGCTCTCCGCAGCTACATCAATATTTTGGGCAGTTAGGGTGGATTGGTTCGCCCAAGGGAAGCATTTGACGTGTTAAAGCCTTATATTGGATAAAACCGCCGTATGGAGAAAGGAGGAAAATCCGTGAATGTCAGGAAGAATACAGACTACAGCGCCATGTTTATAGATTTAGAAGCGCTCCTGTCAGGTAGACTGCCGCAGATGAAGCTGTATTATAAGATTGGCAAGCTCGTCAGCGCCAGGTCTGAGAAAGGCGCCGCTGTTGCTGCCGCCGAGTATCTCAGCAAGAATTACCCTGACATTCCCGGCTTCTCCCCCAGGAATCTGCGCCGGATGCGGGAATTTTACCGGACGTATGAAAACACACCAGAAATACTGGCAGAAGCCATGACCATCGGCTGGACACAGAATATCGTCATTTTGGAGAACTGCGTAACAGCCAAAGAACGTACTTGGTACATTGCCGCTGTCCAGCGGTTCCATTGGACTAAGGCCGAACTCCTGGAGAAAATTTCTGAGGGGATAGACGGAAACGATCCGCTGCCTCTCAGTTCCATCGAAGATACAGAGGACGAACATCCTCTTTATAACATAGATGCATCAAACCCAGCCGCACCGAAAGGCAGTTATCAGGCGAATTTCTCTCGACTTGCAAGCCCGGCTGTGATATACTGGACAAAACAGCAATCTCAGGACTGCCGGAAGGATGGTGCGGAAGATGCCAGAATTCAAGACCAACGTTGTGACCGGCCCCGCCCTGCTGTCTCTGTCCGAGAATGTCCGAGGCTGGCAGAAGCGGGACTGCTACCGCCAATTGAACGCCTATCTGCACAACGCCGAGTGCGACCGGGTCTGTCTCCTCTTTGGCCTCCGGCGGACTGGGAAGACAACACTGCTCCGCCAGGCTGTTCTGGACATGACGCCCGAGGAGACGGCAAAAACGGCCTATATCAAGGCCACAAAGCAGGATACGATTGCGGACCTGAACCGGGATATGGAGCAGCTTCGCTCCTTGGGCTTTCGCTATGTACTTCTGGACGAGGTCACGCTGATGCGGGACTTCATCGACTCCGCCGCCCTCCTGTCCGATATCTACGCTGCCCAGGGTATGAAGATCGTCCTGTCCGGCACGGACTCCCTGGGATTCTGGTTTGCGCTCCGCCAGGAGCTTTACGACCGGGCGAAGATGATCCACACCACCTTCATCCCCTATCGGGAACACAGCCGCCTCCTGGGGATCAGCCAGATCGACGAGTACATCCGTTACGGCGGCACGCTTCGGGCTGGGGAGCTGAACTTCGATGACGCGGAAGTGAATGCCGAGGACGCCTCCTTCCGGGATGACGAGTCCACCCGGCGGTATATTGACACCGCCATCTGCAAGAACATCCAGCACTCGCTGGCTTGCTGCGAGGACGGCGGGCACTTCCGGCACCTGCGCCCGCTCTATAAGGCCGGGGAACTGACCGGAGCCATCAACCGGATCATTGAGGACATGAACCACGCCTTCCTGGTATCCGTTCTGACCCGTGATTTCCTGTCTCATGACCTGGGCCTGGCGGCGAGGAATCTACGAAAAGAACGTGACCCGGAAAAACGGACAACCGCTCTGGACGAGATTGATACAAAAGCCGTTACGAAACGGCTCATGAACATCCTGGAGATCCGCAACCGGCAGGAGCAGACCGTTCCAATTTCTAAAGTTCATGTGGCGGAGATCAAGGAATACCTTGCCGCGTTGGACCTCATCATGGACTGCCCCATCGAAACGACCGCGCCGGGCAGTGAACCCGTAGAGCATATTCTCTTCACTCAGCCGGGAATGCGTTACTGCCAGGCGCAGGCGCTTGTCCATGCTCTGATGAAGGACGAGCTGTTTGCCAGCCTGAGTGAAAAGGACCGGGCCAATATCACCAGCCGAATTCTCGAAGAAGTCCGGGGACGGATGCTGGAAGACATCATTCTGCTGGAAACCTCCAAGGCCCTGAGCAGCCGGTATAAGGTCTGCAAGCTCCAGTTCGCCAGCGGGGAATTTGATATGCTGGTCTATGACCGGGAGGAGAACTGCTGCGCGGCGTATGAAATCAAGCACAGCCGCCAAACAGCGCCCGAACAGGCCCGGCATTTGCGGGACGCTGAAAAATGCGCGCTTACGGAACGGCGGTTTGGAAAGCTGGCGGGCAAGTACGTCCTGTACCTTGGGGAGTCCCAGGATTCTGCTGATGGAATCCTATATCGCAATGCGGAGGAGTTCCTGAAAGGACTCCCCTCGATCCAGCTTCGGATGGATCGGACACCCTCTGACTACTCGGATCCCAGGAGAACATGATGTTATTCGGTAAACGCAGGAAACAACCCGCTGCCGGCTATGACAAGAGCGGAAAAATTCCCGTCATCCGCTCCAGCATCTGCACCGGGGAACAGGTGGCGGGCTTCAAGGACATTGTCAGCGGCAAATTCGAAGAGCTGATGCTGATTCGAAACACCCAGGATTTTCAGGAGTTCCTCTGTCGGTATCAGGTGGAGGAAACGGAGATCAAACGAGAGTGGTGATATTCCATGGGGTATCGGATCGTGTGCTTCAAAATGTCAGAAACTCTGTCGGCGTTATTTCAAAAATAGGGAGCAAATCCCCGCTAAAATAGAAGGGCTGAGAGTAAATACTTATACGCCGTCGTTCTCCCGCCGCATACTCCCGGGGTTCGAAAGTGGGCGTGCTTGCCAAAACCCCGTGTAAGTCAATGATTTGCACGGGATTTTTCTTTGAAAATATTCCATTTTTTGAAAACCGGTTTGACTACTATTCGGTGTTGAGGGCATTCCGGTTGAGCTATGGATCTCTATCAGATATCCAGTCCCCGCTGGAGCGTCTCGCTGGCCGCCTTCTTGTTCTTATCGAAAGCGTGGGTATAGATGTCCAGCGTGGTGGAAGGCTGGCTGTGACCCAGGAGACTGGCCACCGTCGCCACGTCGGTGCCATTGGCGATCAGCAGGCTGGCGTTGCTGTGCCTCAGCGAATGGACATTCAGCTTTTCCGGCAATCCGTTCTTCTTCAGGATCATTTTGAACCTCCAAGTGAAGGTGCTGGGCGTCATGGGATCCCGGCTGTCGTGCCTGCGGAACACGAAGTCATCCTCAGTCAGCTCGCGGTTTTCGTAAGCGTCCGCCTGCCAGACGCACTCCCGGCGGTACTCCTTCAGCAGGCTCTCCATCTCAGGCGAGAAGTAGACGTATCTGTCCCCTGCCGCCGTCTTGGTATCCTTGACGATGATGTCCTCCCCGGTGATCTTCACCACGTTCCGCTGGATGTGGATGCTGTTTTTCTCGTAGTCGATATCAGACCACTTCAGTCCGCAGCACTCTCCCCGCCGCATTCCGGTCGCGATGATCAGCTTGTAGTAGGTCTCATACTTGAGGCTCTCATTCTCCAGCGCCGCGATGATCTTCTGCATGGTTTCCTCGTCCGCGATCACCTTTTCCTTCTTTTTGCCGGAGTATTTGTAGGTTCTCCAGGCCGGATTGTGATTGATAAAGCCGCTCTCCATGGCATCGGAGAGGATCCCGCACAGGCATGCGTGGACTCCCTCTACCGTGTACTCGGAGAGCGGCTTTCCCGTATTCTGACTGATCTGCTTCCGCAGCTCGTTGTAAAGATCCCGGAAATTCTTGGGGCGGAGCTCCGTCAATTTATATCCGCCCAGGTGCGGCAGAAAACGGTCGATGTCCTGCTTGTCCCGGGCCAGCGTGGACTTCGCCAGCTTGTTGGGCGCAACGTCCCGCAGCCAGATCTGGACGTACTCCGCCATGGTAATGGACTTGTTTTCCGTCACCGGCGTGTCCTTGCACGCCCGCTCAAAGAGCACCGCCTGCTCGTTGAGCCATTTTTCTCTCTGCTTTGGCGTCAGATCCTCCGGCGGCCTCACCGTCTTCTGCTGCGGCAGCCGGCGCTTGCCGTTGTGATCGTAGCCCATGGAGACTACCAGGAGGTAACTGTTCCCTCGTTTTCGGATACTTGCCATGTCTGCATCTTCCCTTCTGACCTCAGTCTGGCTGAGGTTTATTTTGGCAAGCACAACATACTCCAATTTCTGCTGTATAGCTACTGCTTTTTTGATCTTGGACGGAGATTCTACGAAAGCAACAATCAGGCGCTTTCAGATTCTCTGCCGCTGAAATCAAACACGGTCTGCGCATGGACTTTCGCTGCCTGCCGCTTCAACTGCAGCTGCGGGTGGCAGTAGGTCCGCTCCAAGAATCCGGTATCACCGTGACCGGCCAGCTCCGCCACAGTCTGTTTGTCCACGCCGTTGTGAAGCATCGTCGAAACAAAATAATGGCGGAGGGTGTGGAGGTGGAATTCCCTTGAGAAATCATTCTGGTCATAGATCCTGCGAAGGTGCCTGCTGAACGTATCCGGGTGCATCAGCTTTCCCTTCTCATTCGTGAACACATAATCACCCATCTCAAATCCGTTTTCCTGTGCCTCACGCATTTTCAAGTAGCAGTAACTGCGAAGAATGCTGGTCATATCCTCGCTGAGATAGATCGTCCGGCACTGACCATTTTTCGTGGTTCCCTCGACCACGCCCTTCCCCGGAACCGAGCTGCGGGAACGGCCGACGGTCAGGATGCTCTCGTCCCCGTTCATGATGACGTCCTGCCACTTCAATGCACACAGTTCTCCCCTGCGGCATCCGGTGTAGATCGCCAGGGCGTAGAAGGTCTTGTAGGGATCCTCCTCATTAGCGAGGATATCCAGAAATCTGTGGGCCTCCTCATCTGTGGGAATCACCTGCGTCCTCGGAGCCGTCTCCGGCAGGTCGATCATCCGAGCGGGGTTCTTCTCGATGATCTCATTTTTCTTAACGTCGCTCAGGACTGCGGAGACCACCGTCAGGTACTTCTGCACTGTGCTCTCCTGAATCGGCCTGCCCCGCCAGGTCCTTTTCCGAAGCTCCGCCAAGAGATTTTCCAGGGTGATGGGCCGGAGGCGGTTCAGCTTGATGTTTCCGATCATCGGATAGACGGTTTCCAGGGACTGGCGGTAGAACCCAAGGGTACCAGGCGCATACTTCGTCTGCCGCCCCAGCCAGCGGGTTGCGTACTCCTGGAAGGTCATCTCTCCGTCCTCGCTGTACCCACTCCTGACCTGCTTCTCAAACTCCTCTGCCTCATGAGCAACGTACTGCGGGATCCCTCTGCCGCCCACGGTCCGTGGAACGGTGATGGTCCTGGCCTTGCTGATCTTCCTGCCGTCAGGACGATAGCCGTTGCTTACGGTGATCTTGAATTTACGTGTGTCCAGCTTTTTGATACTTGCCATAGCGTTTCCTTTCTCTAGTACATATTCATACCCTGATTGTGCGTGTCGCCGGTGAGCTTCTGCCCCATCGCCAGTTTCTTCATCACCTCCCTGCGACGCTGCTTGCTGTCGGTCCAGACAGGCGGCGCGGGAAGCGGGGGCAGATCATCACTGCACTCTAAAGATCTAGCCAGCCGAATAATCCCGCTGGCCAGATCACCCATCCAGCCCTCATCCGGTTCCAGACTGCCGGGGCAGAATCCCACAGCCTGCCGGTAGGCGAACAGGGCTTCCAGGTTTTCCTTGAGGAAGGTCTCGTCGTGTAGACTGCTGTCCCGGCACTTCCGTCCATTGGGACAGGTGAAGGTGATGTGCTTCCGGGTATCCGTCCAGGTCACCTCGTAGCCCTCCTGCTCCATGTTTTCGATAAAGCTCTCCCGGTCTACGGCATACTCCAGCGCCTCGTTGATGGCCTGGATCAGATCCAGCTTCCAGCTGTCATTGCGCAGTCCGGCCTGATACTCGCCGGGCTTCATCCGTTTCCGCTTTGGGTACTTCTCCGGCTCTTCCAGCACAATCAAACCGTGAGCCATGCAGATCTCGTCATTGATCTGCCGGTGGACCAGCAGGGTATCCCGGTTCTGGTGGAGCTTCCTGCCGTTCTCACAGCTGACGCTGTTCACCACCAGATGATTGTGGAGGCGGTTGGTGTCAATGTGGGTGGCGATCACAACCTCGTAACCAGGAAATGCCCTCTGCGCCAGCTCCAGGCCAATCACGTTGGCCTCCTGAGGCGTGAGATTATCATCCTCAGAAAAGGACTGCACGAAGTGATAGAACTGCCTGCCGTCCGTTTTTTGAAACCGCTGCTTGGTAGTCATCATCTCCAGGTAGGATGCCTGGGGCACGCAGTTACTCCCGGTGATCAAGCATGTACCATCCTGCACCGTTTTCTTTGCCTGCACCACATAAGACAGCACACCCAGCATCGCACCGGCGGTCTGCTTCTTGTTTCGGATTGCGGTGAAGGTAGCCATCAGCTCACCTCTTTCGTCAATTTGCGGATTGCCGCACAGAGGTCGGCGTACCTGTCGATCAGCTCATCACCGCGGAGGACAGTGATCCGGCCCATGTTCGCCAGCGTGGTCAGCTGATTGAGGTTGCGGCCCTGGGCCTTCAACTCAGAGAGGACAGCATCCAATCCCTCTACCCGAACAATCTCCCGCCCCAGTCCGCAGATGCACAGGTAGTCCGTGAGCGTCATGTTGGCATTCTGCGCCCGCTGCTGGAGCTGGGCTTTCACCTTCGGTGTCATCCTCGCTGTAACGATCTCCGTTTTTCTCTTCTGCATTTACGTTTCCTTTCTCCCCTTCTCGTCGGCACAAGCTCCATATCCCTCGCCCTGCTAACAGCAGGGCTTACTCATTCCGCTGTGCCTCCTCTCCCCACAAAATCTCCGATTTTGCGGGGACCCCTTTAGGGGGTGCCGGGGACTTGCCCCGGCGAATGCGGCCGGCGTATAGCCGGACGCTATGCTTGCCCCACCCAAAGGTGGGTTTTCCGCCTTCTCGGGGCCTGTCTGCGCGTCTGAGAGAATTCCCTTCCACCCGCTCCTGCGCCACGGAGAAGGCGTACACGTCCCCCTCACTGCGCCGCACAGCGGGCATTCTCCACGTTGGCAGTGTCGATAGGGTCGATTTCTCCGACCTCGGAAAAATCGTCACTATCGGCACGGCGCAGCTCTATGAGACGCTTCCCGTTGCTTCGGCGAATCGAGACGAAAATGCCAGCTTTCCTTAGCGCCCCAACGCTTTGCATTATTTGCCTGCCCACCTTTTTCGGAGTGATCCCCTCGCTGCCTTCAGGGTCGATCTTGTTTGCCAGCTCAGTGGGAGTGCCGATAAATTTTCCGCAGGAGTCCATCAGCGCAGAGAGGAGAAAAACGATCCTGCCATCCAACATCGCCGGCTGCTGGAAACTATCCGCCGTCACCTCCCACACATTGTCGTTGTTGCGGCACAGCTCTAACTCCCGATACTCGATGTCCCGCCCGATACAGCTGAGCCGTGCCCTGCCGCTGCCACGCTGTTCCTCCACCAGCGTGAAGCTGGAATCCACCGCGCCGCTGATGGCGGTGGTGCCGGAGATGCGGTTGAACACGTCGTCCGCTTTTTCTTTCCGCAGATGGTGGATCAGCAGGATGGCGATTCCGTGAGCATCGGCCAATTGCTTCAATGTGGAGAGGTCGCGGTAGTCGTTGGCGTAAGTGTTGTCGTAATTCGTGCCCCGGATCATCTGCAGGGTATCAATAATAATGAGTGACGTGTCCGGATGCTCACGGAGAAACTCCTCCAGCTGCTCCATCAACCCGTCGCCCAGAATACAGCTCTCTGTACAGAAGTGGACGCTGGCCGGTGCGTCCTCCGTCACGTCGAACAGCCGGTTCTGGATGCGGAGCTGAGAGTCCTCCAGACAGAGGTACAGTGTCGTGCCCTGTTTTACCTGCATTCCCCAGACAGGTTCGCCCTTGGCAACGGCCACCGCCAGCCATAGTGCCAGCCAGGATTTCCCGACCTTGGGAGAACCAGCGAGGATGTGCAGGCCCTGGGAGATCAGTGTGTCCACCACAAAGCTCAGCGGCTGGAGCGGGCGATTCATCAGAGTCTCCCCATCGATGGTGTTGAGCGATGAGAGAATGGTGTTTTTCATCGTAGTACCTCCTTTGAAAATTGATTTGACTTTTATTCGCTCATATGATAGTCTTATTTTATCTTTTGTTATATGAGCGGTCTCTTCACGTTCCAGTTTAGCAGGCTCCCGGATTCCTGTCAAGACCGTTCATATAATTATTTTATTGACAGTCTATTTTCGGGGGTGTGAAATGAACCACTATACATTCAAAACCTACATCTCCAACCGCAGAGAGCATTTTTGTTATGGCCCTGACTCATCGCTGGCAAAAAAAGACTTCCCGTTTCCGGAAAGTCTTTTGAGGCTGCTGCGTCTGGATATCTGGAAGTATGAGCCCATGATCAAGAATATGGAGAAGGCGGTCCTGCGGTTCTATCAGACCCGGGATTCGCAGGACGCGGCCATCGTTCTCGCCGGATTGGACGAGCTGGCGGAGGCCCACATCTATTTCCACCAGCTTCGCCTGGACTGGTTGCAGCGTTTCAATCAAGCGGCAAACTCGGACGGCTCTGATCTGATCGACCTTCTGCCCAGGAAGGACCTGACCCACATCCCCAGCAATCTTGACACCATGCAGAGGCAGATCCAGCAGCTCTTCCAGGAGGTCCTGGACATTGATCTGGGGAAAAAGGCCTCCGTCCAGGAGCTTATGGCGAGTTACTACAAGCGTGAGGGCTCCGACACACTGAACACGTTCCAGTTCTGCGTCCTGCCTCTGAAATTCGAGCTGGTTGACTCCCACACCTTCACGGAGGTCCTCTATCCCAAAACCATCTACGACCTGATCGACTACTTCCTTCGGGAGTGCGTCCAGCGGGAACAGCGGATGCGCGTGTGCAAGAACTGCGGCCTCTACTTCGCCGTCAAGGGCAGGGGCACCGCCGAGTACTGCGACGTCACCACGGATGAAAAGGGGCGTGTCTGCAAGGAGATCGGCGCTTTCGTCCACTGGTCACAGAGCAAGGAGAATGACGAGATATTCAAGGTCTACCGCCGGGAGTACAAGAAGCGGTTTGCTTGGACGAAGACCGGAAAGATCACTCCTGCTACGCTCTACGCCTGGGGTGAGAGGGCCAGAGAGAAAAAAGCGGAGTGCGAGGCGGGGAAGATCTCGCTGGAGGAGTATCAGGAGTGGCTCAAAAACTCCTAAATAAGCCATACAACAATACATGGCGGAGATTATCAAACCGGGAAAACCCAACAGGAGTGCACTCTGTTATACGTGATCGACAGATGGGATGTTCTGTTCCCCCACGCATCCTGACTCCTGATATATTTGCCTTAAAAATTGTCCGACCTGCCTTGTTTTGCATTTGTTCATGCTGTATAATGATAAAGTCCCAATTTGGTTCCGTATTCCCGGCAGGGTCTAAAGCGTCATGCCGCAATAGCTCAAGAAGAAACGGGAACACGAAAGCAAATTGGGCGATTATAAATAACGGCTGGATGCGCTCTTCGCAACGCGTCAGGAAACCAGAGTTCATAAATCAGGATGTAAGGTGATGCAAAATGGCAAAAAAGAAAACCGCAAAGACTGACAGAACAAACAAAGCTCCATTGGAACCAATTACCGCAGAACCCAAGGTTCAAGCTGCCGGGGAGGACAGTGTGAACCCGCTGGCGGAAAAAATTGAAGCGGAACCTCCCAAGGCTGCAGAAGAGCAGATTGAAAAGCTTCCGCAGACCGAACCCGCAAATGCGGTCCAGGAGGAACGGCCACAGCCGGCAGACATAGAAACTACGGAAGAGAATACCCCGGTGGAGGAACCTGCAGAAATACCTGCTCCGGAGGATGTCGTGGCGGAAGAGCCCACAGAAGCGTCCACACCGGAACAGGCTAATCCGTCCCCCAGAAGGAGCGTCGTGTTCATCGGTTCGGAATGCTATCCATTTGTCAAGACCGGCGGCCTGGGCGATGTGATGTACGCGCTTCCCAAGGCGCTGGTGAAGCAAAACTGCGATGTGAAAGTCATCCTTCCCCGCTATAAGTGCATCCCGTGGGAGTATCAGCAGAAAATGATTTACCGCGGATCTTTTCAGATGGACCTCTGCGCCGATGGCCGGTCTTATTATGTGGGCATCATGGAGTATGTCTGGGACGGCGTGGTATACGATTTTATTGACAACGAAGAGTTTTTCAGCTGGGGAAATCCATACACTAATCTCATTGACGATATCCCCAAATACTGCTACTTCGCAAAGGCGGCTCTTGCGGCGCTGAACTACATGGATTGGATCCCCGATATCATCCACTGCCACGACTGGCAGGCCGCCCTGGTCCCGGTGTATCTGCGGACGCTGTTTGCCAACACCCGGCTCAACAGCGCGAAAACGATCCTGACCATCCACAATCTCCGTTTCCAGGGAATTTACGATATTCCTACAATTCGCTACTGGTCCGGACTGCCGGATTACGTCTTTGACATGGATGCTTTGAAAACAGGCTATAACGACGCAAATATGCTCAAGGGCGGATTGGCCTACGCAAACATCATTACCACCGTAAGCCAGACCTATGCGGGGGAGATTCAGAGCGCGTACTACGGAGAGACCTTAGACGCCCATCTGCGGTATCATTCCGGCAAACTGCGCGGCATTGTAAACGGCATCGACTATGATATATGGAACCCGGAGACCGATTCCTGCCTGCACGCCGGCTACAACATCTCCAATGTGCTGGAAAAGAAAAAGGAGAACAAGCAGAAGCTGCAGGAGGAATTGGGCCTGGTCCAGGACAGCGGCAAATTTGTGATCGGACTGATCTCCCGGCTGACGAATCAGAAGGGACTGGATTTGGTCAATGCCGTTCTTCCCCAAGTTGTGGACAAGTATACGCAAGTCGTGGTGCTTGGCAGCGGAGACCGGGTATATGAGGACTCTTTCCGGTATTATGAGAATGCGTACAAGGGACGCGTGTGCGCGAATATCATGTACGATGAAGCGCGGTCGCACAGGATCTACGCAGGAGCCGACGCCCTGTTGGTCCCGTCTCAATTTGAGCCCTGCGGGCTGACGCAGCTCATCGCCATGCACTACGGCACCATTCCCATCGTCCGGGAAACCGGCGGTTTGAAGGATACGGTGGAGCCTTATAACATGGGCCTCAACTCCGGGAATGGCTTTACCTTCGACCGCTACGACGCCGGCCTGCTTCTGGACGCTATCAACCGGGCGAAGGCGTTCTATTTTGACCAGCGCAAGTATTGGGACGAAATGATCCTGCGGGATATGGTGAAGGACCTGTCCTGGGAGAACTCCGCAAAACAATATAAAGACTTGTATCTGAGCCCGGCTTGATGAATACGCCGGGACTTGTTTAAGAACCTGTATTCACAACCGTTGGACGCCGTCTGACTGGTCAAGGCGATTTGACGCAGCCATACTTTGTGTATGGCAAGGAAAATCAACGCAGAGCGGCGGAAAAATATCCGCCAATTGGGCGTTTTGCTATTTTTCAAACAAGGCCTAGTACTTTACCAAGTTAGAAATTATAAGATAATAGGGTATAGTTTTCTGAGTTTGCACCTGGCATCATCAGAGGAAAATCTCCAACGGACAGTAGAGCAAACGGAGTTTCTGTACATCGCCCATGCGTTGACCTGGCGCTGCATAGTCTCGAAAGAAGATAAGGCTTGAGAGAGGCACTGTCTGGAAAGGATGCCAATTTCAATCTCTGCCATATTCAGCCAGGAGGCGTGAATGGGAGTGTAGTGAATTTCCAACCGCTGTATGATCCGTCTGGCCTGAGCAGGTTCAAAAGCTTTATACAAGGACGCAATCGAGTGAATGTTCAAATTGTCCATGACCAGCACAATTTTTTCACAATGGCTGTAATGGACATCCACCAGTTCATGCAGAAAATGGGCAAAATCTACTGCAGTTCTGGTGTGTGTAAGTTTCACAACCCTTTTGCAGGCCAGCGGTTCAAAGGCAACAAACAAATCCACCACGCCACAGCGGCGGTACTCGTAATCTTCCCGTTCCACACTTCCTGGTTTTGCTGGGATGCGCTGTTTCTCAACCAGCTGCCGGTTTGTTTCATCCAGGCAGACTACCGGGCGCAAAGGGTCGTAAGGCTGCTGGTATACATCCAGAACATCCTCCATCCGCGCTACAAATTCCGCCCCCGGCTTGGGGATACACCATTCCTTCTTTTGCCAAGGCTTAAGTTCGTTTTTTTCAGTGTGTCCATCACGGCTGTGTCGGAGATACTCTCCACGATCCCCAGACGTACCAGTTCATCCGCAATCAGCTGCAATGTCCACCGTTCCCGCCCCTCCGGCGCTTCCGAGCAGGCGATGGCTATGATATGTGCCTCCACTCGCCCGTCTACCTTCTTGTGCCGGTTCACTTGCTCCTTCCGCCCCAGAGCCGCTTCTACGCCGCCAGTTACAAATCGTTTTGCTATCTGACAGATCGTGTGTGGCGTGGCATGATACGCTTCTCTTATTTTATCGTATGTCCACTCCCGGTTTTCTGGTATTTCATCCAATTTCAACAGTATCTGGGCATGCTTGATTCGATATCCTTGGGTTCGTCCTTTTGCAATTAGCTCCTGCAGCATGTCCCGTTCTTCATCCGTTAATGTTACGATGTATTTGTGGTTCATTCCTCATCACCCGAGGGTATTTTACCACATTTCTCGCTTCTTCGCTATTTCTATTTCCTATCTTGGTGAACTACTAGTATAAGAAGAAAAAACGGGTGCTGTCTTTTGACAGCACCCGTTTCGGCATTAAAATTCCAGATTTCTTCCCTCGCGGTCAAAGATATGGCACACACTGCCGGAGAAGGTGAGATTCAGCTGGTCGCCAGCGTGGAAGGAGTCGATGTGCTGGCCCTCGGCATCCATGGTGGGGACGATGACCACCACGTCCTTGCCGCCCGCGTTGGCGTGGAAGTGGACCTCGCTGCCCATCATCTCGCTGACCTCCACGGTGGCGGAGAGGGTATTACCCGGCTCCTTGGAGAGCACCATGTGGCTGGGCCGGACGCCCAGGGTGATGTCCTGGGCCGCCACGCCGTGGGCCGTCAGGTTCGCCTGCTTCTCCTCAGAGAGCTCCACCGTGCAGCCGCCGACGGACACGGAGTACTTTCCGCCCTCGTTTTTCAGCTGCGCGTCGAAGAAGTTCATCTGGGGCATGCCGATGAAGCCGGCCACAAAGAGATTGGCGGGGTGGTCGAAGACCTCCTGGGGCGTGCCGATCTGCTGGATGAAGCCGTCCTTCATGATGACGATCCGGTCGCCCAGGGTCATGGCCTCCGTCTGGTCGTGGGTCACGTACATAAATGTCGTGTTGATCTTCTGCCGGAGCTTGATGATCTCCGCCCGCATCTGGTTACGGAGCTTGGCGTCCAGGTTGGAGAGGGGTTCGTCCATGAGGAGCACTTTCGGCTCCCGGACGATGGCCCGGCCGATGGCAACGCGCTGGCGCTGGCCGCCGGAGAGGGCCTTGGGCTTGCGGTCTAAGTACTGGGTGATGTCCAGGGTCTCCGCCGCTTCCTTGACCCGGCGGTCAATCTCATCCTTGGGCATTTTGCGGAGCTTCAGGGGGAAGGCCATATTCTCGTAGACGGTCATGTGGGGGTACAGGGCGTAGCTCTGGAACACCATGGCGATGTCCCGGTTCTTGGGCTCCACGTCATTCATCAGCTTCCCGTCGATGTACAGCTCGCCGCCGGAGATCTCCTCCAGGCCGGCAACCATCCGCAGCGTGGTGGACTTGCCGCAGCCGGAGGGGCCAACCAGAACGATGAACTCCTTATCCCTGATGTCCAAGTCGAACTGCTGGACCGCCACAACGCCCTTGTCCGTCACCTGGAGGTTGGTCTTCTTCTCAGGCGCACCCTTTTTGGGCTTCTTCTGTCCGCCGCTGTGGGGATAGATCTTGGTGATCCCTTTCAAATTCAAAGTTGCCATAAGTAAGGTTCCTCCTTCGTCAGTCAATCTTCAAAATCAGTTCCAGGACTCGCCGCGCGCAGGTCTCCAGGTCCTCCCGGGACACCAGTCCCAGGTCCATGGCCTGCTGGACCCGCTCCGGGTAGCCGTTGGCCATTTTCAGGTCGTTTCCGGCCAGGATTTCCTTATAGTGCTCTCCCTTGGTCCACCAGTCGGTCATGACCATGCCGGTATAGCCCCAGTCCTCTCGGAGAATGTCCGTCAGCAGTTCGCGGCTCTCCGAGGCCCGGCGGCCATTGATGATGTTGTAGGAGCTCATGACCGCCCAGGGCCCCGCCTCCCGGATCACAATCTCAAAGGGGCGCAGATAGATTTCCCGCAGAGCCCGCTGGGAGAGGCGGGAGTCGCTGTTTTTCCGGTTGGTCTCCTTGTTGTTGCAGGCAAAGTGCTTCACCGTGGCGGCGATATGCCGGGACTGGATGCCCCGCACCATGGCGGCGGCGATCTTTCCCGCCAGCAGGGGGTCCTCGGAGTCGTACTCAAAGTTCCGCCCGCAGAGGGGACTGCGGTGGATGTTCACCGCCGGAGCCAGCCAGACAGAGATGTTATTCTCCTTCACCTCCGCGGCGGCGGCCTCGCCGGCTCTGGAAACCAAGTCTTCGTCCCAGGTTGCCGCCAGAAGCGTTGCGCAGGGCCAGGCGGTGGTGCACACGCCCGCCTCCGGCTGAATCCGAAGGCCCGCAGGGCCGTCGGCTGTAGTGATGTTGGGCACGCCGTATTCCGGCAGGTTCCCAATGCCAAAGGTATTGGAAACACCTACGTTGGACTGGCCGCCCAGCAGATGGATGAGGTCCTCGTCACGGAGCTGGGCCATGAAAGCGTCCAGGGTCAGTTTTCCCTCCGCCACCTCAGACAGGGGCCGCACCCCCTCCGGGTAAGGCCGGGCCAGCCAGTACCGCCCTCTGGCCCGCGCTTCCGGGGCCACCGCCTCCAGGGTATTGGGATCCAGGGGAACAAGGGCGTTGGCATCCGTGTCTACCGCCGGGGCGGCAGGCAGATACTCCCAGGTCCCATCCGCTTGGAGACGCTTCGCCAGCTGGGACGGGGCCAGGACATTCCTGCACTGCCGGACGATTTCCGTCTCCGCCTGTTCCCAGGCAAAATCCAGCTTTTCCACGTCCCGGACACTGGTCCCCAGATACAGATCATAGCGGCCTTTTTCCAGCACCCAGGCGGAGGGGGCGATCTTTCCCAGGTCGTCAAAGCTGGCCATATCCGATACGGCAAAGGACAGCGTCACCGTTTCGCTCTCGCCGGGGCCCAGAAGTCCGGTTTTGCGGAACGCCGTCAGATTTCGGGAGGGCTTTTGCAGCAGCCCCTTGGGCGGGCAGAAATAGAGCTGGACCACTTCCTTCCCCGCCCGGTCCCCGATGTTGGTCACTTGGGTGCGGATCTGAATTATTCCGTTTTCCGCCCCGGCCTCCAGGACCTCCAGAGCAAAGCGGGTGTAGGACAGGCCGAAGCCGAAGGGATAGCAGACCCGCTCCGCCGCGCCCGGCAGGGTCTCGAAATACCGGTAGCCCACATAGACATCCTCGGCGTATTCCACATAGTCTGTGGAGTCGTGGAAATGCTCCGTGGATGGGTAGTCGTCCAGGTCCCGGGCAAAGGTGTCCGGCAGCTTGCCGCAGGGATTGGCCTTTCCGGCCAGCAGGGCGGCGATGGCGCTTCCGCCCTCCATACCGCCCTGATAGGCCAGCAGCACGGAGGAAATCCGGTCGTTCTCATAGAACCAGGAGACATCCATGACGCCGCCCGCGTTCAGCACCACGGCCACCCGGTCAAAGGCGGCGCAGACCTGGTCCACCATGGCGCTCTCAGCGTCCGTCAGGTAATAATCCCCCTTGGGGAAGATCCTCCGGGCCCGCTGGGGCATAAGCACCTCGTCGGCCCACACATAGTCTTTGTTCTCGGGAATCACGGGAATCCGGTCCCAGCCCTCGCCGGAGAAGCGGCTGAGGACGATCACGGCGGTATCCGCATGTTCCCGCGCCGAGGACAGCAGTTCCACCGGAAGCTCCGGCTCCGCCATCAATCCGGGGATGTCCCCGGCGGCATAGCGCTCCGCGACATAAGCCCGGTAGTAGTCCGAAAGGGGTTCGTAGACGAAAACGCCCTCCTCTTTCAACCCGTCGCAGACATTGCGGACATATGCGCAGGTCACGTCGCCGCTGCCTCCTCCGCCTTTTACATAGTCGAAACTGCCCTTTCCGAACAGAGCCACCCGGCTGCCGGGGGCCAGGGGGAGCAGGCTGTTTCGGTTTTTCAGCAGCACCATGCCCTCCTGGGCGGCCTGCCGGGAGAGGGCGATGTGTTCCGGGCAGGCCGTCACGCGGCGTTCGCCGTCGAGGGGCAGATTGGGCTGATAGCGGGTGCGAATCCATTTTTCCATGTGCGGTCTCTCCTTGCCGTCGTTACTCCTTGACGCCGCCCAAGGTGACGCCTTCTACGATAAACTTCGACAAAAGCAGGTAGATGATAATGATGGGCACAATGGCGATGGTAATCATCATGTAGATTTTTCCCATGTCGAAGTTCATGTAGTCCGCGCCCCGAAGGGTGGCGATCATGATGGGCAGGGTCTGTTTGTTCTTGGAGGTAATCACCAGGGCGGGAATGAAGTAGTTGTTCCAGGAGCCCACGAAGGTGAAAATGGCCTGTACCGCGATGGCGGGCTTCATGATGGGCAGCACGATGCGGTTGAAGGTGCTGAACTCCATGGAGCCGTCGATCCGGGCCGCCTCGATCAGGTCCTTGGGCAGGGAGGACTGCATGTAGCTGTGCATGAAGTAAAACACAGCGGGAGAGGCGATGGAGGGGATAATCAGGGGAAGCAGGGAGTCGTCCATACCCATGTTGGTGATCAGGCGGAGGAAGCCCAGGGCCGTCACCTGAGTGGGCATGACCAGGATGGCCATGATGAAGGTGAAGGCCGCTTTTTTCAGCCTGAAGTCATAGGCGTAGATGCCGTAGGCCGTCAGGGCGGAGAAGTAGGTTACGATGGCGGCGCAGCAGCCGGACACAATCAGGCTGTTCAGCACGCCCCGGAGGATGGGGATAGCCGGGTCGTTGATGACGTTTTTAAAGTTCGTCACCAGGCTGGAACCAGGCAGCGCGGAGAAGCCCAGCTGAAGCTGTGCGTGGGAACGGGTGGCATTGATAATCAGGATGTAGAAGAAGAACAGGCACAGGAACGCCAAGATAATCAAAACGACATGGGCGAGAATTTCACGCCCGTGAGATCTCTTTTCCTGCATTACGCGTTGCCCCCTTTCTTGGCGCGCTTGGCGGCGGACTTGGAGCCGTCGGGGTCGGGATCGGTGTTCATCTTAAAGACGAACCAGCAGAGGATGGCGCTGATGATGAAGAGGAACACGGACAGCGCACCGGCGATGCCGTAGTTCTTGGCCTGGAGGTGCTTGTTGAGGTACATAATCAGGGTCATGGTGGTCCGGTCGGGCGCGCCCTTGCCGCCGGTGAGGATCTGGGGCACGTCGAACATCTGGAGACCGCCGATGAGGGAGGTAATCAGTGTGTAGGTCAGCAGGGGCTTGATTTGGGGAAGGGTAATCTTGAAGAACTTCTGGAGGTGGGTGCAGCCGTCCAGCTCCGCCGCCTCAAAGATGGAGGGGTTGATGCCCATGATGGCCGCCATCAGCATAATGGTGGTGTTGCCGAACCACATGAGGAAGTTCATCAGGCCCACCAAGGTACGGGCGCCCAGGGTGGACTCCATGAACCGGATGGCCTCCCCGATCACGCCCATGTTGAGGAGGATGTTGTTGATGGGTCCCGCGTTGGAGAACAGGGCGAAGAACAGCATGGCAAACGCGGAGGCCATGATCAGGTTCGGCAGGTAGATGACCACCTTGAAAAACTGCTTGCCCCGGATCTTCAGCCGGGCGTCGGTGAACCAGGACGCCAGCACCAGGGCCACCACGATCTGGGGCACGAAGCCCAGGATCCACATGACGAAGGTGTTCCAGGCGTACTTGGGCAGGTCCGAGGAGAGCAGGGAGATGTAATTGCTGAGGCCCGTCCAGTTGGGGCCCACCGTCTTCAGGCCGAAGGCGTAGTACTCATAGAAGCTGTTGCGAATGGTGTCCGCCAACGGGATGAGCGAGAAGATGGCATAGCTTAAAAAGAAGGGGAGGATAAAAATATATCCCCATTTGGCGTAGCTGACGCTTTTGATTCGATTCTCGTTTTTCATCAGAAGTCCTCCTTTCACAGCGGTTTACGGCCAAAGCACGCCGCCGCCCACCAGCCAGGGGTAGCGCTCGGTGATGGCCATCTCAAAGTTGTCCTTGGCCTTGTCCAGGCTGATGACGCCGTTGAAGTAATCGCCAAAGGTGTTTTGGAACTCCTCCACACAGCCCTGGTCATAGGAGGAGATGTTGGACAGGTCCACTGTGGCCGCCACATCGGACAGCACGCCGATGTAGTTCTGTCCGCCCAGCAGCTCGATGCCGAAGTCGGGAGACTGGGCCAGCTCCTCCATCAGGGGCTGGTCGTTGCTCATCTCGCCGTAGTTCATGGCCAGGGTGCGCAGAAGGTCCCGGTCGGCGGTCATGGTCAGCATGATATCCCTGACCTGGGAGGCGTTATCGGTGCCGTTGGCGGCCACCAGCCAGGTGCCGCCCCAGAAGAAGCTCTGGGGGCTGGGGCAGACGGCCCAATCCTGGGCGGCGGCGGTATCCTTCACGTTGGGGGCGATACACACATCCAGACCCCAGGCGGGGAGGAAGAAGCAGAACACCTTGGAGTCGGGGCCCATGTCCTTGTTCCACTCGTCGATCCACTGGCCGGTCACGTTGTGGTTGATGCCCTCCTGGGTGTCCTTCATGGAGCGCTCCACCCAGTTCATCATGTTCTGGTCCACCACCACGGTGGTGCCGTCCACCCAGGGGGCGGACACGTTGTTGGAGTACACCCGGTAGGTGTCGGCCCGGCCGGAGTACATGTAGTAGCCGGCGTCCTTCATCCGCTCCGCCGTCTCATAGAATTTATCCCAGTCGGAGACGGCGGCGGCCACGGTCTCCGGGTCGTCGGTGCCCAGAACGGCCTTAGCGATGGAGCGGCGGTAGACCAGCATCCCGGGGGTCGCCTGGTAGCTGAGGCCCCGGATCTCGCCGTCAGCCGTCCGCATGGCGTCCAAGGTGTAGCGGTACTGGTTGGCGATGTCCGCATCCGTGATGCCAAGCTGGGAGATGGGCATGGCCACATTGGCCTCCGGGTCGATGTATTTCAGCGCGT
>CANDCW010000044.1 GCA_947383275.1 uncultured Bacillota bacterium
CCGCCTGGACCTGCCCAAATTCACCCTCATCGGCGCCACCACCCGGGCGGGACAGTTGTCCGCCCCCCTGCGGGACCGGTTCGGGGTCACCCTGCGGCTGGAGCTGTATTCTCCGGAGGAGCTGGCCTGGATCGTCACCCGCTCCGCCGGCATTCTGGAGGTGCCCATCGAGCCCGACGGCGCCATGGAGATCGCACGCCGGTCCCGGGGCACCCCCCGCATTGCCAACCGGATGCTCCGCCGGGTGCGGGACTTCGCTCAGGTGCGGGCGGGGGGCGTGATCACAAAAAAAGTGGCCGACGAGGCCCTCACCGCCCTGGAGATCGACCACCTGGGGCTGGACGCCATCGACCACCGGATGCTCTGGTCCATCATAGAAAACTACCGGGGCGGCCCGGTGGGGCTGGACACCCTGGCCGCCACCATCAACGAGGAGCCGGTCACCCTGGAGGATGTGTATGAGCCCTACCTGATGCAGCTGGGCTTCCTTACCCGCACCCCCAGGGGCCGGTGCGTCACCCCGAAGGCCTATCAGCATTTGGGCCTACCTGTCCCAGGCGGGGACGGCGGGCTGGACCAGCTGAGCTTTTGAGGAGGTATTATGGAGTATAGAAAAGCGGATCAGGCAGATTTTTCTGCTGTGTTGGCGCTGATTCAAGACACCATCCGAGCCATTTACCCCCGATACTACCCACAGGGCTGTGTGGATTATTTTCTAAACTGGCACAGCCAAGAGCGGGTGTCCGCCGCCATAGAGGCCGGGCAGGTGCATATCCTGCTGGACGGCGGAGAACTGGTGGGCACAGGCAGTCGGGAGGGGGACCACATTACCCGGGTGTTTGTCCTGCCGGAGCGCCAGGGCAGGGGGTATGGGCGTTACATTCTGGACCGGCTGGAGGAAGACGTCGCGGCGGATTACGACACGGTCCAGCTGGATGCCTCGCTGCCTGCCGTTCGTCTATACGAGCGCCGTGGATACCATACCGTGGAGCACCAAAGCGAGGGGACTGAGAGCGACTGTGTGCTGGTGTGGGATGTGATGGAGAAGCGGCTGCGGGAGGATTGAATTATGGATCAAAATACCCTGTTCTTTTTCAACGGGCGCCCGGAGGCCCTTCCCCTCTACGAGGCATTTGAGAAGCGCTTGTTGTCCGAACTGGAGGGGGTAGTCGTCCAGCCCCAGAAGAGTCAGATTACTTTGAAGAACCGGCGGGTGTTCGGGGCGGTGTCCTTCCTCCCCGCCCGGAAGGCCAAGGACCGCCCCAATCCCTACATCACCGTCACCCTGGGCCTGAACCGGCGGCTGGACTCCCTGCGGGTAGACAAGGCGTCTGAGCCCTACCCGGGCCGGTGGACCCACCACCTGGTGATCGGCGCCACAGATGAAATAGACGATGAACTGATGGCCTGGGTCCGGGAGGCCTACGACTTCGCCGCAGCGAAACGGTAGAAGGGGGACATATTATGACTGTGCAGGTCAACGAAGATATGAAAAAAATACGGGAACTGGTTTCAAAAGAGGAATATAAAGCTGTCTATGACCAGTATGCTCCCGTGTTCCAGAACATGCTTTTCGTCCAAAGCCTGGAAGAATGGCTGGATTTTATCCAGCAGGAGGGTACACTGGAGCAGGAGCCGTTGGGGCTATATCTGTCAGCCTGGCGGGGAGAGTGCCTGCTGCTGGGCGGCTATGAAGGGGAGGCTACCCAGAAAATTTTAGACTGTCTCAAGGGGAAAATTCCTGGGGAGTTGCTAGAAAAGCTGAGCGGCTTACCGCCCGTTGTGATCGACATAGACGAGCTGAACGGCACACTGGAAAAGCAAATTGTGCCTTATCAAGCGGTTTTGGAATCGGCAGGATTTGCACTCCACATTGACTTCGAGGATATCTACTGCGCAGGAGCTTATTTCCTGTCAGTTGAAAGGAAATAAATTTTGAAATACGAGGTGTATCAGCATGGGCAAATTATTCGGAACGGACGGCATTCGGGGTGTGGTAAATGCGGGCCTGGACGCGGATCTGGCGTATAAAGTCGGCCTGGCGGCAGCCACGGTGCTGGCCAAAGACAAGGGGGGCAAGCCCCTGGTGACCATCGGCAAGGACACCCGCATTTCCGGCGACCTGCTGAAGGGGTCGCTGATCTCGGGGCTGTGCACCGCCGGGGCAGACGTGCTGGACCTGGGCACCCTGCCCACCCCCGGGGTGGCCTGGGTGACGGTGGACGAGGAGGCCGACGCGGGGATCGTCATTTCCGCCAGCCACAACCCCTTTGAGCACAACGGCATTAAAATTTTTAACGGCAAGGGCTTCAAGCTCTCCGATGAGCTGGAGGAGAAAATTGAGGACATCGTCCTCTTCGGCTCCAACAACGTGCCCATGAAGACGGGTGCGGACATCGGCAAGGTGAGCTATACGGCCCCCAAGGCCAGCGAGGACTACATCGACCACCTGGAATCCACCATCGACTCCACTCTGGGGGGCCTGCGCATCCTGGTAGACTGCGCCAACGGCGCCGCCTCCGCCACTGCGGCCCGGCTCTTCGACCGCTTCTCCAAGCTGCGCACCGACGTCATCAACGCCGACCCCGACGGGGTAAATATCAACGACCGATGCGGCTCCACCAACATGGACGCCCTTGCCGCTATGGTGAAAGCGGGGGGCTACAACATTGGCATCGCCTTCGACGGCGACGCCGACCGCTGCCTGGCGGTGGATGAGCAGGGCTCCCTCATCGACGGGGACCAGATCATGGCGGCCTGCGGCCTGGATATGAAATGCAAAGGCCAGCTGCCTGGGGACACGGTGGTTGCCACCGTGATGTCCAACCTGGGTTTTCACCTTTACACCAAGGAGCACGGAATAAAGCTGGAGTGCACCGACGTGGGCGACCGCAACGTTCTGGAGCGGATGGTGGAGCGAGGCTACCGCCTGGGCGGGGAGCAGTCGGGCCACATGATTTTCCTGGAGCACGCCACAACCGGCGACGGCCAACTCACGGCCCTGAAGCTGCTGGCCCTGCTGAAGGAGAGTGGAAAAAAGGCCAGCGAGGTGTTCAGCGTCTGCCCCCGGTACCCCCAGGTGCTCATCAATATCCCCGTAGCCGGCAACGACGTGAAAAAGGCCGCTATGGCCAGCCCGCTGCTGGCCCAGGCCGTCCAGCGGGAAGAGGAGGCCCTTTCCGGCGAGGGCCGGGTGCTGGTGCGGCCCTCGGGCACCGAGGCGCTGATGCGGGTGATGGTGGAGGCCAAAACACAGGAAAAAGCGCAGGAAACTGCCCAGAGACTGGCCGATTTGATCTCAAATCTTTAAATAAAATGCAGAGCCGCTATTTGGACTGGAAAATATCAACAAACTTTTTTGGGAAAACCCTTGACAAAACTGAACATTTTGTTTATTATGATAGATAGTCGGGATAATAGTATGGAATATAACGCACACAGTTTGCCTGACGAGGAGCTCTGTCTGGGCGCGGCCCGGGGAGACTCTCAGGCGGAGACAGAGTTGGTGGGCCGGTATGGCTGGCTGGTCCGGGCTTGTGCACGCCCCCTGTTTTTGGCGGGCGGCGACAGCGAGGACCTGATTCAGGAGGGCTTCCTGGGTTTGCTTACCGCCATCCGCAGCTTCGACCCGGCGCGGGACGCCGCGTTCCATACCTTCGCGGAGGTTTGTATCCGCAGCCGCCTGCTTTCCGCCGTTCGGGCGGCTCAGGGCGGTAAACACGCCCCCTTAAATCACAGCGTTTCCTATGAGCCCCCTCTTTTTGACGGAACTAATGCATATTTGTTTTCCAGTGCCGAAAGCCCCGAGGACGTGGTGATCGGCAGAGAGGAACTGAAGGAGCGCCTGGAGGCACTCAAGGGCCGCTTATCCAAGTTTGAAGCGCAGATCTTACCCCCCTACCTGAACGGACTCTCCTGCGGAGAGATTGCTCAGCGGGTGGGCCGCTCCCAAAAGTCGGTGGACAACGCCATTCAGCGCATCCGCCGCAAAACGGCCCTGCAAATTTCTACCGGCGTATCCAGCGAGAGCTGATCGCAATATCACATGCCCAGGCCAAAGCGCCGGGCAAAAAGTCAAAGAGAGGGAAAATCCAATGTACGAAGACAAGATCCTGGTATGCAAAGAGTGCGGCAACGAGTTCACCTTTACCGCTGGTGAGCAGGAGTTTTATGCGGAGCGCGGCTTCCAGAACGAGCCCCAGCGCTGCAAGCCCTGCCGTGACGCCCGCAAGAACGCCGCCCGCGGCCCCCGTGAGTACTTCACCGCCGTGTGCGCCGCTTGTGGCGGAGAGGCGAAGGTTCCCTTCGAGCCCAAGTCTGACCGTCCCGTTTACTGCAGTGATTGCTTCGCCAAGATGCGTGAACAGCAGGGCTGATAAAAAAGCCAGGAAAAAAGCTCGCCGGAAGGCGGGCTTTTTCTTTACTCCAGCCGGGACAGCGGGCCAAACCCCAGCGCCAGCAGGGCGCAGGACAGCCAGATGGCGGGCAGGTCCAGCAGCTCTACGGCCAGACTGCCGGCCTCGGCGCCTAAGGCGAACAGGAGGATTACAAGGAAGTAGAGATGGGCCTTTCTCCGCTCCTGATGGTTGCCGGTGCGTGTAAAGGCGCACAGGGCCTCTACGCCGCTGCGCAGGTTGCCGATGCACATGGTGCTGGCAAAGGCGAAGCCCTCCATTTTTCGAAAAGCCTGAACCTGCATAGCGCAGGAGAAGGAAACCAACGCATTGGCCAGCTGGTCCAGGGAGTGGGGGATAAAGCCCACCAGAAACAGGAGAAGAATTTCCCAGAGCAGCACCCTCCGCTGCCAGTGGAGCTTGGACGGCCGGAGCCGAAGGAACTCCGCGGCCGCCACCCCGAGGGCGAAAGCCAGCACAGGCAGAAGATAGCGGGCCGCCCGGAGCCAGTCCCCATCGAAAAGACTCTGGCCGAGCAGAACAATGTTGCCCGTCTGGGCGTTGGCGAAGACCCGGCCCCGGCGGAGGTAGGTGTAGGTGTCCTGAAGCCCGCCGGAGAGAGTGAGGAGGGCAACCGGAAACAGGCGCTCAGCGGCGGGGTGTGTCGAATGGTTCATTTGAATCAGATCCTTAATTGAGAATTATCTAATTATAACGCTGTTTTTTCCAAAAGGGAAGAAAAAATACATTGCAAAAAATGCTGCCATCGGTTATACTATCTCCATCCTGAAGACGAATGGAGGAAACAGTTATGAACATCACAAAAGATACCATTATTGGCGACATTCTGAAGGTTGCGCCTCAGGCGGCCCCCATCTTTATGGGCATCGGTATGCACTGCCTGGGCTGCCCCGCCTCCCAGGGCGAGACGGTGGAGCAGGCATGTGCCGTCCACGGCGTGGATGTAAACGAGCTGCTGGCCCAGGTCAACAAATTGATTGGCAAGTAAAATAAACGCCCTCCCCCGGGAGGGCGTTTATTTTTGCTCTTTACAGCGGGAATGTTTTGTGATAGAATAATACAAACGTTCCATGTGATGAGGTGGTACAGATGAAGCTCTGCGTACTGATGGGCAGTCCCCGGAAAAACGGCAATACGGCCGCCCTGCTGGCGCCATTCCTGGAGGAGTGCGCCAGCCTGGGCATGGAGGCAGAGACTGTGTGGCTTTACGACAAGAAAATCAACCCCTGCCTGGGGTGTATGGCCTGTCAGGATTTCCTGGACGGGTTGGGCTGCGCGCAAAAAGACGATTTTGAGGAAGTGTTCCAGGCAATGGCCGGGTGCGACATCATCGTCCCTGCCACGCCTATCTATGCCTTTTTCTGCACCGCCCCCATGAAAGCCCTGCTGGACCGGGCTATTTATGCCGGGGTGAAGAATTACGGCAGGGTCAAGGGGCCCAAACTGCTGGCCGGAAAGCGGCTGGCCGCCATTGCCACTTGCGGCTACCCTCCGGAAAAGGGAGCCGGCCTGTGGGAGGAGGGGCTGAAGCGCTGGTGCCGCCACGGCGGAATGGAGTACATGGGCCTGTTTTGCCGCCGGGACTGGGGCAAAGGGGAGCCATTTTTGAACGAGGACCGGGTCCAGGCGGTTCGGGATTTTGCCCGGGCCGTGTGGATGTCTGTCCAGGCGGCGGAGCTATGAAGCGCCTGGAGCTGTCCCCCCGGCTGCGGATGGTGGCCAGCCTGATCCCGGCGGGCGCCCGGCTGGCCGACGTGGGCACCGACCACGCCTACCTCCCGGTGGCGCTGATCCTGGAGGGGAAGATACCGTGGGCTGTCGCCGCCGACCTGCGGCGGGGCCCTCTGGACCGTGCCCGGGCTACTGTCCGGCAGTACGGGCTCACCGGCAGGACGGCCTTCCGCCTGTGCAACGGCTTAACCGGCATCCGCCCCGATGAAGTGGATGCTGTGGCCATCGCGGGGATGGGCGGAGAGACTATTGCCGCCATTCTGTCCGCCGCGCCCTGGACCAGGGAGCGAGACGTGCCCCTGATTTTGCAGCCTATGTCCTCCATGCCCGATCTTCGGGGCTGGCTTCAGGCGGGCGGATACAAAATTGTTGAGGAGCGTCTGGCTAGGGAGGGGGACACCCTCTATACCGCGTTTATGGTCCGGGCAGGGGAGATGGGGCCTCTGGCCCCTGCGGAGCTGTGGGCCGGGAAGAACAGCCCCGCCCCCCTGCGGGGGGAATGGTTGGACCGGTGGATGGCCCGGATCCGCCGGGCGGCGGAGGGCGTGGCTCAGTCCAAGGGGGAAGAGGCCATGGCCCGCAGCCGGGAGCTGGAGGCGGTGCTGGACGGCCTCATGGACATGAAAAAGGAGTGGGAACAGTGGCAAACGTGAGGGATATTTATGAGTTTATAGACCAAATCGCCCCTTTTGACACCCAGGAGGGCTTTGATAACGCCGGTTTTCTGGTGGGCCGCGTTCAAGAGGTGACCAAGGTGTTGGTGGCCCTGGATATTACCGGGGAAGTTGTGGAAGAGGCCTCCGCTTGGGGCGCTCAATTAATTGTGGCCCACCATCCGGCCATTTTTAACCCGGTGAAGTCGGTGACGGAAGAGACGGCCACAGGGCGCGTCTTGCTGGCGCTGGCGGAAGATAGAATTGCCGCCATCTGCGCCCACACCAATCTGGATGCCGCTCTAGAGGGCGTCAATGACTGCCTGGCCCGGACGCTGGAGTTGTCGGAGCCCGGACAGCTCTGCCAGGCCGGAGTGGACGGGCGGGGACGGCCCTATGGCATCGGACGGGTGGGGATGGCCCACCGGCCCGGCTTGTCTGCGGGGGAGTACGCCGCCTTTGTGAAGGAGAAGCTGGGTTCTGCCTCGGTGCGCTTTGTGGACGGCGGCAGGCCGGTTAGAAAGGTCGCGGTGGGCGGCGGGGCCTGCGGCTCGATGATGGGGGAAGCCCTGGCCGCCGGGTGCGACACCTTCGTCACCGCCGACCTGAAATACAACCAGTTTCTGGACGCCCGGGCCATGGGGCTGAATCTGATGGACGCGGGCCACTTCCCGACGGAGAATGTGGTGTGCGCCCCGCTGGCGGTCCGGCTGAAAGAGGCGTTCCCCGATGTGGAAGTGCGCCTGTCGAAGGTCCACAAAGAAATCTATGGGGCGGTATGACCCAAAAATATTCTAAAAACCCTTGCAATCCAAAAATTCTTGTGGTACACTATTTTGGTCTGAATAACGGGCGGTCCTCTGCAGCGCCCCGCAAGCGGGGCATAGGGCTGGTACGAACGCCTATATAACAGGAGGAAAACAACATGGATCTGATGAAAGCATTTACCGAAAAGTACACAAAGGACGAGCCCCCCAAGGTGTCTATCGGCGACACCGTCCGCGTCCACCTGCGGGTAAAAGAGGGCAACCGTGAGCGTATCCAGGTCTTCGAAGGTACCGTCATCGCCAAGAAGCACGGCGGCATTGAGGAGAGCTTTACCGTCCGCCGTATCTCCTACGGCATTGGCGTGGAGAAGGTGTTCCCCCTTCATGCTCCTTCCGTGGAGAAGGTGGAGGTGGTCCGCAAGGGCAAGGTGCGCCGCGCCAAGCTGTACTACCTGCGCGACCGCGTGGGCAAGGCCGCCAAGGTCAAGGAAGCGCTGTAATCAAAAAAGGAGCGGCTGTGCCGCTCCTTTTTGCTACGATCCCAACAGTGCCTTCTGCGCTGCCCCCAGCAGGAGAAGGTGAACGGGGTAAAAGAAATACCACACGTACTTGTCCCCCGGGAAGGTGAAGCCCTTCTTGCCGTCGTAGAAAAAGGTGAACGCTACCCCCAGCAGAGGTCCCGCGGCATTGATGCACAGTGTGTGGAACCATCGGTAGGTGAACAGCTGTTCCGAGAAGAAATTCAAGATGAGCCCGTACCGGGACAGGGGCATGAGGAACAGCCACAGCAGGGCCTTTTTGCGGATGGACCAGTGTTCCGTCTGGTAAAAGACCAAAATGAACAGGATGTAGCGGCCGCCGCCCTCGGTGAGGCTGAGGTGATGGGCAAGCACGACCACTCCGGCGGCTAGGACATACCCCAGCTTGTCCCGTTTTTCGTTGCCCCAGTCCATGAGCCCCAGGGTGAGCAGGCCCAGCAGCAGGGTGAACATGATGTTGCCGTGAAAGCGGAACAGGAGATAGTAGGGCCATTCCGCCAAACAGGCGAAGACCAGCAGCCGCAGGACATACCGTTTGAAATTTTTGGTGTGCCGGTAGCCGTTGGCGATGGAGAATAGGAAGATGGGCGCGGCAATACGGCCCAGGTAGTCGGTGGCCCGCTGGAGGACCAGAAATGCCGGAATTGTTTCCGCAGCCTCTGGGAAAAAAAGAAGCTCCAGCGTCAGGGACAGGGGCCAGACGTAGGTGACGTGGTCCCACAGCATGGAAAGCAGCGCGATTGTCTTCAGGGCAAAAAAACTCAAAGCGGTTCCCTCCTTGAAAAAATTTGTAGGGAGAGGATACCAGATATTTCTTACAAAATAGCAGATAAGTTCCTTACAAATCTCTGAAATTTCAGGAGGTCCCTATGAACATCCAATGGTATCCCGGCCACATGACCAAAACCCGGCGGCAGATCGAGGCGGATTTGAAGCTGGTGGACATGGTGGCGGAGATCATCGACGCCCGGATTCCGGTGTCCAGCCGCAACCCGGATATTGACGCCATCTGCGCCGGAAAGCCCCGGCTTATTGTCCTCAACAGGGCCGACCAGGCCGACCCTGTCCAGAACAAGGCTTGGGGGGGCTGGTTCCGGAGCCAGGGCTGCTCCGTGCTGGAGACCGACGCCCGGTCCGGGCGGGGGATCAATCAGTTTTCCGCCGTGGTCCAGGGGGTGCTCAGAGACCAGATTGCCAAGTGGCGGGAGAAGGGCCAGGTGGGCCGGCCTGTCCGGGCCATGGTGGTAGGGGTACCCAACGTGGGCAAATCCACCTTTATCAATAAAGTGGCCAGGAAGAAGTCCGCGAAGGCGGGCGACCGCCCCGGTGTTACCCGGGGCAAGCAGTGGGTCCACGTGGACCAGAGCCTGGACCTGTTGGACACCCCTGGTATTCTCTGGCCCAAGTTTGAGGACGAGGCCACCGGCATGAACCTGGCCTTCACCGGTGCGGTGAAGGATGAGATTATGGATGTGGAGACCTTGGGCTGCCATTTCATGGCCCTGCTGGGGGAGCGCTACCCCCAGGCGCTGATGGACGGCTATAAGCTTGCCCAAGCCCCCCGGCGCGAGGAGGGGGAGAACGACGTGGCCTACGGCTACCGGATTCTTCAGGCCTGCGCGGCCAAGCGGGGGATGCGGATCTCCGGCGGGGAGCTGGACACCGAGCGCATGGCCCGGGTTCTGCTGGACGAGTACCGGGGGGGAAAATTGGGCCGGTTTACGCTGGAGGTACCGTAGAGGCTAAGGGAGGATTTTCCACCTGCGGGCGGGACGAAAGGAGCGGGAAACGATGAACCTCTGGCAATACGAAAAAGAAGCGATGATGGAGGGTTACACCGCCGTCTGTGGCTGTGACGAGGCGGGGGCGGGGCCCCTGGCCGGGCCGGTGTACGCGGCGGCGGTGATCCTGCCTATGGGGGTGGACATCCCCGGCCTGAACGACTCCAAAAAGCTGTCGGAAAAGAAGCGGGAGGCGCTGTTTCCGGTGATTCAGGAGAAGGCTGCGGCATGGTCGGCGGCCTGGGTGGACAATGAGGAGATTGACGAAACCGACATCCTTAGCGCCCGGATTAAGGCCATGCAGCTGGCCATTGACGGGTTGGCTCAGGCTCCGGACTTTGCCCTCATTGACGGAAACCGGGACCACGGGCAGACTGCGGCCATAACCATCCCCCACCGCTGCGTGGTGAAAGGGGACAGCCTGTCGGCGTCCATCGCGGCGGCATCTGTTTTGGCCAAGGTGAGCCGGGACCATTATATGGCGGAGGTGGCCAAACAGTACCCGGAGTACCGTTTTGACCGGCACAAGGGGTACGGCACCAAGCTCCACTATGAGTTGCTGCGGGCCTATGGCCCCAGCCCCATCCACCGCCGGACCTTTTTGAAAAACCTATGAGCGGTCAGGACAGCCGCCTCAAGGGCCGGTGGGGCGAGGAGATTGCCGCCGGCTACCTGCGCCGCAAGGGATTTTCCATTGCGGCCGCCAACTGGCGCAGCCGCTTCGGGGAGATCGACTTGATCGTCCGGGATCATACGTACTTATGCTTTGTGGAGGTCAAGCTGCGCAAAAGCGCCGCCTACGGCTCCGCCGCGGCCTTTGTGGACCGGCGCAAGCAGGAGAAGCTGCGCACCACTGCCATGCTGTACCTGTCCCGGCACCCTACGGCACTTCAGCCCCGCTTTGATGTAATCGAAATATACGCCCCCCAAGGGGAGAAAACTGCCGAACCGGAGATTATTCATCTGGAAAACGCCTTTTAGCATAATTTTCTTGACCTCCGGGAAGAAAGCTGGCATAATAGTGCCATCACTAAAACAGTAAGGAAGGATCGAAATGCGGTATATCAGCACACGGGACAATACCATCCAGTATTCCGCCTCCCAGGCTATCGCCCAGGGGCTGGCCAAGGACGGCGGGCTGCTTACCCCCTTTTACATCCCCAAGCTGCCCGGCAAGGCGCTGGAGGACATGAAGGACATGGCCTATCAGCAGCGGGCGGTATATGTCATGAAGATGTTTTTGGAGGAGTTTTCCGTCAAGGAGCTCACCGACTTCGCCAACGCCGCCTACGGCCCGGACAAGTTTGACTCCCCTGCCGTAGCGCCTGTCCGCACGGTGGACGGCAATACCCACTGCCTGGAGCTGTGGCACGGCCCCACCTGCGCGTTCAAGGACATGGCGCTGCAGATGCTGCCCCATCTGCTTACCGCCTCCCTGGTGAAGACGGAGGAGGAAAAGACGGTGTGCATCCTGGTAGCCACCTCCGGCGACACGGGCAAGGGGGCGTTGGAGGGCTTCAAGAACGTGCCTCGCACCCGGATTCTGGTATTTTATCCCAAGAACGGGGTGTCCCAGGTTCAGGAGCTGCAAATGGTCACTCAGGAGGGCTCCAACGTAGGCGTGTCCGCTGTGGTGGGCAACTTTGACGACGCCCAGACCGGCGTGAAACGGCTGTTCTCCGACGAGGACCTCCGTCAGGAGCTGGCTGGAAAGGGATACTTTTTCTCCTCCGCCAACTCCATCAACTGGGGCCGGGTGCTGCCTCAGATCGTGTACTATCTGTCCGCCTACTGCGACCTGCTGCGGGATGAGAAAATTACCCCCGGACAGGCTGTGAATATTTGCGTTCCGACCGGCAACTTTGGCAATATTCTGGCCGCCTACTACGCCCGAGAGATGGGAATGCCCATCGACCAGCTCATCTGCGCCTCCAACCAGAATAACGTCCTCACTGATTTTATCCGGGACGGCGTCTATAACCGGAACCGCACCTTCTACAACACCATGTCCCCCTCTATGGACATCCTCATCTCCTCCAATCTGGAGCGGTTGCTGTTTGCCCTTACCCAGAATACGGGGGAGGTTAAGGGTTATATGGAGCAGCTGGCGGAGGCGGGCCGGTATCAGGTAAGCGACCGGGTAAAGACTCAGCTGCAAAAGCGGTTCAAGGGCTATTTCTGCGGAGATCAGGAGACTCAGCGGGTGATCCGCGCCATGTTTGAGCAGAATGGCTACCTCATTGACACGCACACTGCCGTGGCTTTCTCCGCCCTGGAGCAGTACCGCCAGGAGACCGGGGACGATACCCCCGCCATTGTGGCCTCCACCGCCAGCCCGTTCAAGTTCTGCAGCAGTGTTCTGGAGGCGCTGGGGGAGACGGCCGTCGCCTCTGGCCTGGACGCCCTGGACCAGCTTACAGCCCGGACCGGGCAGCCCGCCCCCGCCCCCCTGGCCGGACTGCGGGACAAGCCCGTCCGCTTTACCCAGGTGGTGGAGAAGGAAAACATGGTGGACGCAGTGCGCTCCCTGCTGGAGTGAGCCCATGTCCCTATATGCCATTGGCGATACCCACCTCTCCCTGGCCGCAGACAAGCCTATGGACGTGTTCGGGGGCGGCTGGACGGGCTATGTGGACAAGCTGGCGGAGGGGTTTCAGATTGTATCCCCAGAGGACACCGTGGTGATCTGCGGGGATGTGTCCTGGGGCATGAGCTTGGAGGAGGCCAGGCCGGACTTCGCCTTTCTGGACGCCCTGCCCGGGGGGCGCAAGCTGCTGCTCAAGGGCAACCACGACTACTGGTGGACCACCGCCAGTAAGATGAAGGCGTTTTTTCAGGAGAACGGCTTTTCTACCCTGGATATTCTCCACAACAACTGCCACTTCTACGGGGAAGCCGCCCTGTGCGGCACCCGGGGCTGGTTCTACGAGGAAGACCGGGGGGAGCACAGCGCCAAGGTTTTCAACCGGGAGCTGATCCGGCTGGAGGCGTCCCTGAAGGCGGCGGGGGAGGGGGAGAAGCTGTGCTTTCTCCACTACCCGCCCCTATACCAGGGCTACCGCTGCCAGGAGATCATCGGGCTGCTGGAGCGGTATGGGGTTACGCTGTGCTGCTACGGCCACCTCCACGGCGGAAGCCACCGCCTGGCTGTCACCGGGCGGCAGGGGGGCGTGGATTACCGCCTGGTGGCCGCAGATTATGTGGGTTTCCGGCCGGTTTGCATTCGGTAAGCGCGTCAAATCCCGTCAAAGTGCCGCATTTTGAGGTTCCTGAAATGAAAAAAGGAAAAAATACGGAAAATTTCAAAATAAGACTGTTCAAACTGCCGCGTATCTGATAAAATATCGTGGCGAAAGTAAAACGGCCCCAACCCCGGGACACTGGGACGGGACCAACAGGAGGAAATTGACAAATGAAGGTCACCAGTGTTGAGAAGAAAGAGAAGAGCACCGTCGAGCTCACCATCCAGGTGGAGGCCGAAGCCTTTGAGGCCGCCATCCAGAAAGCCTATCTGAAGAACCGCGGGCGCATTAACGTGCCCGGCTTCCGCAAGGGCAAGGCCCCCCGGAAGATTATCGAAGGCATGTACGGCGCGGGAGTGTTCTACGAGGACGCCATCAACGACGCCTACCCCGCAGCCTATGAGGCGGCCGTAAAGGAACAGGGGCTGGACGATGTGGGCTACCCCAAGATGGAGATCCTGGAGGCAGGCAAGGAGGGCTTTACCTTCAAGGCGCTGGTCTCCGTCCGTCCCGAGGTCAAGCTGGGCGAGTACAAGGGACTGACCGCCCCCAAGGAGGAGGCCAAGGTTACGGAGAAGGACATTGACGAGGAGCTCAAGCCCTACATTGACCGGGCTACCCGCCTGGTCAGCGTCCAGCGCAAGGCCAAAAAGGGCGATACCGCCGTCATCGATTTTGAGGGCTTTGACAACGGCACCCCCTTCGAAGGCGGCAAAGGCGAGAACTACGACCTGAAGCTGGGAGCTGGAATGTTTGTTCCCGGTTTTGAGGAGCAGGTAGTGGGCATGAAAGCCGGCGAGGAGAAGGATATCGACATCACCTTCCCTGAGGACTACCACGCCGACCTGGCCGGCAAGGCCGTGGTCTTCCATGTGAAGGTCAACGAGGTGAAGGAGTCTCAGGCCCCCGAGGTGGACGATGAGTTTGCCAAGGACGTGTCCGAGTTCGACACCCTGGAGCAGTTCCGCAAGGATCTGGGCGACAAGCTGCTGGAGCGCAAAAAGGCCCAGGCCCAGGCCGACTTTGAGAACGCTGTGATGGAGCAGCTGGTGGAGAACATGGAGTGCGAGATCCCCGATGGAATGGTGGAAGTCCAAGTGGACCGCCTGATGGACGACTACGCCATGCGCCTGCAGAGCCAGGGGATCGGCGTGCAGGACTACATGTCTATGATGGGGATGAGCGCGGAAATGATGCGTACCTCCGCCCGCCCCGCAGCCCTGAAGCAGGTGCAGATGGAGCTGGCCCTGACCGCCGTGGCCCAGGCGGAGGGCATTGAGGTCTCTGAGGAGGAGTGCGAGGCGGAGATCGCAAAGCTGTCTGAGCAGTACAACATGCCCGCCGAGCAGGTGAAAGCCATTGTGCCCGCTGAAAACCTGAAGAAGGACCTGTCCCTGCAAAAGGCCCATCAGGTGGTGCTGTCCAATGCCAAGGAGGGCAAGAAGAAAGCCAAGAAAGCTGAGGAGGGCGAGGAGAAGCCCAAGCGCACTCGGGCCAAGAAGAAAGTCGAGGAGCCGGCTGAGGAGGAGTAAATTGCCATACGACCCGGGGCGGCTTTGGCCGTCCCGGGCGTGCGCGTCTTTCAAATGGAATGAATGATCCGTTCCGTGGGTATAATTTGGTATCCAACTGAAAAAAGGAGTATGATCTATGAGTTTAGTTCCCTATGTAGTAGAACAGACAAACCGGGGCGAGCGGTCCTATGATATTTTCTCTCGCCTGCTGAACGACCGCATCGTGATGCTGTCGGAGGAGGTCAACGACACCACCGCCTCCCTCATTGTGGCCCAGCTGCTGTACCTGGAGGCCCAGGACCCGGACAAGGACATCCAGTTCTACATTAACAGCCCCGGCGGTTCTGTTACCGCGGGCATGGCCATCTACGACACCATGCAGTATATTAAGTGCGACGTGTCCACCATCTGCATCGGCATGGCCGCCTCTATGGGGGCGTTTCTGCTGTCCTCTGGGGCCAAGGGCAAGCGCCTGGCCCTGCCCAATGCCGAGATTATGATCCACCAGCCCTCTGCCGGCACGCAGGGCCAGATCACCGATATGGCCATCCATCTGCGCAGGCTGGAGATTATCAAGAAGCGGATGAATCAGATTTTGTCTGAAAATACCGGCAAGCCCATTGAGGTGGTCACAGCCGACTGCGAGCGGGATAACTTTATGACCGCCCAGGAGGCCGCCGAGTACGGCTTGATCGACAAGGTTATTGACAAGAGGTAATTCACTGATAAATGAGGTGTATCCATGGCAAGCAATGATGAGAGAAAGGTCCGCTGTTCCTTTTGCGGCAAGCACCCTGACCAGGTGAAACGTATGATCGCCGGCCCTGGGGTTTATATCTGCAACGAGTGCGTCAACCTGTGCATGGAGGCAATGGGGGCCGAGCCCATGCTGCCGGACGAGGTGGACCGGTTCCCCGGAGATATCCCTGACGCTATCCCCACCCCCAAAGAGATCCACGCTGTCTTGGACCAGTATATCATCGGGCAGGAGAAGGCGAAGGTGGCCCTGTCTGTGGCGGTGTACAACCACTATAAGCGCATCTACTTCGGCGGGGACGAGGACGTGGAGCTGCAAAAGAGCAACATCCTCCTCATCGGGCCCACTGGCTGCGGCAAGACCCTCTTTGCCCAGACGCTGGCCCGGGTTCTGAAGGTGCCCTTTGCCATCGCCGACGCCACCACCCTCACCGAGGCCGGCTATGTGGGCGACGATGTGGAGAACATCCTCCTTCGCCTGGTCCAGGCCGCCGACTACGACATTGAGCTGGCCGAGCGGGGCATCATTTATATCGATGAGATGGATAAAATCGCCCGAAAGAGCGAAAATACCTCCATCACCCGGGATGTGTCCGGCGAGGGCGTGCAGCAGGCGCTGCTGAAGATTCTGGAGGGCACCGTGGCCAATGTCCCGCCCCAGGGTGGGCGGAAGCACCCCCATCAGGAGTTTATCCAGATTGACACCCACAACATCCTGTTTATCTGCGGCGGCGCCTTTGACGGCGTGGATAAAATCATTGAACACCGCCTGGATAAGCGGTCTTTGGGCTTCGGCGCTGAGATCCAGAGCCGGAAAGAGCGCAATGTGGGCGAGCTGATGAAGGAAATCCAGCCCCAGGACCTGCTGAAATATGGCATTATTCCCGAACTGGTGGGGCGTATGCCTGTGGTTACCACCTTGGAATCCCTGAATCAGGAGCAGATGGTGCGCATCCTCACTGAGCCCAAGAATGCGCTGGTCAAGCAGTATCAGGTGCTGCTCAGCTACGATGAGGTAGAGCTGGAGTTTACCCCGGAGGCCCTGGAGGCAGTGGCTGACCGGGCGGTTGCCCGGGAGATCGGGGCCCGGGGCCTGCGGGCCATTCTGGAGGAGGTGGCGGGCCAGATCATGTACGATATCCCCTCCGACCCCACCATCGTCAAGGTGACCGTCACCGGCGAATGCGTCCGGAACAATACGCCGCCGGAACTGACCCGGAATCCCAACCGCACCCAGCGCCCCAAGCTGGGCAAAGCCACTGTCCGGCAGATAGAGCGCCCCGGCCGCAGGGAGCATGACCGGGGCTGGGCCGGCTGACGCAAAAGGATAACAATATAATCAGGCGCCCCGCCCCATTAGAGCGGGGCGTCTGCCCTACCCCTTCGAGAGGAAGTGAAAAGCGATGAGGAAAGAGTTTGATATCCTCAATACAACCACGATGCCCGCCATCGCCCTGCGGGGACTGACGGTATTTCCCAATGTGCTGATCCACTTTGAGGTGGCCCGTGAGGCGTCCGTTAAGGCCCTGGAGGCGGCCATGACCGCCGGCAGCCCTGTGTTTTTGGTAGGCCAGAAGGATATTGCCATCGAAGAGCCGGGTCTGGATGACTTGTACCAGGTGGGCACCATCTCCAACATCCGCCAGATACTCCGGATGCCCGGGGACAACGTGAGGGTTATGGTGGAGGGCGTGTCCCGGGGGCGGCTGATCCAGCTGCTGCGCGCGGAACCCTATCTGGAGTCGGAGGTGCAGGAGATTGCCGTCCCGGAATCCCCCGCCCAGGGCAGCGCCAAAACCGAGGCCCTGATGCGGGCCACTTACGACCTGTTTCAGGATTACGCCGACCTGTCCCCTAAGATGTCTCCCGACCTGATGATCCATGTGCTGGCCAGCCAGGACCCGGGGCATATCGCCGACTATGTCGCCCAAAACATCCCCATGCGCAATGGAGATAAGCAATCCATTCTGGAGGAGCTGCGCCCTGTCAAACGGCTGGAAAAGCTGCACCGCCTGCTGGAGCGGGAGGTGGCCATTCTCTCCCTGGATCAGGAGATTCAGGAGCGAGCCCGGGAGCAGATGAACGACCACCAGCGGGACTACTACCTCCGGGAACAGATGAAGGCCATCCAGACCGAGTTGGGCGAGGAGGCCGATGAAATTGAGGAGTACCGGGAAAAGATTGCCAAAGCCGCGCTGCCGGATGGGGCCCGGGAGAAGCTGAACAAGGAGCTGAGCCGTCTGGCCAAACAGTCCTACAGCTCCTCGGAGGGCACGGTCCTGCGCAACTATCTGGATATATGCCTGGAGCTGCCCTGGGGCAAGACTACCAAGGAGAAGGCAAATGTGGCCGCCGTGCAGAAGGTGCTGGATCAGGATCATTTCGGCCTGGACAAAGTGAAGCGCCGGGTGCTGGAATTTGTGGCCGTCCGCCAGTTGGCCCCCGGACTGAAGGGGCAGATCATCTGCCTGGTAGGCCCTCCTGGGGTGGGCAAGACCTCCATCGCCATGTCCATGGCTAAGGCCATGAACCGGAACCTGGCCCGGATTTCCCTGGGCGGCGTCAGCGATGAGGCCGAGATCCGCGGCCACCGCAAGACCTACGTGGGGGCCATGCCTGGGCGGATTATCGCCGCTATCAATCAGGCCCAGAGCTGCAATCCCCTTATCCTTCTGGATGAGATCGACAAGCTGGGCCGCGACCACCGGGGCGATCCGTCCTCCGCCCTGCTGGAGGTGCTGGATGGGGAGCAGAACGCCACCTTCCGGGACAATTTTTTGGAAATTCCCTTTGACCTGTCCCAGGTGATGTTTGTGACCACAGCCAACAGCACCGACACTATTCCCAGGCCCCTGCTGGACCGGATGGAGGTCATTGAGCTGTCCAGCTACACCGACGAGGAGAAGGTGCAGATCGCAAAAAAGCATCTGCTGCCCAAGCAGCTGGAGCGCCATGGCCTGTCCAAAAAGCAGCTGAAGGTGTCCGACGGAGCCCTGCGGGAGATCATCGCGGCCTATACCAGGGAGTCGGGCGTCCGTGTGCTGGAACGCCGCCTGGCCGCGGTCTGCCGCAAGGCCGCGATGAAGGTGGTGTCGGAGGAAGCCGAGACGGTCAAGGTGACCGAGAAGGAGCTGGAGGAGTACTTGGGCGTGCCCAGATACCACCCTGAACGTCAGGTTCTGGAGGAGCGGGTCGGAGTGGTCAACGGCCTGGCCTGGACCTCTGTGGGCGGCGAGCTGCTGGAGGTGGAGGTCAACGTGGTGCCCGGCACCGGCAAGGTGGAGCTTACCGGCAATTTGGGGGATGTGATGAAGGAGTCGGCTCACGCTGCCCTCAGCTTTATCCGCAGCCAGGCGGACCGGCTGAACATCCCCGCCGGCTTCTGCAAGGAGAAGGATATCCATGTCCACTTCCCCGAGGGGGCGGTTCCCAAGGACGGCCCTTCTGCCGGCATCGCCATCACCACGGCTATGGTGTCCGCCCTCACCGGGACCCCGGTGCGCCGGGGCCTGGCCATGACGGGCGAGGTCACCCTCCGGGGCCGGGTGCTGCCCATCGGCGGCCTGAAGGAAAAGACCATGGCCGCCTTCCGCAACGGCATCAAGACGGTCATTATTCCTGCCGAAAACGCCAAGGACCTGGAGGAGATCGACCAGACCGTCCGGAAAGCGCTCCAGTTCATTTTGGTGGAGCAGGCGGATCAGGTGCTGGCCAATGCGCTCAGCCGTCCGGTGGACGCCGCGCCTGTCCGCAGGCGGGGGCGGCCCAGGAAGGCCCTGCCGCCTGTTCCTCCGGAGGGGGACAGCCGTTCCCCCCTGCGTCAATGAGGAGGCGCCATGACTGTGAATCTGCAAAAGGCGGAGTTTGTGCTGTCTGCCGTCTCGCCAAAACACTTTATTCAGGATGGCCTGCCTCAGGTGGCCTTTGCCGGGCGGTCCAACGTGGGCAAGTCCTCCGTCATCAACCGCCTGCTGGGCCGGAAAAACTTTGCCCGGGTGGGGGCCGCGCCGGGAAAGACCATTCACGTAAACTACTTCAGCATTGACAAAGCGTTTTATCTGGTGGACCTGCCGGGGTACGGCTACGCCAAGGTGTCTAAGGCCGAGCGGGACCGCTGGGGGCGGCTGATGGAGGATTACTTCGCCCGCCCCGACCTGCTCACCTTGGGCGTGATGATTGTGGATGCCCGGCATAAGCCCACCGCCGATGACTGTACCATGTTCCGGTGGTTCCGGGACACCGGATGCCCGCTGATTGTTGTGGCCAATAAGCTGGACAAACTGAAAAAGAGCGAGGCGGCCCCCAACCTTCAGACTATTCGTGATACCCTGGGGCTGGGGGAGAAGGACTGCCTGATCCCTTTTTCCGCCGAAAAGGGAACCGGGCGGGAGGAGCTGCTGTCGGCCGTCTTAGCCGGGATAGAATAGAGGAAATACGGGCGGCCCCATACCGGGGCCGCTTTTATAGTCGGCTTCTTGGGAATTCCTCTTGTCTTTTGCCGGACAAACTGTTATAATGAACAAAAAAGATGAAGCTAAAATGGGGAGGTGGGCCCTTGGAGGCACCCATTTACCACCTGGAGGGGGTGGTGAAGGCGAAAGAGGAAAATATGGAGGACTTTGTGGGCCCGTTGGACCTGATCCTCCACCTGTTGAGCAAAAACAAGCTGGAAATTAAGGATATTCAGATTGCCCTCATTCTGGACCAGTACATGGACTGGATGAACAGGCGGAAGGATCTGGACCTGGAGGTTGCCAGCGACTTTGTGACCATGGCGTCCCACCTGGTCTATATCAAGACCAGGATGCTGCTTGCCATCGACGACGAGGAGGCCATAAGTGAGATGGAGCAGCTCATCGCCACCCTGGAGGCCCACCAGCGCAATGAGAACTACCTGAAAATCAAAGCGGTCCTCCCCGCCTTGGACAACCGCTACCAGATCGGCCGGGACTACCTGACCAAGCAGCCCGAGGCGGTCCGGCCCGACAAAAGCTACCGCTATGTCCACGACAAAGCGGACCTGCTCAAGGCCATGAACGATGTGCTGGGACGCCTGGACAATAAGCTGCCGCCGCCGGTGTCGGCCTTTCAGGGTATTGTGGGCCGGGAGCCCTATCCGGTTGCCGACAAGGCGGGGGAGATTATCCGTCGGCTGGTCCGGTTCGGTGTTACCCGTTTCCGGGCGCTGTTCCAGGGCAACCGCAGCCGGTCAGAGGTGGTGGCCACCTTTCTGGCGGTGCTGGAGCTGTGCAAGGCCCGCCGCCTGCTTCTGGCCGGGACGGAATCGGACTGTACCGTCACCTGCACCCGGGAGGAGGGCGCGGTGGAGTTTACCTCCGAAAATGATTGACGAAAGGAGCGCCCCGCATGGAGGTTAAAGAGGTGGAATCCGCCCTGGAGGGGGTGCTGTTTGCCGCCGGCGAGCCGGTGGCGGTGGAGCGCCTATGCCTGGGCCTTGAGGTGGACCGGCCCACCTTGGACGCCGTGGCCCAGCGGCTGATGGACCGGTACAGCTACGACCGGCGGGGCATCCGCCTGGTCAAGCTGGATACCAGCTATCAGCTGTGCTCCGCGCCGGAATTTGCCGGGTACATCCGCAAGACGCTGGAGGGCCGCAAGCCGGCCCGGCTGTCCCAGCCGGCGCTGGAGGTGCTGGCCATCATCGCCTACTACCAGCCCGTCACCCGGGCCTACGTGGACCAGGTCCGGGGGGTGGACAGCTCCTACACCATGGGC
>CANDCW010000045.1 GCA_947383275.1 uncultured Bacillota bacterium
ACTTCAAGGCGGGCAGGATCCGCTGCCTGGTGGCCACCGACATCGCCGCCCGGGGCCTGGATATTGAGGAACTGTCCCACGTATTCAACTACAACCTCCCCGAGGTACCCGAGACCTACGTCCACCGCATCGGACGCACCGGCCGGGCGGGCCGGTGCGGCGAGGCTGTCGCATTCTGCGACTTCGGCGAAAAGCCCCTGCTCAAAGACATTGAAGCGCTCATCGGCAAAAAGGTCCCCCTGGTGGAGGACCACCCCTATCCCATGCGGGTCTTTGAGGCCCCGAAACGGGACAGGAACGGCAAAATGATCCATGAGGAGGATATGGAGGCCCGGGCCGCGGCCCGGGAGCTGCGCCGGCAGCGGGAGGAGGCCCGCCGGGCCGCAGGACCGGCCAGTCAGAAAGCTGCGGCGCCTGTCCGGCCGGAACCTAAGAAGGGGCAGAAAAAAGGAAGCGCGTCCAAGGAAGCGGACACTCTCCGTCCCGCTACCCCGAAGGAGGACGCCTTTGACCGCCTGCCCACGCCCCATACCGCCCCTAGGCGCGGGGTCCGCCCCGGCACGCTGATGGACACCGGCGACTCCATGCCCAACACCGAGTTCCACCGCCCCAATCCCCTAGACAACGATACCATTATGGATGCCACTGCCCGCCTGCTGGCCCCGCGCCGGCCACTGCTGTCCTCCATCCTGCCCCAGGCGGGGGAGCGGAAAAAGCAGCCCCAAACGGCCAAACAGGCCAAGGCGGAGGGCGGCAAAAAGGCCCCCCCGCCCCGGCAGCGCAAGCAGGCCAGTCCGTCCACCCCTAAACCGGAGCGGCCCAAGGCAAAAAAGGAGCAGAAGCCTGTGAAGGACAGGCAGGAGGCTGTTCGGAAAGCCGCCCCCCCGCTGCAGAAGAAGGCGCCCCCCAGGCCCCAGCACCGGGACCGCCCCAGGGGAGCGCCCCCTCAGCCCCGGAAGAATCAGCCCAAGGATTCTACCGAGCAGGCCAGCCTGATGAAGCCCTACTATTTGGACATTGGGCGTTAACCGTCAATCCGGGCCGCCGGGAACGGCGGCCCCTGCATAAATAAATATATGGAGGAGAAAAACATGGATTATCAAGCCCTTTACCAGCAGAAGCTGACCACCCCCGAGCAAGCCGTCAAGGCGGTCAAATCCGGCGACTGGGTGGACTACGGCTGGTGCACCAACCACCCCGTGGCCCTGGACAAGGCCTTGGCCGCCCGGAAGGACGAACTCACTGACGTGAAGGTGCGGGGCGGCGTCACCATGTGGATGCCCGAAATTGCCAAGGCCGACGACGCTGGGGACCACTTTACTTGGAACTCCTGGCACTGCAGCGGCATTGACCGGAAGATCATCGGCAAGGGCATGGGATTTTTTGCCCCCATCCGCTACTCCGAACTGCCCCGGTATTATCGGGACAACGTGAGCGTGGATGTGGCCATGCTCCAGGTCACCCCCATGGACAGCCACGGCAACTTCAGCTACGCCCTGGCCGCGTCCCACCTGGCCGACATGCTGGACAAGGCCAAGGTTATCATTCTGGAGGTCAACCAGAACATGCCCTGGGTCTACGGGCTGACCGGCAGCGAGATTAACATCGCCGATGTGGACTACGTGGTCGAGGGAGACAATCCCGCCGTGGCCCAGCTGGGCGGCGGCGGCGAACCCACCGACGTGGACCGGGCTGTGGCTAAGCTCATTGTGGAGCAGATTCCCAACGGCGCCTGCCTCCAGCTGGGCATCGGCGGCATGCCCAACACCGTTGGCTCCATGATCGCCCAGTCCGACCTAAAAGACTTGGGCGTCCACACCGAAATGTACGTGGACGGCTTTGTGGACATGGCCCTGGCCGGCAAGCTCACCGGCCGGCGCAAGAACCTGGACAAGGGCCGGCAGGTATACGCCTTTGCTGCCGGCACCCAGAAGCTGTACGACTACGTGGACCGCAACCCCGCCGTTATGGCCGCGCCGGTGGACTACACCAACGATGTCCGCGTTCTGGCCCAGCTGGACAACTTTATCTCCATCAACAACGCAATCGACATGGACCTGTTTGGCCAGGTCAACGCCGAGTCCGCCGGACTGAAGCACATCTCCGGCACCGGCGGACAGCTGGACTTTGTAATGGGCGCCTACTTGTCCAATGGCGGCAAGAGCTTTATCTGCATGTCCTCCACCGTCACCGGCAAGGACGGCTCCGTAAAAAGCCGCATCGTCCCCACCCTGACCCCCGGCTCCATCGCCACCGACCCCCGGTCCTGCGTGCAGTACATCGTCACCGAGCACGGCATGATTAATCTGAAGGGCCTGTCCACCTGGGAACGGGCCGAGGCCATTATCTCCGTCGCAGATCCTCAGTTCCGGGAACAGCTCATCCAGGACGCTGAAAAGATGCACATCTGGCGCAGGAGCAACAAGTAAACAGCGTACAAACACGAAAAGCGGCACACGGAATTTACTGTGTGCCGTTTCTTTCTATTTTTCAGGCCGTCCAGGCCGTTTGGGGTAGGGCCGGGGCTCCGCTGTCCGACCAAGGATGTAGTCGGTTGATGTTCCCAGCGTATCCGCCAAAAAACTCAGCATCGACAACGGCATCCTGCGCACGCCATTCTCATAGTCACAGTAAGTCGCCTGTGAAATCCCCATCATGTCTCCCATGTCCTGTTGGGTCAATTTCTTGTCCTTCCGCAGTTCTTTCAATATATCGGAATAGATAGGTTTCATAAATACCTCTTTATTTATCCAGTGAGATATTTACATTCTCTACCTCTCATGATATAATATGCAAAAATATTGAACCATATCAATTGATATGGCAATTGCTGATTTATCACGTAAAAGGAGCGCTAGCTATGTATGAACGCATGTACCACACACTGTTCCACGCCATCACGGATGCTATGGAGCTGATGGAGGAGCAGCGATATCAGGAAGCGCTGTTCCTACTGGAGAAGGCCAGCCGGGAAGCGGAGGAAATCTATATTTCAGAGTAGAAAGAATCCCGGCCTTACGGCCGGGATTCTTGTCAGATCAGTTCCCACTGAAAATTCTCCAGCTTCAGCCGGCTGCCCACGGTGGCGCCCTCAGGGAGCAGAAACATGGTGATTGAGTGTTCCTTGCCGTCGTCGGTAATCAGATCGGCGTAATCGCCGTTGATGGCCCGGACGGTGTAAAAGATGGTGTCCAATAAAATTCCCTCCTCAAAAGTAAAAGTCCGTTTTATGGGACAGCTTCTCTTGTATACTGTGGTTACAATACAAGAAAGGAGCAAGACGCTATGGATTATAACATCGTATGGGTGAGAGGACACGTAGAAGTCTACGACTGGGCGGGGCGGTTTTGCTTCTCCGCCGACAACGAGCGGGAGGCCAGAGAAGAATTGGCCGCGTCCGCCGCTTAGCTGAATAAAGCCCGGAGCATAAGCTCCGGGCTTTGGACTTGCTTAATACATACCCATGTCAGGGGCGGGAGCAGCGGGAGGCGCGGGGGGCTGGGGCTTGTCAGCCACCAGGGACTCGGTAGTCAGCAGGACGGAGGCGATGGACGCGGCGTTCTCCAGGGCGGAACGGGTCACCTTGGTGGGATCCACGATGCCGGCGGGGATCATGTCGCAGTACTCCTCCTTGTATGCGTCGAAGCCGTAGCCAGTCTTGCCGGACTCCTGGATCTTGGACAGAACCACGGCGCCGTCGATGCCGGCGTTGGCGGCGATCTGCTTCACGGGGGCGGTAAGGGCCCGGGCAACAATCTGCACGCCGGTCTTCTCATCGCCCTCAGTCTCAGAGAGCAGCTTCTCCACGGCGGGAATAGCGTTGAGGTAGGCGGTGCCGCCGCCGGCCACGATGCCCTCTTCCACAGCGGCGCGGGTGGCGTTCAGGGCGTCCTCAATGCGCAGCTTCTTCTCCTTCATCTCCACCTCGGTAGCGGCGCCAACCTTGATGACAGCCACGCCGCCAGCCAGCTTGGCCAGCCGCTCCTGAAGCTTCTCCTTGTCGTAATCGGAGGTAGTGACCTCGATCTGGCTCTTGATCTGGCCGATGCGGGCCTTGATCTCATCGGAGCTGCCAGCGCCGTTGACGATGGTGGTGTTCTCCTTGGTAACCTTCACCTGGCGGGCGGAGCCCAGCATATTCATCTGAGCCTCCTTCAGCTCCAGGCCCACATCGGAGGAGATGACCTCGCCGCCGGTGAGGATGGCGATATCCTGGAGCATCTCCTTGCGGCGGTCGCCGAAGCCGGGGGCCTTGACGCACACCACGCTCAGGGTGCCGCGCAGGCGGTTGACGATCAGAGTGGACAAAGCGTCTCCCTCCACGTCCTCAGCGATGATGAGCAGCTTCTTGCCGGACTGAACCACCTGCTCCAGAATGGGCAGCAGCTCCTGAATGTTAGAGATCTTCTTGTCGGTGATAAGGATAAGGGCGTCCTCCAGCTCGGCCACCATCTTTTCCGTGTCGGTGACCATATAGGGGGTGATATAGCCCCGGTCGAACTCCATGCCCTCTACAACCTCGGAGGAGGTCTCGGCGGTCTTGGACTCCTCAATGGTGATGACGCCGTCGTGGCCAACCTTCTCCATGGCCTCGGCGATGAGCTTGCCGATGGTCTCGTCGCCGGAGGAGACGGTGCCTACCCGAGCGATGTCATCGGAGCCGTTGACCTTCTGGCTGTTGGCCTTCATGGCCTCAATGGCGGCGGCGGCGGCCTTGGCTATGCCCTTCTTCATGACCATGGGGTTGGCGCCGGCGGCCAGGTTCTTCAGGCCCTCGCCCACAATGGCCTGGGCCAGCAGGGTGGCGGTGGTGGTGCCGTCGCCGGCCACGTCGTTGGTCTTGGTGGAGACTTCCTTCACCAGCTGGGCGCCCATGTTCTCAAAGGGGTCCTCCAGCTCAATCTCCTTGGCGATGGTCACGCCGTCGTTGGTGATGAGGGGAGCGCCAAACTTCTTGTCCAGCACCACGTTGCGGCCCTTGGGGCCCAGAGTGATCTTCACGGTGTCGGCCAGCTGGTTAACGCCCTTCTCCAGCGCCTTGCGGGCCTCCTCGCCGTAGCAAATGATTTTAGCCATAAAGCATTACCTCCAATTATTCGAATAATATCGTTTACTCCACAATAGCCAGAATGTCATTCTGGCGGACAATGGTAACTTCCTCGCCGTCCAGCTTCACCTGGGTACCGGAGTACTTGCTGGTGATGACCTTGTCGCCCACCTTCACGGTCATAACGACCTCTTTGCCATCCACCATGCCGCCGGGGCCAACGGCGATTACTTCAGCCACTTCCGGCTTCTCTTTGGCGGCGCCGGTGAGGATGATGCCGCCTTTGGTGGTCTCCTCAGCTTCCACCAGTTTCACGATGACGCGGTCAGCCAGGGGTTTGAGTTTCATAATGGGTTCCTCCTTATATAGCTTAATTTTTTGGATCAACAGGTTTTTGATTTAGCACTTAATTTTATCGAGTGCTAAGTTCATCTAAGATAATAACCGCTTTGCGCAAAAAAATCAACCCCTAATTTCAAAAAAATTGGGGTTGATTTGAAAGGATTTACATTTCGTTCACAAAAGGACGTTCTGAGTGCTAAATTTCCGTGCTGTTGGGCCGTAAGGCGCCTCCGGCAGGCCCGGCGCCGCCCGCCGCCAACGGCCACGAAAGGTTTTGCGCTATTCGGATTCTTCCAGCACCACAATGACGAACTCCTCCGCCTCCTCCCCGCTGGTGGTGACGGAAGCGGTAATCCCCTGCTCCACAGCCAGCTGCTCGATCTCCTCAAACAGCTCCACTGTGACATGCACGCCCTCCGGAGAGACGGGGGTCTCCGGGGGAATGAGCTCCCACGCCCCCTCGGGCATGCGGTCCAGGGTCAGGACCTCCGTGTTGACCATCGGAGTAGCCCGAATCACGGCGGAGCTGCCATCGCCCGGAGCCGCCTTCTGATACGTACCGTTTCCATCCTCAGAAGCGCCTGAGGCCGCATAGGCAGCAATTTTGGGGGTATCCCCCGTCTCCTGCGCGCCGTCCACGCTGCAAACGCCGGCGTAATCATCAACGCCGCTGCCCGGATACTCTACATAGATATCACGCTGAAAACTTCTTGCCGTCAGCATCATCTCTTCCTGATTCTGGCGCACCAACGCGCCGTACAGCCCCACTGCCAGCGCCGCGCAGGCGGCCAGCCCGGCCAGGGCCCGGAACCGGGGCCGCTTGAACAGGGGAATGATTTTCTTTTCCCCCGCCTCCGTCCGGATGCGGTCCATCACCCCTTGAGCAAAGCCTTGGGGCGCCGGGACCTCCTCCCAATCATCGAAAGCAGATCGGAGCGCAGCCAGCTGCGCTCCCGCTGCCCGGCAGTCCGGGCAGGCGGTAAGATGTTCCTCCAGCTCCCGCTCCCCGGCTTCAGTCAGTACTCCGTCCAGGCGCAGGGAAAGCAGCTCCAAATACCGGTCACAGCCCATGGGCCTCACCCCCTCTCGTTTTTCCCTTTGCTGGTTTAGACGGCGCACCGTCAAAAAAGTTCCCGTCCTCCAGCAAAATTTTTCGCAGCGACAGCCGCGCCCGGGCAATACGGGATTTAACTGTCCCCAGATCCACATCCAGCGCCTGGCTGATCTCCTGATAACTCAGCCCTGACAGCTCCCGCAGCACCAGCACCTGCCGCTGCCAGCCGGGCAGACTGGCCAGCCCCCGGGCCAGAGCGCGGCCCCGCTCCGACCGCTCCAGCACCAGCTGAGGGTCGCTCTCCCGGTCGGCGGGCTCGGCCCAGCCGCTGTCACTGTCATCCAGGGACACCGACGGCTCTACCCCCTCCCGGCGTTTCTTCTTCCGCAAATAGTCGATGCAGAGGTTGGTAGCCAGCCGGTACACCCAGGTGGCAAAGCTGCTCTCCCCCTGAAAGGACCCAAGCCCCTGCCACGCTTTGATAAACGCCTCCTGGGCCAGATCCGCCGCTGCCTCCCGGTCTCCGCACAGCCGCAGGGCCAGGGAGTATACCCGGTTCTGATTGTCCATTACCAGCCGCTCAAAGGCGCCCTGGTCCCCCTCCTTTGCCCTCCGTTCCAGGTCGGTCACGGCGGTTCACCTCCTTCTAGCACAGATCCCGCTTGATGCCCGCCGTCACCCGGTAGACATCCTCCAGCGTGGTAATTTTCACAATCTGTTCCTTATAATACCCCGCGTGGGGCACCCCCTTGAGATACCAGGCGTACTGCTTCCGGGCCTCCAGGCAGGCGATTTTTTCCCCCTTGTTGGCCGCCGCCATCTCAAATTGGCGCACTGCGGTGTCGCACCGCTGGGCCAGCGGGGGCAGGTCGGGGACAGGCTCGCCGTTGAGGGCGGCTTTGCACTGGGCGAACAGCCAGGGGTTCCCAAACACGCCCCGTCCAATCATGGCTATGTCCGCCCCGGTGTACTTGAGAATGCGGGGGGCGTCGGTCCCCTTGAACACGTCCCCGTTGGCCATGACGGGAATCTTTACCGCCTCTTTGACCGCCCGAATCCAGTCCCAGTTGGCGGTTCCCGAATACATCTGCACCTTGGTCCGCCCGTGGACGGCCACTGCCGCCACGCCGGCCTCCTCCATGGCCCTGGCAAATTCCACGCAGTTGATAGACCCCTTGTCCCACCCCAGCCGGAATTTTACCGTGACCGGGCACTTGGCCCCCCGGATCACCGCCTGGGCCACCTTGACGGCCAAATCGGGGTTCTTCATCAGCCCGGAACCGTCTCCGGAATTGGCAACCTTGGGCACCGGACAGCCCATGTTGATGTCGATGATGTCCGCCCCGGACACCTCGTGGGCAATGGCCGCCCCCTCCTCCATGCAGACGGGGTCGCTGCCAAAAATCTGGGCTGCGGCGGGGGTCTCCCTCTCCCCCATTTGCAGCAGGGGAATGGATTTTTTGTCCTGATAGCACAGTGCCTTGGCGCTGACCATCTCCGTGCAAGTCAGCCCCGCCCCCTGCTCCCGGCAGATGGTCCTGAAGGCCATATCCGTCACCCCCGCCATAGGGCCCAGGGCCAGGGGCGTTTCAATTGCAATTCCTCCAATGGTGAGCATAAATACCTCGCGTGAAAATTTTTTCCCATTGTATCATGTCCCCGACCTGTTGACAAGGCCGCTTTCACCCTGTAAAATGAAAAAAACTCAATTTGGAGGAACAGAGCATGGAACTGAACGCTTTACGGGCCGCCCTGCGTGGCATATCCGCCTATCGGGAGGTAACCAACACCTCCTTCTTCAGCGGCGTCTGGATGCTGCTGGACGCCCTGTCTCAAAAAAACGGGGAGGAGGCCCTGGAGTACTATGTCTCCCGGTTCCACGTCCTGCGCAGCGACGGCTACGAGGGCCTGGGCGACTGGCTGTGGGACTGGCTGCGGTATACCGAGACCCCCTACTCCCAGCTCATCGACCAGGGAAAGTCCGACCCTGCTCTGGAGAACGCCGCCCGGCGGGACATCGACACCCTGGCGCTGCTGGCCGAGACCGACTGCGACCGGTTTATCGACGCCATGAAGCCCCTGCTGCCCAACGAGTTTGCCCCCGTTCTGGCCGGCCTTCCCCGGTGGAAAGCCGCCGCCCCCTTCAGCTTCGACCGCCTGACCCAATTTTACCGGGACCACGGCGCGGGAGTGTTCGCCAAATACCGGGCTTTCCTGTGGGAGGACGGCCAGCTGGTCCCGGTGGCCGACCCGGACTGCCCCCACCCGGAGGACCTGCTGGGCTACGAGCACCAGCGGGGCCAGGTGGAGCAGAACACCCGCCTGATGATGGCGGGGCGGCAGGCCAACAACGTCCTGCTCTTCGGCGACGGCGGCACCGGCAAGTCGGCCACGGTGAAGTCTATGCTCTACCTGCCCGGCATGGAGGAGCTGCGCCTCATCGAGGTGGAGAAGGAAAACCTCACCGGAATGCCCGAGCTCATCCGCTCCCTGGCCGGCCGGCGGCAAAAATTCATCCTGTTCATCGACGACCTAGCCTTCGACCAGGACGACAAGACCTACTCCGCCCTCAAAACCATTCTGGAGGGCACCCTGGAGAAGCGGCCCGTCAACGTATGTATCTGCGCCACCTCCAACCGGCGGCACCTGGTGCGCCAGAGCTTTGCCGACCGGGCGGGGGACGAGGTGGACACCTTTGAGACCATCTCGGAAAAGACCGCCCTGGCCGAGCGCTTCGGCCTGCGCATCCCCTACCTGACCATGAACAAGGCGGACTATCTGGCCCTGGTGGACCATCTGGCCGCCCAGGCGGGGCTGGACATCCCCGCCGACCGGCTCCACGCCCAGGCCATGACCTGGGAGATCCGCCACGCCGGCCGCACCCCCCGGGTGGCAAGGCAGTTTGTGGCCAGCCTGAACGTATAGGGTATGGAGCACTATGCACAGCTGCTGAAGGCGGTCAGTCAGCGTCTCCAAGCGTGTCCGCCCCTCCGGCCGCTGTCGGAATACAACATCTTCTCCGCGCTGGGTGTTATGGAGAATGAGGTGGTCATGTGCCGCTTTTTGGCCAGTCTGCTAAACCCGGACGGGTCCCATGGAATGGGCCCTCTGTTTCTTCGCTCCTTCTTTCAGGAGGTTCTGCCCGACATCCCCTCGGGCGGCACTCTGCTGTCCCACACCAGCGTAGAAACAGAATTTCCCATCTCTGGCGACCGGCGGATCGACATCGTCCTTCGAAACGCCTGCTGTTCTATTCCCATCGAAGTCAAGCTCAACGCCGGAGAGCAAAAAGGACAGTGCTACGACTACTACCAGTATGCCCAAAACGCTCCGCTCATCTATCTGACCAAATTCGGCTCCGCCCCCTCGGAATACAGCCGCGCAAAGCCGGACGGCTCCGACCTCCTGCCCCTGGAGCGCATTCGTTGCATCTCCTGGTCCGGGCATATCTGCCGGTGGCTGAGAGGGCTGCTTCCCCGGCTGGACGGACCGGTCAAGCAGGCAGTGATGCAGTACATTGATGCAATCAGTCATTTTACAAGCGGACAGGAGTGGAAAGGCATGGAGCTGGAACAGAGCGCACAAGCCGCCCTGACCTCACCGGAGTTTTTCCGGGCCGGACTGGTGCTGGAGCAGTCCATGAAGCGGGCCAAGGTGACCCTGATACGGCTCGTATTCGACTGCTTCAAGGAGGAGCTGGAGCCGGTTGTGGTCAAATATGGACTGGAGCTGGAGCGAAACACCGTTTACTATTCCTATGAGCACTCCAGTCACGACGCCTATTACAACTCCAATGCCAGCACATATCCCGGCCTGAACTATGTCATTAAAAAGGCAGTATTCCAAAAAGACACCCTTCAAATGTGGTTCCGCATTGAAATAGACCACAATCTATTTGCCGGGTTCGCCTTATTTGACACCGCTGCGGAGCCTAAATATGGATATTCAGGCTGCCAGGTGGACCAAATTACCCCGGAACTGCTGAAAGAAGCTTCGCAATATCTTGACCGCGATATTATCACGCCCGCGGACTGGTGGCTTGCATGGTGCTATCCCAACAGCAAGCACCAGGATGATGACAGCTACCCCGATGTCCCGAATTTCAAGCAGATAAACCAGTGCGCCATAGACCTGGTAGACCCGCAGAAACGACGGGAGTACATCCAAAAGGCCGTCAAGGTTTTTGAGCGGGAGCTTCTGGCACATCTTCTGTGATCTTTATTCTTGACAGCCTCCTAAGCTCATGCTAGAATGATACAGACCGTTGGTCTGTATTTGGAAGGGAGGGGCCTCTATGGCCCGAAACAAGCACCCGGAACAGACCGTCCAGCGCATTCTGGACACTGCGTCCAAGCTCTTTCTCCAAAAGGGCTACGACAAAACCACCCTTCAGGACATCATTGCCGCCACCAAGCTGTCCAAGGGGGCCATCTACCACCACTTCGCCTCCAAGGAGGCCATTCTTATCGCCGTGGCGGACCGGATTGGTAACCACAACACCGCCGTTCTGGCGGAGATCCGGGACAGGAAAGGCCTCACCGGGGCAGAGAAGGTGCGGGAGATGTTCCGCACCGCCGTGCATCTGTCTTTCCAGAGCGGCATTGTGCACATGTTGCCCTTCCTCATCGAAAACCCCAGGTTTATAGCCCTCCAGATGCAGAGCATCCTGAATGAGGCCGCCCCCCACTACGCCCTGCCTATTCTGCGGGAGGGGATCGCCGACGGCTCCATCCGTGCCGACTACCCGGAACAGCTGGCCGAGGCGCTTCTGCTTCTGTCCGACCTGTGGCTCCACCCCATCCTCCGCCCAAGCACCCCGGATCAGGTCCGTGCCCGGTGCGCTTTTTTCAATCAGTTCACCAAACAGTACGGCTTTGAGCTTTTGGACGAAGATCTGATCGACGCCATGGTGAAGTTTTGCAGGAGTTAAAGTCTCCTTTGGCAAAGGGGCTTTCCTCACACCTGCCCAAAGGGAAGGTTTATTTGGCGCATATACAAACCGACGGTCGGTTTATATGAAAGGAGCCTCTTCATGAATACTCAAAAAAGCGCCCTGTTTACCCGGGACTTCGCCCTGGTGGTCATCGGGCAGATCATCTCCCTGTTTGGCAACGCCATTCTCCACTTCGCCCTCCCCTTATACCTGCTGCGGGAGACGGGCTCCATCCCCCTCTTCGGGGCGGTGAACGCCTGCTCCTTCCTTCCTATGATCCTCATGGGCCCCATCGGCGGGACGGCGGCGGACCGGGTCCACAAGGGGCGCATCATGGCGGGGCTGGACTTTCTCACCGCCGGGCTGACGGCAGGCTACGCCCTCCTGTGGGGCAAGGCCCCCCTGGTCCCCCTGGTCATTGTCACCCTCATGCTCCTCTACGCCATCGCCGGGGCCTACCAGCCCGCCGTCCAGGCCAGCCTGCCCCTCCTCCTCCCTCCGGACCGGCTGGCCCAGGGCAATGCGGTTATCAGCATGGTGTCCACCCTGGCCAACCTGCTGGGTCCCGCCCTGGGCGGAGTTGTCTTCGGCCTGTGGGGCCTGGGGCCCATCCTGACCACCGGCGGGGTGTGCTTCTTCGCCTCGGCGGTGATGGAGATCTTCATCCGCGTCCCCCACGAGAAGCGCCCCCGCGCCGCCGGCGTCCTGGCCACGGTGGGCAGCGACCTGGGGGAGAGCTGGCGGTACATCTCCCGGGAGCGGCCGGTGTTCCTGTCGGTAACCCTGGTGCTGTCCGCCTTCAACCTGATTCTGTCGGCGGTCATGGTCGTGGGTATTCCCGCCATTGTGGCCCAGGTACTGCACATGAGCGACGCCGCCCTGGGCCTGACCCAGGCGGCCATGGGTTTGGGCGGCCTTCTGGGCGGGGCGCTGGCCGGACTGCTGGGCACGCGGCTGAGGCCCCGGCACGGGTCAGCTTGTCTGCTGGTCTGTTCCCTCCTGGCGGCGGGGATGGGCCTGTCCGTCATCCCCGGCGTACCGGCCCCGGTGAGCTACTGGGCGATCACCCTCCTGTCCATGCTGGCCATGACCACCGCCATGTTGTTTACCGTTGTCCTGCTCACCCTGGTTCAGGCCCAGGTTCCGGGGCAGCTGCTGGGCAAGGTCATCGCCTGCATCCAGGCGGTGGCCAACTGCGCCTCCCCCTTGGGCCAAGCGGGGTACGGCATCCTCTTTGACCGCCTGCCCCCCTGGGCCGTCCTGTTGGGAGCCGCCTTCTTCTCCGCCCTGGTGGCCCTGGGGTCCGGGCGGGTATTCCGTCAGCTGGAGTAAAAAATCCCCGGCCGCAGGGCCGGGAATATTTTATAGCTCCGGTTTATAAAAGTTAGTCTTAACCCGAACCTCCCGCTCAAAGGGCTCCAGTCCGGCAGCCTGACGGCATTGAAGCAGCCAAGCCATGTTGTCCGCCACCAGACGCAGGGTCTGCATCCCCTCTTTGTCGGCGCGAACCTCCTCCGGGCGGTCTCCGTGCACGCCATTCCAATACTGGGAGGACACCACCGGCATAGAAGAGATGGTAAAATATTTGTTCAGGGCATCAAAGGTGTTTCCCGCCCCGCCCCGGCGGCAGGAGACGACAGCAGCGGCGGGCTTATAGGAAAACAGCCGCTTAGCGTCGTAAAACACCCGGTCCAGCACACACTTCAGGCCCCCGGCAATCCCGCCGAAATACACCGGACTGCCTACCACCAGGCCATCGGCGGCAATGATCTTCTGAATGCACTGGTTCACGCAGTCGTCATTGAAGACGCAGGCCCCCTTGCCCCAACAGGACTTGCAGTCGATGCAACCCCGGACGGGCCCGTTCCCGATCCAAAGAATCTCGCTTTGAACGCCCCGTTTTTCCAACTGCGCGGCCACCTCTGACAACGCGGTATAAGTACAGCCCTCCTTATGAGGGCTGCCGTTAATCAGCAATACATTCACAGTGCACACTCCTTTTTATGATAGGAAAAACAACAGGCAAGGTGAGAAACCTTGCCTGTTAAAGACATATACCTGATTACGCCAGCTTTGCGCCATTGACCTTGACGCCGGGACCCATGGTAGCAGCTACAGTGCAACTCTTGATATACTGGCCCTTGGCGGCAGCGGGCTTGGCCTTGATGATGGCGCCCATAAGGGCGTTAAAGTTCTCGCTCAGCTTCTCAGCACCGAAGGAGACCTTGCCGATGGGGCAGTGGATGATGTTGGTCTTGTCCAGGCGGTACTCCACCTTACCGGCCTTAATCTCGTTGACGGCCTTGGTCACATCCATGGTGACGGTACCGGCCTTGGGGGAGGGCATCAGGCCCTTGGGGCCCAGCACCTTGCCCAGACGGCCCACCACGCCCATCATGTCGGGCGTAGCCACCACCACGTCGAAGTCAAACCAGTTTTCCTTCTGGATCTTCTCCACCAGATCCATCTCGCCTACGTAATCGGCGCCGGCGGCCTTGGCCTCATCGGCCTTGGCGGCCTTGGCAAAAACCAGCACGCGCTGCGTTTTGCCTGTGCCGTGGGGCAGGACAATGGCGCCGCGGACCTGCTGGTCGGCGTGGCGGGAATCGACGCCCAGCTTCACATGCAGCTCCACGGTCTCGTCAAATTTGGCAGTGGCGGTGTCCACCACCAGCTTCATGGCATCAGCGGTATCGTACAGCGCGTTCTTGTCAATTTTCTTGGCGCTCTCCTGATATTTCTTTCCTCTAAACATTCTTGTCCCCTCCTTAGTCGCCCACCAGGATGCCCATGGAGCGGGCAGTGCCGGCAATCATGCTCATAGCGGCCTCGATGGAGGCGGCGTTGAGGTCGGGCATCTTGGTCTCGGCAATCTTGCGCACATCCTCCTTGCTGATGGTGGCCACCTTGTTCTTGTTGGGCACGCCGGAGGCTTTGTCAAGGCCGCAGGCCTTCTTAATCAGCACGGGGGCGGGAGGAGTTTTGGTAACAAAGGTGAAGGAGCGGTCGGCGTAGACGGTGATGATGACGGGGATAATCAGGCCCACATCGTTCTTAGTCCGCTCATTGAACTCCTTGGTGAAAGCGGCGATGTTCACGCCGTGCTGGCCCAGCGCAGGGCCGACCGGGGGGGCGGGAGTCGCCTTGCCGGCGGGAATCTGAAGTTTTACGTATCCAGTTACTTTCTGTGCCACGAAAGAGCACCTCCATTTGAAAAATGTGGTCGTTTGGCGGGACGGTTAACGCCCCTCCCACTGTGCGGCGGAACGCCGCAGTCCGTTTTGTGTTATTACGCTCGCCGGTTTGCGGCGCGCGGCTTGAACGCTTACGCGTTCGCCGGTTCGACCTGATCCAGCTCCAGCTCCACAGGGGTCTCGCGCCCAAACATGGACACCACCACCCGGACCTTGCCGTTGTCCAGATCGATCTCGTCCACGGTGCCCAGGAAGGACTCCAGGGCGCCGTCGGTGATGCGCACGGTGTCGCCCAGCTCATAGCTGACCACGACCTCCCGCTTCTCCACGCCCAGGGCGGCCACATCGGCCTCGCTCAGGGGGATGGCTTTATTGCCCTCACCCAAAAAGCCGGTAACGCCCCGGATATTGCGCACCACATGCCAGGTCTCGTCGTTCATCACCATTTTCACCAGAACATAGCCGGGGAACACCTTGCGTTCCACATCCTTGGGGCCATTGTCGGTGATCTCGGTAACTGTCTCCAGGGGGATGCTGATCTCATGGATCAGCTCGTGCATATTGCGGTTTTCCACGTACTTCTCGATGGTGGCCTTCACCGTGTTCTCATAGCCGGAGTAGGTGTGGACCACATACCAGTTCGCGTTGTCAGCCATTCGCGTCACCCTTTGAAAGCGCCGATCAGCAGACCGATCACCTCGCCGGCGACGAAGTCGAATAGGGCAATGAAGATGCCGACCACAATCACGCAGGCGATGACAATCAGGGTGTTGTTGATGGTCTGCTTGCGGGTGGGCCACTGGACCTTCTTCAGTTCGCTCTTCATGTCCCGAAGCCACTTGCCCGCGCGGGCAAAGAAGCCGGGCTTGGCATTCTTGGTTTTGTCCTTTTTGGCGGCCTGGACGGCCTTTTCGTTTTCAGCCATGCTTACCCTTCTTTCCTTTCGGCCTTACGCCAATCACTTCGTCTCATTGTGAACGGTGTGCTTCCTGCAGAAGGGGCAGTATTTGTTCAACTCCAGACGGTCGGGGGTATTCTTCTTGTTCTTAAAGGTATTGTAGTTTCTCTGCTTGCACTCAGAGCACCGCAGGGTGATCTTGATGCGCGCGCCGGCCTTTGCTGCCATTTGTTCGGCACCTCCTTTTTTATTTGACGGGCCCCGCGCCGGGCGCTTTCAAAAGAAAACGCCGGACACGGCCTGTCTCCTGCCGAAATCCAGCGCCAAAGAGCGCAAAAACGCGCTCAAAGGGGGTACGGTGGAAGTTCGGCTGCTGCCTCCCTGCGTCCTGAATCAGGTGGAGGGGTTCCGGGCGCCGGACACCGTATCCGCGCACGAAAAGAAAGCCCCTTTTCACAGGTATCGCTTACTATACCACGCCTGTCCTCCCCCGTCAAGCCCTTTTGGCCCTTTTTTGTTAAAAAACCGTGAAGTTTTTCTCCGGCAGGCAAAATAGATTTGCAATCCAAAAACAGGTGTGGTATACTCCTGATTTAAATATACCCGCTCCGGGGGCGGGCAAACCAAAAATACATCATAAAACAGTAAATGGAGTTGATTGTTCCTCTATGGAAATAGACAGTACCAGCATCGCCATGCTAACCACCCTGCTGATTCTGGTGGTCATGTCGGCCTATTTCTCCGCCACGGAGACCGCTTATACCTCTCTGAACCGCATCCGCCTGAAAAACCGCGCGGAAAACGGCAGCCGCCGGGCGGAAAAGACCCTGGCCCTGGCCGAGGAGTACGACAAGCTGCTGTCCACCATTCTCATCGGCAACAACATTGTCAATATCACCGCCACCACCGTGTCCACCGTGCTGTGCACCAGGTGGTTCCGCCAGTACGGCCCCACCGTGGCTACCGTGGCCCTTACTGTCATTATCCTGGTTTTTGGCGAAATAACCCCAAAAAGCCTGGCCAAGGAGCGCCCGGAAGACTTTGCTATGTTTGCCCAGCCCCTGCTTAAGCTGTTTATGGTGGTGCTCACGCCGCTGAACTTCCTGTTTACCCAGTGGAAGAAGCTGATGAGCAAGGTGTTCCGGGCCAAAGGGGACGACGGCATCACCGAGGAGGAGCTGGTGGGCATGGTGGATCAGGCCGAAACCGAGGGCGGGCTGGATGAACACGAGGGCGACCTGATCCGCAACGCTATCGAATTCAACGATCTTGAAGTATCTGAGCTGCTCACCCCCCGGGTGGACCTCACCGCAGCCGATGAGGACAGCACGATAGAGGAATTGGCCTCCCTCTTCGCCGAGACGGGTTACTCCCGCATCCCCATCTACCATGAGACCATCGACAATATTGTGGGCTTCGTCCACGAGAAGGATCTCTATGCTGCCCGCTACCGGGGGGAAGCCGCACTGTCCAAACTGATCTCCCCGGTATTCTGCACCACCGGCAACACCAAAGCCTTTGACCTGCTGCGCATCCTGCAGAAAAACAAGGTCCACATGGCTGTGGTGGTGGACGAATACGGCGGCACCCAGGGCATCGTCACCCTGGAGGACATTCTGGAGGAGCTGGTGGGCGAAATCTGGGATGAACACGACGAGGTCATCGAAACCTTTCAAAAGCAGCCTGACGGCAGCTATCTCATCGCCTGTTCCGCCAATCTGGACGACATGTACGACCTATTTCAGGTAAAGGGGGCCTGCGGCGCCGCCACCGTCTCCGGCTGGGTGCTGGAGCAGGTAGGTCGGGTCCCCGAGGCTGGGGACTGCTTCCAGGCCGAAGGGCTGGACGTCACCGTCACCAAGGTGGAGCAGCGGCGGGTGCTGGAAATCCAGGTCAGAGTGCTGGAAGAGGAAAAATAAGTGAAGGGCCTGCCCTTTTGGGCAGGCCCCTTTTCGTCAGGGGGAGAGATCGTAGGTCTGGCTGTACTCAAACACCAGATAGCCGCCCTGAGGCAGTTCCAGGTAGACAGGGCCCTCCCAGCCCTCTCCCTGAATCCACAAGGGACAGCCGGTATACCAGCCGCTAACCGTGTAGGGGAGCTTGAAATCCTCCTCCGTTTCCAGCTGCCTCAGCCGGCCCAGGCTGCGGCAGCCCTCGGGAAGCGCCTCCAGCTGGGGGATTTCCACCTGCGGATCATTGGCCGCAACCCCGTCAAACCGGCAATGATAGGCGTACTGCGTGGCTCCATCGGTGATACAGATGCGGACAACATAATATTCCGGCTCGGAGCTCCCCGCGCCGGGGGGCGTAAAGGAGGCGTCGGGCTCCTGAGGGAGCGGTTCTCCGCTGGGCCTGTCGAGCTCCGTCTCATCTCCCGCGCTGCCGGCCTGCCCCCCCCAAGGAAGCGAGTCTCCGCCCTCCGGGCTGAGCGGAGCGCTGGCAGAGGGCTCGCCGCCGGCAGGGGCGGACGCCGCAGGAGCGGACGCCCCGCCGCTCATATTATTTGCCCCGCCAACCGTGCCCAGACGGGCCGCCCCGTAGCCCAGAACCAGCACCACCGCGAAGCTGGCCGCCAGGCCCAGCCAAGGGCCGCCGCCGCGCCTGGAGCGGCGGTACTCCTCCGCCTCCTGAATCAGATCGTCATCCAGCAGGCCCATGGCGTTCAAAAGATGCTCGCCGGTCATACCGCCACCCCCTCCTTCTCCAGCTCCAGCCTCAGCTTGTTCCGCATACGGTGGAGCTTCGACTTTACCTGCCCCGTACTCATCCCGAACCGGCCCGCCAAATCGCTCAGCGGCTCCAGGCTGAAGTACCGGCGGACAAATAGGGCCCGGTCCACCTCCGGCTGGCTGCGGAGGAAGGCGGAGATGATAGCCGCCGTCTCTTCAGCCTCCAGATTTTCCTCGGGACTGCTGTGGTCTGGGATGCAGTCCTCCAGCTCATGGAGGGCCACCTCCACCTGGCTGCCCCCACGCTTGGCGGCTCTCAACCGCCGCCACCGGTCCAGGGACAGGTTTCGGGTCAGCTTGCCGAAAAAAGCGGACAGAATCCCGGGCCTCTGGGGCGGCATGGCGTTCCACGCGTGAAGCCAGGTGTCGTTGACGCACTCCTCCGCGTCCTCGTTGCGGTCCAGGATGCGCCGGGCAATGGTGTGGCAGTAGGGGCCGTATTTTCGTTCGCTCTCCGCAATGGCCTGCTGGGACCGGGCCCAGTACAAGTCGATAATCTTGCCGTCCTCCATGGGCGGAAGCCTCCTCTCTGTTTTTGCGCTATCAAGACCTCTTTGTGAAAGGGGCTCCGCCCCCAGGGCTGCGGGGGCTGTACTGTTCCGTGTGTTTTGCCCCCGCCTATCCAGACGCAAACCCGCGCCGGAGGTTTCGCCCCCGGCGCGGGTTTTTTGAATATATCAGGCCAGGGGTTCAAAATCGGAAGCCGGGTGCTTGCACAGCGGGCAGATATAATCGGCGGGCAGCTCATCGCCCTCGTAGACGTAGCCGCAGACCTTGCACACCCAGCGTTTCTTTTCGCCGGAGGGGGCCGCCGCCCCGGGCTTAGGCTTGATATTGGCCTGGTAATAGGCGTAGGTGGCGCTGGGCTCGGAGGAGATCACGCCGCCGTCCAGCACATCGGCCAGGAACAGCGTGTGGGTGCCCAGGTCAGTGGCGGACACCACCTTGCAGCTCAGCCAGGCGTTGGTCCCCCGGGTGACGTAGCAGATGCCGTCGGCGTCCCGGCCGGTGTGCTCCTCAAAGCCGGCAAACTTATCCACGTCCCGGCCTGACTGGAAGCCAAAGCGCTGGAACAGGTCGAACTTGGCCTCCTCCGACAGGACGGAGACGGTGAAGCGTCCAGTCTCCACCACCATATCGTGGGTGTAGTTGCTCTTGTTGACGGCCACCACAATGCGGTTGGGCTCCGTAGTCACCTGAATGGCGGTGTTGGTAATGCAGCCGTTGTCCTTGTCCCCCTGGCGGGCGGACAACACAAACAGCCCGTAGCTCAGGGAATACATAACCTTGTTGTCCATAAGATTTCCTCCTTCAGTTTGATACACGTTCCAGTATAGGCAGTTTACCATAGTTTTGCCAAGAAGTCCACCGGCTATCCGGAAAAATTTGTTGGTTGACATTGTAGACCTTTTGTGGTACGATAGGTCTACAAATTAGACCAAAGGAGCTGGCTACTATGGACAACGCAAACCTCACCAACAGCGAGTGGTATGTATTGGACTGCCTGTGGGAGCGGTCGCCCCAAACGGTGATGGAGCTGGTGGAAACGCTGAAAGCCCGGCTGGGCTGGGCCAAGAGCACCACCATCACCACCCTGCGGCGGATGGAGGACAAGGGGCTGGTACTGTGCGCAGTGGAGGGGCGGACGAAGCATTACAGCCCCGCCGTCCCCAGGGACCGGGCTGTCCGGGGGGAGACCCGCTCCTTCCTGAACAAGGTCTACCGGGGCAGCGTGGGCCTGATGATGTCCGCTTTGGCGGAGGACAAGGCCCTGTCCCGAGAGGAGATCGACGAGCTGTACGAAATCCTGCGCAAGGCGGAGGAGGGACAGAAATGACGCTGCTGATTCAGTGGGCGGTGACGTCCTCGGCCCTGATTCTGATCCTGCTGGCGGCTCGGCGGCTGTTCCGGGACAGACTGTCCGCCCGGATGAAATACGCCCTGTGGGGGGTGGTCCTGCTGCGGCTGCTGGTGCCCTTCCAAATCGAACTGCCCGCCCCGGTTTCCAACTCCCTGCCGGTGGTGGCCTCCAATCTGGCCCCGGAAGTCGGGCAGTGGGAGGAGCGCTCCATTCCCGTGTTTCCCCAGGGGCGCTTTGCCGTCTCCGGGTTCAGCCGCGCGGACCTGCATCAGCTTGAACCGGGGGAGATCATCCCCACCGAGACCAGTATGGGCTACTGGCAGCGCTCCCAGGACGGGGAGACTGTCACCCGGTATCTGGATCTGTGGTCCCCGGCGCAGATCGCAGCGGCTGTCTGGGGCTGCGGCGCAGTCCTGGCGGCGCTGATCATCCTGCTTTCCAACCTGCGCTTTGGCCTGCGGCTGAGAAAGCAGCGCAAACCCCTGGAGGGGGCGGACGCACCCGTCCCGATCTACACGGCGGAGGGCCTGCCCTCCCCCTGCCTGTTCGGGGTATTCCGCCCCGCCGTCTACCTCAACCCCTGGGCCTCAGAACACCCCAGCGCCCTGAGCCACATTCTGGCCCACGAGCTCACCCACTATAGGCACAAGGACCACGTCTGGTCCCTGCTCCGGTGCCTGGCCCTGGCGCTGCACTGGTACAACCCCCTGGTGTGGCTGGCGG
>CANDCW010000046.1 GCA_947383275.1 uncultured Bacillota bacterium
TGATGGTGGTAACGAACATCATCGTGGAAGTGCTGAAAAAGCTGACCTGGGGGAAGCTGCCGACAAATCTCCTGGCCTTTGCCGTGGCTATGGCCGTGACGCTGCTGGCGTTCTTTGCCGCCTGCCAAATCATGGGCGTGGCCGTGACGTGGTACATGGTGGTGGCCGCTGTGGTGATGGGCGTATTCGTGGCCTATGCCGCTATGTTCGGCTTTGATAAATTCCGGCAAACCCTGGAACAGCTTGACGGCATCAAAAAGAATAACTGACCAATTCGGTCAAGAAAATCCCCCGGCGGCGGGTCCTTTGCGGGCCTGCTGCCGGGGGATTTTTGCGTTTATGGGAGGAGCCAGGGTCTTTGTCGGCGGATATGAAAGATTGCCGCGCTATACGCATTGGACTGTCTACTCATGGAGCGTATGGGAAAGGTGGGAGTGAAATGCTTTATGTAATCAAGCTGCTGTTTCTGCGTGGGCGAGAAGGACTGAAACAAGCCGTCGGAATAAGACAAAGGGGCGCAACCTATCTCACAGCCAAGCTCCCGGCAATATGCCGCATAACAGAACAGGGCGGCCAGATCGGCGGGAGCGGAACAATACCAGATTTGAGCAGCGACGGACTGCGGAGCGGCAAAGTAGGAAACACCGACACGACGGGCGGTTGCCATGGAGAAAAGACCACTGGGGCAAATATCGTCGCGCTCCTCCTGGTGCCGGGTAAGAAGGGCGGAAACATCGTCAGCAGCAACAAAGAAAGGGAACGGGATGCCGACGGCATGAAGATAGGACAACTGGCTATAGGATGGGGAAACGTCCAGCAGAGTGATCTCCGAGTACGGAGGCATTACACCTGCGGATTTGGCGGCGACTTGTGCATCCTCTGTGGAAACAGCGTTTACCGCGATCTCCTTCTTACGGTTGGTGGGGCGGCCTGTCTTTTCGCTGGTGCCGTAACTTCTGCCGACAACGCGGTATGGATAAAGGTTTTTATATCCTATGCCGGTCGGCGGCCCGGAGTAGTATCTGCCATAAAAGGGTATGAAGTTGTCTCCGTTGTACTTCTGCGGCGGCGGTGGAGGAATCCGCTTTTCATACCGCCGGAAATCGCCGGTTTTAATCGAAAAGAATATCATGTGCTTGCAGGGCTGGCCGCGCTTTACGAAATCTTCACACTCGCAGGACTGCGCCGTGACACGATATGTACCGCCGCTTTGGTCGTTGTGGACATCAGCGGAAACACAACGTCCATCCATAAGGCACTGACGGAGGAAGCGAAGCGGCTCTGTCCTGGCACGGAGCAGACGGTTTTCAAAATCATAGCCAGAAGAAATCGGCGGGGTGAGATCGTCGTACTGCGGCGGAACGTTGGACTGCGTACCCTGCTGACCATTGCGCCACCCTTCCATAAAGGAGGAGGCAAGGCCGGAAAAGAAACCCATAATTTACCCTCCCCGCATATCAGATTAGAATATGTGTGGTATTACCACAAGTGGGATATTGCCACAATGATACGACGAAAATGTGGTAATGTCAAACAAAAATCCGTAATGCCACACAAAATCATGGAGGCGGAAGGATGAAAGCGTTTAACTACAACGGGCAGAGAAACGTATCCGGCGAAAGAATCCGGCAGGAGCGGACGCGGCAAAAGTGTACTCAATCCGATCTGGCGGCGAGAGTGCAGGTGTGCGGCGTGATCTTAGAGCGGGACTGTATATCCAGGATAGAGAACGGCCTGCGGATGGTGCAGGACTTTGAACTGCGAGCGATTGCCGGGGCACTGGGCGTCACGACCGACTGGCTGCTGGAGGCCGAGGAAAAATAATTTTGCCGTAGGCTTTTTAGCCTACGGCAACTATGTTTTTAGAACGCATGAGCTATTGATTTTCCGCGTTATTCTGTGTTAATATCCCACAAAAACGCCGAAGGGGGTATTTCACAATGAGCAGCGAAAAAGGACGTATGTTTTCGCACCTTCAATGGAAAGACCGGCTTAGAATCGAAAAAATGCTAAAGGAGAAGAAAAGCAAATCGGAGATAGCGCGTACCCTCCGGGTGGACTATACAACGGTAATGCGGGAAATCAAGCGCGGGCTGACCGTCCAGCGGGATACAAACCTGGTTGATCGGGAAGTGTACTGCGCGGAGACGGCGGAGCGGAAATACCAGGAGAACTTGCGGGCAAAAGGGCCGGACCTGAAAATCGGGAACGACCACGAGCTGGCGGAGTACATCGAGAATAAAATCGCGGACGAAGGGTATTCGCCGCAGGCCGCGCTTTACAAAATCGAAGAGGACAATCTTTCCTTTTCGGTGACGCTTTCAAAATGGACGATTTACAAGTACATCGACACCGGGGTATTCCTCCGCCTGACCAACAAAAGCCTGCCAATGGGCGGGAAGAAAAAGCAGAAGCATGACAAGGTACGGCCAGCGAGAGCGCCGAAGGGGGACAGCATCGAGGACAGACCGGAAGAAATTGATAAACGGGAAGAGCCGTTTCACTGGGAGATGGATTCCGTGGTGTCCGCGAAAGAGGGCGGGAGCAAGAAGCGGTTCCTGACCATGACGGAAAGAACGTCGCGGGCGGACCTTATGTTTCTTATGCCGGACGGGACTATGGCAAGTGTGGTGGCCGTGCTGGATATGCTGGAAAAGAAGCTGGGGGGAGAAAACTTCCGGCGAATATTCCAGACGATCACCGTGGACAACGGCAGCGAGTTTCAGGACTGGGAGGGTATGACGCGGGCTGTGGACGGCGAAGGGGACCGGACGCATATCTACTACTGCCATCCTTACAGTGCGTATGAACGTGGAAGCAATGAGAACGGGAACCGCATGATTCGGCGGAAGGTGCCGAAGGGGACGGACTTTACCGGGATAACAGAGGCGGACACATTGCGGGTGCAGCGGTGGGTAAACGAATACCCGCGCGGCATCCTGGATGGGAGGTGTGCCGGACGGGTATTGCTGGAGCTTGCCCAGCAGGCCGGTATTGAGGGGGTAGAATTGCTTTTGTGAATAATGCACAAAAAAGTATTTTGGATTTTTCTGCATTTAACCCTTGACATTTTCGCCGCAAAAGATATTTTGTAAAAACACTTGACAAGTTGGGGCAGAAATGGTAGGATAACAAATGCCTTTGAGCTTAAACGAAGGGTGATCCGGAGAGATGTCCGAGTGGTTTAAGGAGCTGGTCTTGAAAACCAGTGACTCGCAAGAGCCGTGGGTTCGAATCCCACTCTCTCCGCCACGTTGGAGCAAGCTCCGTGCTGCCTGCCCTCATTCCATTCCAAGCGTCAAAGCCCCAGCAGTTTGAATACCGCAGCTTTTACTTGCAGCCATGCAGAAGTACCCAAGTGGCTATAAGGGGCTCCCCTGCTAAGGGAGTAGGCGGGTAAAACCGTGCGGGGGTTCGAATCCCCCCTTCTGCGCCAACGGAAAAGCCTTGTATCCCAACGGATGCAAGGCTTTTCCATATCTCCGAGTACCCGCTAAAGTACCCATTCACATAATTGCTTGCTCCGCTTTTCATTAAGCTCTCCTGTGCGTCCGTCATTGAAATTCGGGGAGCTAAAATCTAATTATCGAAACACTGACGGAGGTTATATGAAAGAATCGGCATTGCGTGATTTAATTGCCCAACACATTAACAAGCTGAAGCCGGGATTGACCCTACTTCAAAAGGAGCAGTATATTCCCAATGAGCATGGCACGAAGAGCTTTATAGACTTATATGCCAAAGATGAAAAAAGGCGTCATGTCCTGATTGAATTAAAGCGTAGCACCACAGCTTCGCGTCAGGCCATTCACGAGGTCATCAAATACGTAGAACGGGTGAAGCAGTATTTTGGCGCAAAGGATTCTGAAATACATGTCATTATCGTATCCACTGATTGGTCCGAGCTGCTCCTTCCCTTTTCACGTTTTTACGCCGATACCGGCTTTTCCATCGAGGGCATCCAGATAGACATCTCAGAGGACAACATAGACTTTCAGGTGCAGTCCATAGCGCCTCTGCCAATCGTACAAGGACGGCTTATCGCCCCATGGCACAACGTATATTGGTATGCTGACGACAGCGCTTTCCAGCAAGGAATCGCCGCAATTGAGCACGCGTATCAGCAGAAGGGCATCGACGACTATGTGATCGTCAAATTCTATCTGCCTGATCACTCCACTCCGGATGAGCGCCGCGCTGCACTGCAAGCGCAAGTTGCAGGTATACTAAATGTGTCGGAACCAGAGCTCTTTGATTCTCTTTCAAATATTTCGATCCCAGTACACGAATACATCGCATATACCGCCGTGCAGATGCTTTCAAAGGACAAATGCATGCAGATTATCTCCTGTGATAAGGACCAACTGGAAGAGGCTCAGGAACTCCTGCCCTCCATGGAGGAAGACGAGGCGCTGTGTTATCTACACGAAAGCGTCGAATCCGTTGAGCCAACTCCCCAGAGCGATTATTATGAAATTGGATATCCGCCCAAGTTCAGCAAATTCTATGAATCTCCAAATTGCACTTCCCTTGGTATAATCCGTCACGGCATTTTCTTGCGAAATGCCGTACTTACCAACGATGCTATATACTCAGAGCTCTAAGGGAAAGACGGTTCAACTGGACAAAAATTTAAAAAAACTGTTGATATGCAAAATCTCACCCATGTGAAGAACCTGAAAGAAGATATCGCAGCCGTGCTTGAAACCAATCCGGTGTGGCGGAATCATATCCTCCAGATCATCGACGAAATCAAGTCTAAGTTCCCTGATTCAAAAATTGATATCTACGTTTTTAATCCAAGTACCGGGGTATTCACAATTTACTACGCTCTTGCAAAGGAGGAGGGCTATTTATATTTGCCCAACTATTACATTCTCGTTAAAAATCCAACCGAAACCCGGCTGTATTTTGGCGCACTGGAAGCAAGCGGGTCATCAATGACCTTTCCACAGCTGCTTCAAGAATACTACAATGGAAGCTTGACTGCCCTGCTGATGTCCGTAACCTGGGGCGGGAAAGACGAAAGAGACAGCGACATTATTGAAAGCCTTGGTGCTCAATACCGCTCCTACCGGTCTGATTTATCCGATGGAACGGTCACTGAGTTTTTTACCTTTCGAGATGGCAAATGGCGCTCTTGCGAAGCGTCTTCTCCGGATCGCCTATTTAACGCTTATGTGGAGAAAAACCAAACCCTTGTAAGCCAAATTTTCTTCAAAATACGTCCCCGTGATAAGGGCGCTTTTTTTAATTTCAGCAATGCAGATATTTCCTTAGAAGAATATGTAGACATGGCCACCGCTAAGAAGCGGAACATCTACTATTCTGGCGCCCCCGATGTCTGTGATATTTGCAGATTCCCCTTGTCCCACGAGAAATTTATGGTGGATGGAGCCGTCCAAGGCGACCTTCCATGGGCTAATATGTGTGCAGACTGTTTTTGCGCATATGGAGTCAAGATAGGTTGGGGGCATGGGCAGCTATATAAACGAGAAGCAGACAAATGGCTCCTTGTCGGCGGCTTCAACCCAGACTCAGAGTAACGGCCGGAACTTTAACAAAATAACGCAAAAGGCATTGGGATACAAATCTTTGCAAAAATCATTGCGCTGTAATAGCCACCCGTTTGCATCTTTATTGTCAATACAAGACAAAGGCCCTCTGAAGCTGTCAATTTCAGAGGGCCTTTTCAGCGATTTGTAACTGTTAAGATGGAACCGGACTCACCATTGAGGCCGTGGGCAGCGCAGGACATGCCCGCCTCCTCACCCCCGGACCACTGCGTGGAGCAGGGACCAGCCAGACCACAGGAGGCCTCCCACGAAGAGGACGGCCAGCAGGGGAATCGCCAGTTCAGCTGCGGAGGCGATCTCCTGTGGAAAGACCTGCATCAGAAGCGTGGGGCCCACGCAGATGCCCCAGATGAACCAGCCTCCCTTGCCGCCAAACCGCTGAATCACCGCCCCCACGATCACCCCGCCGCCCACGGCCAGGGCAAAAATCAACAGCCACCAGTACCAGTCCAGGGTGAAGGTCTCCACGATCAGGGTTTTTTCCGGCAAGGGGACCAACTCACCGGCCATGTTTTCAAAGAAGCTGCCAGTTGGAACTTCGATGCCCTCCAGCCCCGGCGGAGGGGGCGCCGGTGACACAACACCCGACGTTCCGGTTACCCAGGTGTTCAGCCCGGCCAGCTTTGTCCACAGGAGCGGGCAGAGCAGCCGCTCCACGGCGGCCAGCAGGCCGGCCAGAATTAGGGCGAAGGCGGTCTCGATGGCGCACAGGCCCAGGGTCAGGCCCAAGGCCCGCTTTCGGGTCTGGCCAAAGCGGAGGGCCTGTTCAAAGCTTACCCCCACGTGGGAGATCCCCGCGATCAGGGCGGTTAAGCCGCCCACAATGGGGAACAGGATGCAAGATACCGTAACGCTGCTGTCCGGGCGGGCAAAGTGCATCACGCACCCGATGATGATCTGAATCACCAGGAACAGCCCCCCCTCCACCGCCAGGTAAAGCGCCAGATCGTCCAGATTCAATTTGATCAACTTTTTCAGCATATCAACTCACCTCACTACATAGCGCTGGACGGTGCGCCAGATCAGGAATTCTCCCCCTACCGCGCTGACGGCCAGCACGGCCAGCCCCGCCTTGGGCAGGGCAGCAAAGAACCAGCTCCACTCTGAGTTCAGAAGGACGGCAGTAACTCCAGTATCCGTGGAGAGGATCATAAATATCGTGACAAAAATCATCACAAAGATGGAAACTGTGACCAGGATACCGCCCAGAATCTTGTTTTTCGCCACCACCAGCCCGCTGAGGCAGCCCAACACCATTAGCACAAAGCACACCAGGGGGAACATCCACGCCCGGCCGTCAAACATATCTAGCAAGGCCCACCGCTCCCGGACCTCCCAGTTGGCCGTGGCGGGGAGGGCGGATATGAACAGCTGGAGCGCCCAGCAGACGGCCGCGTAGAACACCATAATCCCTTGGACGGCCCAGAAGAAATCCTTCCGCCGGGCTCCCATGGACAGGCCCAGGTTCAGGTTGTTGGTGCACAGGGAGAAAGCGTAGAGAAACAGGCACAGCAGGATCATAGTAGGGAACATGGCGTAGTAGGTTTCAAAGAGGTTGCTGGTCGCCAGATCGTTGGGCACGCCGGTGGCGTAACATCCGGCAATCACAATTGCGGCAAAGCCGAAGACAGCCCCTAAGTTGGCCCAGGCGAATCTGAGGAGAAAGCGGAAGGATTTTACCATCGTACCCGCCCCCTTACTGGGCGTCCCCGTGGCCGCACAGGGACACAAAAACGTTTTGCAGGTTCATGGGGGAGACATCCACATCGGCCTCCAAGGCGCTCTCCAGCTTGACAACGTCCCCCCGGACGGCCACCGTTTTGTGCCGGCCCATCTGGTGGACGGACAGCACCTGAAGGCCGTTACACACCCGGTCCACTACATCCTCCCGGCCGGAGACGTAACGGAACTGATCCACCAGCTCCTCGGTGCCGGCGTTCTCCAGGATGCGTCCCTCGTCCAGGATGATGACCCGCTCAAAGACCGAGGCGGCCTCCTCGATGATGTGGGTGGAGACAATAAAGGTACGGCCCGTCTGGGCAAAGTCCTCCAGCAGCAGCTGGTAAAACCGCTCCCGCATCACCACGTCCAATCCCGCCGCCGGCTCGTCCAGGATGGTAATCGGGGCCTTACTGGCCAGGGCGATCAGGATGGTGACCATGGACATCTGGCCCTTGGACAGCTGGGAAATTTTTTTCTTGGTCTCCAGCTTGAACTCGTCCAGCAGGCGCAGGGCGTAGTCCATGTCCCAGTTGGGGTAGTAGATAGCTGCGGATTTCAGGTAGTGCTTCACCTTCAGGTTGTTGGGTCCGGAAAACAGGGTGGCCTGCATCTCCCGGGAGAAGCAGATATCGTTGAGGGCCCGCTGGTTCTCCCAGACGGGCTGGCCGTTGTAGGTCACCTCGCCGCTGTTCTTAGTATTCTGGGCGGTAAGGATGCCCAAAAGGGTGGTTTTGCCCGCCCCGTTGCGCCCAATGAGGCCGTAGATTTTTCCCGGCTCAATGGTGAGGTCCAGATTGTGGAGGACCTCCTTGTCCTTATAGGACTTGCACAGCCCCTGTGCCTTTAATACGCCTGCGCTCATTTTTCGTTCTCCTCTCTGACGGCCCGCTCAATCATGGCCGTAATTTCCTCTCCAGTAAGGGACAGGGAGGCCCCCTCCTTCACCAGCGGCTTGACGTAGCCGTCGTAAAAGGCGGCCTTTCTCTTTTGCTTCACGGTTTCCCCCGCTCCTTTCGCCACAAACATGCCGATGCCTCTTCTTTTGTACAAGATTCCATCCCCCGCCAGCAGGTTGATGCCCTTGGCCGCCGTAGCCGGGTTGATGTTGTACTCCCGGGCCAGCTCGTTGGTGGAGGGCACCTGCTCCTCCTCCCGGTAGACCCCGCGAAGGATGTCGTCCTCCAGCATCCGGGCGATCTGCAAGTAGATCAGGGACTGGTCGTTTAAAGTTCCGCGCATTCCATCACCTCTTCACCTCTGCAGGTTCCTTTGTTTATTGGTTAATTACTTGTGTAACTAACCATATCACCAATCAGGCGCCTTGTCAAGAGCTTTTTACGATTTCCGCAAAAAAGACCGCTGTCCTTTAAGACAGCGGTCTTGGATCGCTTCGGTTAAGCTTTTTCCACCTTGCCCCCGGCCTTGGCCGCAGCTTTGGAAGGGGCCTCCACCCCCTTGGCGGCGTTGACGGCCTGGACCACACCCCGGTCCTTGGCCTCCTTGGCGTGCTTCTCCACATCCAGCTTGTTTCTGGGGCTGCGGACCAGGCAGCCGGCCCCCTGGACGCAGCCGCCCTCGCAGGCCATGCCCTCAATAAAGTTGCCCTCTAGGCGGCCCACCTTCAGCTTCATCAGGGCCACCTCACAAGCGGCAGTGCCGCTGCAGGGGACGGGCTTGAGGTCAAATTCAATGTTCTTCTCCTTCAGGCTCTGGGCCACGGCCTCAGCCACGCCGCCGCTGCGGGCGAAGTTGCGGCCATAGCCGCTGGCCTCGTCCAACTCGGCCTCCTCCAGCTGATCCAGATCAATATTCTTGGAGGCAAACAGGGCGAACAGCTCCTCATAGGTGAGCACGCAGTCAATGGCGTTCATGGTGCGGCCCAGCTGGAACTCCTTTTTCTTGGCCACGCAGGGGCCGATAAAGACGACCTTGGCGTCAGGCTCCTTCTCCTTCAGGTGCAGGCCGATCATGACCATGGGGGAGGGGGTGTGGGAGACATACTGGTTCAGCTCGGGGTGCTTCTTCTTCACATAGCCCACAAAGCCAGGACAGCAGGAGGAGGTGAGCACTCCCTTCTCCACCAGCTCCTCAGACTCCCGGTCGGCCACCATGTCGGCCCCCAGCGCTACTTCAGCCACCCCGGAGAAGCCCAGCTGTTTGATGCCGGCCACCACCTGCCCATAGGTGGCGGGGGCAAACTGCCCGGCGATGGAGGGGGCAATGACCGCGTAGGTCTTGTAGCCCCAGTGGGCGCCGCCCTGAATCATCTGAATGGCGTCCACAATCCAGGACTTGTCCTGAATGGCCCCGAAGGGGCACTGATACACGCAGTTTCCGCAGGAGATGCACTCGTTGATGTCGATGGACGCCTTCTTGTCCGGGCCCATGGAGATGGCCTTGGCGGGGCAGCCCTTTTCGCAGGGGCGCTGGTTTTTGACAATGGCGCTGTACTGGCAGGCGCTGACGCACTTGCCGCAGGTGATGCACTTGCTGTGGTCAATGGTAGCCCGGTGATTGACGATGCTGATGGCGTCCTTGGGGCAGGCGTGGACGCAGCGGGTGGCCAGACAGCCGCGGCAGGAGGCACTGACGGTCATCTCGGTGACAGGGCATTCATCGCAGGCCACAGACAGGACCTCCACTACGCTGGGGTTGGACTTGTTGCCGCCCATAGCCATTTTCACCCGGCTGCTGACCACCGCCCGTTCCTTGTAGATGCAGCAGCGCAGGCTGGCCTCAGGGCCGGGGATGATTTTCTCGGGTACATCCAAAATACCGGTCTGGAGCTTGTCCTCCCAGGCCAGGCGGGCTACCTCGGTTAAAACGGAGGTCTTCAGTTCCTGAATTTTTGTCTCAAAGGTATGCGTCATATGTACTCTCCTTCCTCTGATTCCTGTTTGTATGAAAGCCAATCGGTTTTCTTGCAATTTCCGGAGGTTTTTCCTGCATTTTGCAGGATTTCTTTCATTCCGTGCACATTTTACCCTGAGGATTCTTTTCTGTCAAGATACATTTTACACCATTCCGCAGACTCATGCCAGCCCCTTTTGGATTTTGTCACAGTTAAACCCGGCAAACCCCTTTGAGCCTCCTCAGAGGTAAAAATACCGCCAGCCGCCAGCCGCCGCCACCCGGCCCAGGCGGACGCCCATTCCCTGTTCCAACGCGTCTCCGGCGAACAGCTCCTCCGGCGTTCCCGCCTGGCTGACCCGCCCTCCGCTGAGCAAAACCGCCCGATGGGCGTACCGCAGCGCCAGGCACAGGTCGTGAAGGACCATGACCACCGCCCGGCCCTCCTCCGCCAGTCGGCGGGACAGGGCCATCACCTCTATTTGGCAGGCCACGTCCAGATAGGTGGTGGGCTCGTCCATCAGGATCGTTTCCGTGTCTTGCGCCAGAGCCATGGCCAGATAGACCTTCTGCCGCTGCCCCCCGGACAACTCTGAAAGTGGGCGGCTAGCCAGGTCCCACGCCCCCACCCGCTCCAGGGCCCTTCGGACCATCTCATGGTCCTCCCGGCCGTAGCGCCGGGGATAGGACAGATAGGGAAACCGCCCGTGGAGTACCATCCGCCCGGCAGTGAGGGAGGGCACAGGGCGGGACTGGGGCAGGTACGCCGCCTTCCGGGCAATCTCCTTTGCCGTCATACTTTCCAGGGGGACCCCGTCCAGCAGCACCTCTCCCCCCGTCCGGTGCAGCAGGCCGTTGGCTGCGCGCAGGAGGGTGGACTTTCCGCAACCGTTGGGCCCCAAAACCGCCAGCACCTCGCCCGGGCGGAGCTCCAGGTCCACTCCCTTCAACACCGGGCGGCCGGGGTAGCCGGCATGCAGGTTTCTAAGCTCGATCATGCAGATCTCCCCCTTCTCTGCCGCAGCAAAAGCCAGATGAAGAAGGGCCCGCCCGCCAGGGAGAGCACCACCCCCAGTGGCAGCTCAAAGGGGGCGAAAATCAGCCGCGAGATTAAATCGCAGCTGGCGAGCAGCAGCGCGCCCCCCAGGGCGGAGGACAACAGCAGCAGGAAGCTCTCCTCCCCCGCCAGCCGGCGCATGATATGGGGCACCAGCAGCCCCACAAATCCCAAAAGCCCCGCAAAGCTCACCGCCGCTCCGGCCAGCGCCGCCGCCAGCATCAGCAGCACCAGCCGCAGCCACTTGGCGGGCAGGCCCAGGCTCTGGGCCGTCTCCCGGCCCAGCAGGAGCAGGTCCAGCTCGTTGGACAGGGACAGCGCAAGCAGCAGGGCGGTTAAAATGACCCAGAAGGCCGGGGCCAGCCGGGCCATGGACAGATTTTTTACCCCGCCGATGCGGAAGTCGGTGTAGCCGTTGAGGGCGTCTGGGAAGAAGGTGACCACCGCGTCAATCCCCGCGCTGAACATGCTGGACATGGCCACCCCGGCCAGCACCAGGGTGATCCTGGATGCCCCCGCCCGTTCCGAGATAAACAGCACCAACATCACACCGGCCAGAGCGCCCAAAAAGGCCGCGACGGGGGTGAGCCCCACCGCGCCGGGGGCCGCGGCGCAGCATAGGGCGGTGGCCAGCCCCGCCCCGGAGTTGACTCCAATGATGTTGGGCGCGGCCAGGGGGTTGTTCAGCACCCCCTGGATGATGACCCCGGCGCAGGCCAGCGCCGCCCCCGCCAGCAGACAACCGCACAGCCGGGGCAGACGGGCATAGAGGATGATGGAGGCCACTGCTCCCCTCCCCCGACCCAGCAGGGCGGCTGCTACCTCCCCGGGAGGGATGGAAACCGCCCCAAAGGCCAGATTTGCGATCGAGGACACCAGCACCAGTCCCGCCAGCAGGGCGATCAGCCTGCCCTTACTCCCCACAGAGGATGTCCGCCAACTTCTCATAGGCCTCCCCCCACAGGGCGTTGGGCTTTAAACTGAACATTCTTCGCTCTAAAATATGGAAGCGCCCCCCTTGTACCGCGCTGAGGCTTGCCCAGGCGGGGTTGGACAGCAGGGTCTCCTCCAGGTTGGCCTGGGCGGCCTCCTCGTCAGTGCCATGGTAGACGGCGAAGATGTAGTCAGGGTCGGCTTGAAGGATGGCCTCCAGGCTCAATTCCTCCAGCAAAGCGCCGTCCTGATCGGCGATGTTCCTACACCCCAGCTCGGCCAGCATGGGGCCCAGCACGTTATCCTCACTGTTCTTCACTTTCACGCTGTTGCCCGACACCTGGATGGTGAGCACTGTGGGAGAAAAGCTGTACACCGCCCGCTTGAGCACGGCGGCTTCCACCTGCCCTTTGACGGTAGTCCCGTATGTTTCAAAATTCTCCGGGCGGCCGGTGAGCCGGGTGAAGAGCTCCAGCAGGTCCAGATAATCCTGAAACGAGGACACGTCAAAGTAGGCGGCCGGGATTCCGGCTCGGTCGAAGGTCTCTTTCAGCTCCAGGTTGGAGGGGGACAGGCTGCTGGCAATCACCAGATCGGGCTGGGCCCCCAGCACCAGCTCTGTGTTGGGCTTCATGGGGGAGCCGATATTGACAACGCCCTCACCCAGGTCCAGGCCGTAGGACTCCCAGGCGTCGTTGGCTGTGGCTGCCAGGACGTCCTCTCCCCCCGCCAGCACCCACACGTCGGCAAAGCTGCCGATCATCACCGCTGCCCGCCGGGGCGGGCCGATGGAGAATTCCTGATCCAAAGCGTCGGTGAAGTTGATTGTTCCCGGCTCTGAGTCCGCAGCTGCGGGCTGGGAATAATATCCCGTTATGGTATGGGTATGCACCTCCGACCGACAGGCGGTAGTCAGGAGGAGGGTAAGGAGCAGGATTGAGATAAACATGCGTCGTTTCATTTGTGTATCCTCCAGGATTTCAAATAACCACCGGCGGAGCCGGTGGTTATGAAGGTTATGCGTACTTGGTAATGATGGCATCCCGCTCTTCGCCGTGACCGGCGGACCACTGGTACCAGTCCTGTCCGGACGCGGCGGCAGCTTTGCCCAGCTCCACCAGCAGGGCAGGCAGGTCGCGCTCCAGGATGACGCCCGCCTCCTGGCCGAAGCGGGCCTGGCCCAGCCCGTCTGAGCCGTTCAGGGACATCTTAAAGGCGGGCTGTGGCTTTTTGTCCACCAGCTTCACACCGCCCTGGAAGCCAATCGCCCCCGCCTGGTGGCCTGAGCAGCTGGAGGGACAGCCGGAGATGCAAATTTTGGGCAGGGCCCCATCGGGGATGTTGGCCTCCCGCACCGCCTTTACCGCCGCCTGAAGGACCCCCTGGCTGTCCCGGACGCCCTGCTGGCACGTGGTGGAGCCGACGCAGGCCACGCTGCACTCAAATTCGGTGGCCGCGCCGTCTGCGGTGGCGGCAATCACCCGCTCAGCCTCGGCGGCAGTGAGATTGATGATATACATCGTCTCATGGGGGGCAAGGCGGACCTCAGCTCCTGGGATGTCTTTTAGCAGCTCATACAGCTGTCCCGGCTTCTCCACCGGCAGCATGCCGCCGATGGGGTGGTATTTTACGGCGTACAGCCCCGCCTGCTTCTGGGGGATGGCCCGGGGATGGCTGATGGCGCCGTCCTTACGCCCCTGGTCCGCAGGGGCCTCCAGATTTTTCAGTTCCAAACCGCCCTCCGCCTTGCGGGCGGCCACGTTCTTGAGGAATGCCTCCTTCAGGCCGTCAGGGCCCAGGGCGTCCTGCATATAGCGGGTGCGGGCCTTGGCCCGGTTTTCGTAGTTGCCATGGGCGCAGAAGGTATCCACCATGGCCCGGACGTAGTAAAGCACCTCCCTGGGATTGACCGCCTCGTCCACCAGAACCCCCATAGAGGGCCGGGCCGCCCCCAAGCCGCCGGCAATGCGCAGGGCAAAAGTGCCGTCCGCCTGGGCCAAAAACCCCATATCCCGGAAGGCGCTGTGGACACAGTCGTCCACCCCGTTGCAGAAAGCAATTTTCAGCTTGCGGGGCATCTTGATGTCCCGGCAGATGGACAACAAATACTCCGTCACCGCCTCGGCGTAGGGCATGACGTCAAACGCCTCGCCGGGCTGGACCCCGGACAGGGGGCTGGCCATCACGTTGCGGGGGTTGTCGCCTCCGCCTCCCTTGGTGAAGATGGAGCAGTAGATCGCCTCCTCCATCAGGACGGGCACCTGCCGGGCAGACAGGTCATGGAGCTGGATGGTTTCACAGGTAGTTAGCTTCAGCCGGGCAACCTTCTCCCGCTCCACCACCTCTGTCAGGAATTTTAGCCGGTCCAAAGTCAGCCGCCCGCCCGGCATGCGCAGGCGCAGCATATGCTTGGACGCGTCCCGCTGGGCGTAGGAGCCCAGCCCCCCGGATGCACCCTTGTATGCCTTGCGGTCAATTTCTCCCTTGTCGAAAGCGCCGATAGCGTCCTGAAAGTGCTCAATCTCCGCACGGAAGGCGTCAGTCCACTGACGGTCCATTTTCATATTGTGTTCCAACCTTTCTTTTAACTCAGCCCTGAGCCTCAGCATTTTCAATATTATACCAAAAGGTTGATTCCGATACAAGAGCCAGCCCACAATTTCGTCAGCCCTTTTTCGCACAAAATCGCCTGTCCCCACATAGACTGAGGCGTAAAATCGTTGATACGGAGGGTCGCTTATGACTGCTTTGCCACATATTCAATACTTCCTGGGGGCCAACTCCCCCACCGGCTTTTACTCGCTGTACGACTGCCTGCTCCCCCCGGAGAAGGCCAGGGCAATCTATATCCTAAAGGGCGGGCCCGGCTGCGGCAAGTCCACCCTTATGCGCAAAATTGGAGCCTGGGCCGAAGAGTCCGGACTAAAAACGGAGTACATCCTCTGCTCCGGCGATCCAGACTCCTTGGACGCCGTCATCCTTCCCGCCTTGGGCGTGGCCATCGTGGACGGTACCGCGCCCCACATCGTGGAACCCCAATACCCCGGCGTGGTAGAGCGTTATGTAAATATGGGGGACTGCTATGATAAAGAGGCCCTATGGCCCCTTCGCCAGGAAATAATGGACTGCATGTCCGGCTATAAAGGCTGCTACCAGCGCGCCTATCACTGCCTGGGTGCAGCTGCGGAAATTATGGAGGACCAGCGCATGATCCTGTTCACCGACACACTGTGCCAGAAACTGGCCAAACGTGCCCGAGGCATCTTGGTCAGGGAGATTCCCCGGCACAAGGCGGACTGCCCCGGACAGATAACCCAGCGTTTTTTGAACGCTGTTACACACCGGGGGGCGCTGTGCTTATATGACACCGTTCTATCACAATGCGACCGGGTATACGCCCTAACCGATAACTGCGGTCTTGCCCACGAGCTGCTTGTTCATCTGCTGGCAGGTATCGTGGCAAACGGCTATGAGGTTGTGGCTTGTCCCGACCCCATGGCGCCTGACCGGCTGGCTCATCTGCTGGTCCCCCAACTGAGCCTGGCTTTTCTTACCTCCAGCGCATCTCAATCCTTTCCAGGACAGCCCTACCGCCGCATTCGGCTGGATAGCATGGCGGACAGCGAGCTTCTGCGGCGGAACCGCCCCAGGCTGCGGTTTGCCAAAAAAGTCTCCTCCGCCCTGGAGGAGGAGGCGGTTGCCTCTCTGGCGCAGGCCAAGGCCATGCATGATGATTTAGAGGCGATCTACAATCCTCATGTGGACTTCGGCCTTGTAGACAAAACGGCTCAGGATATTTGGAACGAGATCCTTACGTTCTGACACGCAAGAACGGGCCTTCCCGGCTGGGACGGCCCGTTCTAATCTATTTTTTCTTCTTTTTCTTGTCAAACAGGCTCTTAAATCCGCTCTCCTGAACCTCCTCGCCCATGGCGGCTCCAAAGGCGTTAAGGGCCGCTTTCTGCTCGGAATTAAGGGCGGTAGGCACCTGGACCTTTACGGTGACATACTGGTCCCCACGCCTGCTGCTGCGCAGCTCGGGAATGCCCTTTCCCCGCAGGCGGAAGGTGGTGCCGGTCTGGGTACCGGCGGGGAGGTTATACTTCACCTTGCCGTCGATGGTAGGAATTTCCAGCTCCGCGCCCATGGCCGCCTGATAAAAGCTGATGGGGTGCTCATACAGCACAGTGACGCCGTCCCGTTGGAACTGCGGGTGGGGTTTAATCTGCACCCGCACCAGCAGGTCGCCGGCGGGGCCTCCGTTGGCCCCGGCATTGCCCTGGCCCCGGAGGGAGACGGCCTGGCCGTCATCGATGCCCGCCGGGATGGTAACGGATACCCTCTGTTTTTTCCGCACGCTGCCCGCCCCGCCGCACTTTTTGCAGGGGGTGTGGATAATCCTGCCTGTCCCGCGGCACTTGGAGCAGGTTGTGGTGGTGGAGAACGCAAAGCCGCCCGCGCCCCGCTGGATGCGCACCTGGCCCGCGCCCCGGCAGTCGGGGCAGGTCTCGGCGGTGGTGCCCGCCGCGCAGCCGGAGCCCTTGCACTCCTCACAAGTCTCGGTGCGGTTGAGTTCGATCTCCTTTGTACAGCCGAACGCCGCCTCCTCGAAGGTAATGGCCAGGCTGACCCGCAGGCTCTCACCCTTCTGCGGGCCACTGCGCCGGGACCCGCCGCCAAAACCGCCGAAGCCTCCCCCGAAGAAGGACCCGAAGATGTCGCCCAGATCGATATCCCCCATGTCGAAGCCCATGCCGCCGCCCCCGCCGTAGCTGGGGTCCACGCCGGCAAAGCCGAACTGGTCGTACCTGGCCTTTTTCTCCTGGTCGGACAGAATACTGTATGCCTCGTTGACCTCCTTAAACTTGGCCTCCGCGTCTTGATCGCCGGGATTGACATCCGGGTGATATTTTTTGGCCAGCTTGCGGTATGCCTTTTTAATTTCGTCCTCCGAGGCCCCCTTGCCCAGGCCCAGAACCTCGTAATAATCTCGTTTTTGTTCCGCCATATGTTATCACCTCTTGACGCAGAAAACGGCGGGGCTTAAGGGCCCCGCTGTTTCCCGCTCTTTTACTTCTGGTCGTCGTCGATGACCTCATAGTCGGCGTCCACCACGCCGTCGCCTGCGGGGCCGGACTGCTGCTGGCCTCCCGCGAAGCCCGCGCCGCCCATATCGGGACCGGACGGACCGCCCGCCTGATTGTAGATCTTAGAACCCACCTCAGCAAACTCCTTGTTCACCGCCTCGGTGGCGTCCTTGATGGCGTTGATGTCCGCCCCCTTTAGAGTCTCCTTCAGGTGGTCCAGAGCGGCCTGGACCTTGGCCTTGTCCTCGGCGGGAATCTTGTCCCCCACCTCGCCCAAGGTCTTCTCCACCTGGTAAAGGGTCTGGTCGCCGGCGTTGCGGATGTCAGCGGCCTCCCGCATCTTCTTGTCCTCGGCGGCAAACTGCTCGGCCTCCCGCATGGCCTTGTCAATCTCCTCCTTGCTCATGTTGGTGGAGGAGGTAATGGTGATGTGCTGCTCCCGTCCGGTGCCCTGGTCCTTGGCGGACACATTGACAATGCCGTTGGCATCGATATCGAAGGTGACCTCAATCTTGGGGTCGCCCCGGCGGGCGGGCAGGATGCCGTCCAGCATGAACACGCCCAGCTGCTTGTTGTACTGGGCCATCTCCCGCTCGCCCTGGAGCACCTTGACCTCCACGGAGGTCTGGTTGTCGGAGTAGGTGGTGAACACCTGGCTGCCGTGGGCGGGGATGGTGGTGTTGCGCTCAATGATCTTGGTCATCACGCCGCCGGCGGTCTCGATGCCCAGGGAAAGGGGCGTCACGTCCAGCAGCAGCAGGTCCTTCACGTCGCCGGTAAACACGCCGCCCTGGAGGGCCGCGCCCATGGCCACGCACTCATCGGGGTTAATGCCCTTAAAGCCGTCCCGGCCGGTGATGTTCTTTACCGCGTCCTGCACGGCGGGGATGCGGCTGGAGCCGCCCACCAGCAGCACCTTGTGCAAATCGCCGGCGGAGAGCTTGGCGTCGCCCATAGCCTGGCGCACGGGACCCATGGTGGCCTCCACCAGGTGGTGGGTCAGCTCGTTGAACTTAGCCCGGGAGAGGGTCAGGTCCAGATGCTTGGGGCCGGTGGCATCGGCAGTGATATAGGGCAGGTTGATGGCTGTGGTGGTAACGCCGGACAGCTCGATTTTGGCCTTTTCGGCGGCCTCCTTCAGCCGCTGCATGGCCACCTTGTCGCCGGACAGGTCCACGCCCTCGGCCTTCTTGAACTCAGCCACCATCCAGTCCATAATGCACTTGTCAAAGTCGTCGCCGCCCAGACGGTTGTTGCCGGCGGTGGCCAGCACCTCGATCACGCCATCATCAATATCCAGAATGGACACGTCGAAGGTGCCGCCGCCCAGGTCGTAGACCATGATCTTCTGGGCCTCTTCCTTGTCCACGCCGTAGGCCAGGGCCGCGGCGGTGGGCTCGTTGATGATGCGCTTGACCTCCATGCCGGCGATCTTGCCCGCGTCCTTGGTGGCCTGGCGCTGGGCGTCGGTGAAGTAGGCGGGGACGGTGATGACCGCCTCGGTAACGGTCTGCCCCAGGTAGCCCTCGGCGTCGGCCTTCAGCTTTTGCAGGATCATGGCGCTGATCTCCTGGGGGGTGTATTTCTTGCCGTCCACAGTCACCCGGTAGTCGGAGCCCATCTCCCGCTTAATAGAGCTGATGGTCCGGTCGGGGTTGGTGATGGCCTGGCGCTTGGCCACCTGGCCCACCATGCGTTCGCCGTCCTTGGAGAAGGCCACGACGGAGGGGGTAGTGCGGTTGCCCTCGGCGTTGGCAATGACGACGGCGTCGCCGCCCTCCATTACCGCCACGCAGCTATTGGTAGTGCCTAAATCGATGCCAATAATTTTTCCCATAATGTTTTCCTCCTAATATATAAAGATTGGTGTTAACGATTTTAATGCAGGAGCATCGCTCCCACGCCAAACAGGGCAGACAGCCAGACCAGCAGCCCGGCGCTGAGCATCAGGGTGAATCGGATATTTTTATAGGTTGTACACATGTCAGTCCGGCCTCCTCCTAATCTGTTGTCAGTTGGCAACCTGAACCATAGCGAATCGGATCACCTTGTCTCCCAGCATGAACCCTGCCTGAAAGACCTGGGCCACCACATTCTCGCCCAGGCTTTCGTCCTCCATGTGCATCACGGCGTTATGGAGGTTGGGGTCAAAGGGCTTTCCCTGGGCGTCGATCTCGGTGACCCCCAGCTTGGCGAAGACCTCCTTGAACTGGTTCATGGTCATCTCCACACCTTTTTTGTAGGCCTCGTCGGCGGTATCCTGCTTCAGGGCCCGCTCCAGGTTGTCGTAGACGGGGAGAAACGCCTGGACGGTGTCCGCCTTGGCATCGGTCCACAGGGACTCCTTCTCCTTGGCGGTGCGCTTGCGGTAGTTGTCATATTCTGCGGCCAGGCGGAGGAACTGCTCCCTGGGGACCATCTGCTCCTGAACGGGGGCCTCCTCCTCGGGGCCGGGGGGATCGGTCTGGGGCTCCTCCGCCCCCGCCTCCTGCGCGGCCTGTTCTTCCAGGAGCTCCTCCACAGGGGCCTCCTGAGGCTCTTTCTTTTCTTTTTTCTTACTCACGATTCATGCTCCTTCGCAGCTCGTTATTGATGATTACTCGTCGTTTTCCTCCGCCGGGGGCAGCTCCTTGCCGAACATGCGGGTGAGGCTGTCGGCGAAGTAGGACAGGCGGGCGGTAACCTTGGCGTAGTCCATGCGGGTGGGGCCTACCACCCCGATCACGCCCCGCATATTGTCTCCGATGTCATAGCTGGCCATGACCACGCTGGTGTCTTTCAGGGCGTCGCTCACGTTTTCCGGGCCGATGAGGATGTTCATGTTCTTGCCGGTATCCAAAGTGGCGGGCAGGCGGGGCGCCTCGCCCTCCTCGCTGAGGTAGGCCATCAGGGGCTTTGCCTTGTCCAGACTGCGGTACTCGGGGTGTTCCAGCAGGTGGGTGATGCCGGCGGTGCGAAATTTTTGCTCGCTCTGGCCGGCCAGCACCTCCATAGCGAACTCCACCACCAGGGCAATCAGTTCAAAGGCGCCCGGCGCGGTGCGGGCCTCCATCTTATCCAGCGCCTCGGACATCTCCTCCCGGGACAGACCTACAAAGGAGGAGTTGAGCACGGCGGACAGCATCTGAAGCTGGGGGTCGCTCAGTCCGCCCGGGATGTGGATCAGCTTGTTTTTCACCACGCTGCTGTCCGTCATGACTACGGCGATAAAGGCGCTGTCCTCCACCATCAGCAGGTCGAAGCGCTTGACGGTGATCCGCTCCTTGGCCGCAGCCATGGTGAATACGGGGTAGTCGCTGAGCTGGGAGAGCACCTTGCCCGCCCGGTCGATCACCCGGTCCAGCTCCTCCATCTTCAGGTTGAGCGCGTCGTTGATGCGCTGGGTCTCCTGGAGGGTGAGCTGCTGGCGGTCCATCAGCT
>CANDCW010000047.1 GCA_947383275.1 uncultured Bacillota bacterium
TCATCGTGGTCAACAAGTGGGACGCCATCGAGAAGGACGGCAAGACCATGGACAAAATGCGCCAGGACGTGATGCGGGACCTGAGCTATATGACCTACGCCCCCATTGTGTTCATCTCCGCCCTGACAGGCCAGCGGGTGGACCGGCTGTTTGAGCTAATCAACTACGTGAATAACCAGGCGGCTATGCGGATTACAACCGGGATGCTCAACTCCCTGCTGGCCGATGCAACAGCCCGGGTCCAGCCCCCTACCGACAAGGGACGGCGGCTGAAGGTCTACTATATGACCCAGGTGGGTATCAAGCCTCCCCACTTCGTCTGCTTCTGCAACGATGCAAGGCTCTTCCACTTCTCCTACCAGCGGTATCTTGAGAACCAGATCCGCTCCACCTTCGGCCTGGAGGGCACCCCCGTCCGGCTCACCGTCCGGGAGCGGGGAGAAAAGGAGGGGTAAGGGATGGGCGTGTTCATACTTTATCTCATGATGTACAGCGATTTTATCTGGGTTGCCATCGCCGCCTACTTCTGCGGCTGCTTCAACGGGGCGGTCATCGTGTCCAAGTATATTCTCCGGGACGACATCCGTACCCACGGCAGCGGCAACGCCGGGCTGACTAACTTCTACCGCACGTTCGGCGGTTTCCTCACCCTGGTGGTCATCCTGTGCGATGTGCTGAAGGCGGTGATTGCCATCCGGATTGGTATTTGGTTCGCCGGGAATTTTGATCCCCGCATAATGCCCGATTTTCCCCTAACTGCGGAACAGGCCGCCCACTACCTCAACCTGTTCAAATATTGGGCGGGGCTGTGGTGCCTGCTGGGCCACATGTTCCCCTGCATGTTCCACTTCAAGGGGGGCAAGGGGATTCTCTCCGGCGGGACCATCGCCATCATGATCGACTGGCGCATTGCCCTGGTGGTGTGGGGCGGTTTTCTGGTGCTGGCGGTGGTGACCAAATACGTCTCCCTGGGCTCCTGCTGGGCGGGGGCGTCCTTCCCCTTCGCCACCTGGTTCGTCTACCAGGACACAATTCTGCTCCTCTTGTCCATCGTCATCGGCGGGCTGATTTTGTACATGCACCGGGCCAATATCCACCGGCTGCTCACCGGGACGGAAAACAAGTTCAGCCTGCACAAAAAACACTGATTTGGAGGAAAACAGTATGAAAACCACAGTCCTTGGCAGCGGCGCCTGGGGGACGGCCCTGGCCCTGCTGCTGCTGGAAAACGGCAACGATGTCACCTTATGGTCCTACACCGAGGAGGAGTCCCAGGTCCTCCGGGAGACCCACGAGAACCCCATGCTCAAAGGCGTCCTCCTGCCGGAGGCGCTGAAATTTACCACCGACATGTCCGCCGTCAAGGGCTGCGGCCTGGTGGTAGTGGCCACCCCCTCCTTCGCTGTGCGGGCTACCGCAAGGCAGTTAAAAGAACTGGCCGATCCGGGGACCATTCTGGTGTCCGTCTCCAAGGGCATCGAGAAGGACTCCTCTTTACGCCTCAGTCAGGTAATCGAAGAGGAAGTGGCCGGAAAATGCCCGGTGGTGGTACTGTCCGGGCCATCTCACGCCGAGGAGGTGGGGCGGAACATCCCCACCGGCGTGGTAGCCGCCGCAGACGATTTGTCCATTGCGGAGAAGGTCCAGGACCTGTTCATGAACCAGCGGTTCCGGGTGTACACCAGCGACGACAAGATTGGCACCGAGATCTGCGCCGCCCTGAAAAATATCATCGCCCTATGCGCCGGTTGCTGCGACGGCATGGGCTACGGCGACAATACCAAGGCCCTGCTTATGACCCGGGGCTTGGCGGAAATGGCCCGCCTGGGGGTGGCCCTGGGCGGGCGCAAGGACAGCTTTACCGGCCTGGCCGGCGTGGGCGACCTAATTGTCACCTGCTGTTCCATGCACTCCCGCAACCGCCGCTGCGGCATTTTAATTGGCCAGGGCAAGCCGGTGGAAGAGGCCGTAAAGGAGATCGGCGCGGTGGTAGAGGGGTACTACGCCGCCAACAATGCCCGCACCCTGGCTCACAAGGCGGGGGTGGAGATGCCCATCGCCCAGGCGGCTTACGAGGTGCTCTACGAGGGCCGGGACGTCCACACCGTGATTACCAACCTGATGCAGCGGGCCAAGCGCTCCGAACGGGACGAGAGCTATCTATGACGGAAAAATTATACGAACAGGACGCGTTCCTGATTAAATTCGAGGCAAAGGTGCTCTCCTGTGAGAAGGGGAAGAAGGGCTTTGATATCGTGCTGGACCGGACCGCCTTCTACCCCGAGGGGGGCGGCCAACCCTATGACACCGGGAAGCTGGGCGGCGTAAATGTCCTGGAGGTCCACAATCGTGACGGCGAGATCGTCCACATTTGTAATCATCCTCTGGAGCCGGGCACGCTGGCCGCCGGCATCATTGACTGGGACCGGCGGTTCGACCTGATGCAGCAGCACTCGGGGGAACACATCGTCTCTGGGCTGGCCCACGCCCTGTGGGGCTGTGAGAACGTGGGCTTCCACCTGGGGGCGGAGGTGGTCACCATCGACTTTGACCGCCCCCTCACCGAGGAGCAGTTTGCGCAGCTGGAGCAGACCGCTAACTGGCACCTGTGGCAGGTCAATCTGCCCACGAGGATCACCTATCCCTCCCAGGAAGAGCTGTCCCACATCCACTATCGGAGCAAAAAGGAGCTTACCGGCCAGGTGCGCATTGTGGAATTCCCTGGAGCAGACTGCTGCGCCTGCTGCGGCACCCATGTGAAAACCCCCGCCCAGGTTGGGCTGGTGAAGCTGCTGTCCATGCAAAAGTTCCGGGAAGGGGTGCGCATCGAGCTGGTATGCGGCGGACGGGCCTTCCGGTATCTCAGCGGCGTGCTGGAGCAGAACGCCAAAGTATCCCATCTGCTGTCTGCCAAAATCTTTGAGACGGGGACGGCGGCAGAGCGGCTGCTGGCGGAAAACGAAGCCCTCAAATCCCGGCTCATGGCCCTGGAAGACGGGCATTTTCAGGCTCTGGCCCAGCAGTACGTGGGAAAAGGAGATGTGCTTTTGTTCGAGGACGGCCTCTCCCCTAACTCCCTGCGCCGCCTGTGCGACGCGGTGCTCCGCACCTGCGGCGGACGGTGCGCCTGCTTCTCGGAGGGCAGATACGCCATTGGCCAGCCCGGCGGCGACCTGCGCGCCTTCACCCAGAAGCTGAACCAGGCACTTAACGGCCGGGGCGGCGGCAAGCCGGACTTCATTCAGGGGTCGGTCCAGGCATCTCAGGCGGAAATTGAGGCGTTTTTCCAACGCGGGGTGGACCTTTGAGCCGTATTTTTTGTCTGGTAGGCAAGAGCTGTTCCGGGAAAGATACCCTCTACACCCGCATTCTGGACCTGAAGCAGCCCAACCTGCGCCCCGTCATCCCCTATACCACCCGCCCCATGCGAAGAGGGGAAGTGGATGGGCAGAACTACCACTTTGTCTCCGGGAAACAGCTGGAGCAATATCTGGCCGGAGATCAGATTATCGAGCTGCGGGAGTACTTTACCACTCAGGGGTATTGGTCCTACTTCACCCTTCGCTTTGAGCTGGACGCCGACCGCCTGATTATTACTACCCTGGAGGGGGCGGAGGCCCTGATCGGCTGCTATGGCCGGCCGGCGGTCTGCGTGATTTACCTCCAAGTGGATGACCGAACCCGCCTGATGCGCTGTATCGACCGGGAAGACCGCCAGGAAAACCCGGACTACACCGAGGTCTGCCGCCGCTTTCTGGCCGACCAGGAGGATTTTTCCTTGGAACGGCTGGCTCAGTTTCCCCAGCTGCATACCATCGATACCGGTATGGGGCTGGACAGCTGCCTACGACAGTGGCAGGAGCTGTATCAGACTGAACGCTGACGCTCACCCTCCCCTCCCCCGGCGCATAGTATGTCATGGACTTTGATCCAACAGGAGGTGACTTCCATGGTGACTATGATCGCCACCGTCGTCCAGGCTTGGGGCTCCCAGGTACTGGTCACCGACAACAGCAACGGGCAGGAGGTTCTGGTGAACACCAACTACTCCACTTCCAATCTGGCCGCCGGCGACCAGGTGCGCATCGTCTTTGACGGCGTGATGACCGCCAGCCTTCCCCCGCAGATCAGTGCGCAGTCCATCTGCGTGCTGCGGGTGTACTAAATAAAAGGGACGCTGCGAACCGGGTGTTCGCGGCGTCCCTTTCTCTTAAAAATGGGTCCAGTACTCGTTATAGTTGTCCTGAAGCAGCCTGGGCGTATCTAAACCGTAGGGGCATTTAGAGGCACATGTCCCACAGTGGAGACAATTCTCTATCTTTTTCATCTCCCCCCGCCAGTAATCGCTGAGGTAGCCGGCCTCCGGCATACGGCGCAGCATCAGCGACATCCGGGCGCACTGGCTGATCTGGATGCCCGCCGGGCAGGGCATACAGTAGCCGCAGGAGCGGCAGAAGTCGCCGGTCAGCTCGGCCCGGTCCCGGTCGATGACAGCCTGGAGTTCCGCAGTCAGCTCCGGAGGCTCTTTGACGCAGGCCAGGAACTGATCCAGCTCCCACTCGTGCTGCACCCCCCAGATGGGGACCACCCCCTCCTGCCGGGCCATCCAGGCTGCTGCGGCCGTGCCGTTGCCCAGCAGGCCTCCAGCCATGCCTTTCATAGCCACAAAGCCCATGCCTTTGGTCCGGCACTTGTCCACCAGCTCCCGCTCCTGTGGCCCGGACAGGTAGCTGTAGGGAAACTGCAGCAGCTCATACAGCCCTGAGTCGATGGCTTCATGGGCTACGGCCAGCCGGTGGTTGGTGATGGCGATGTGGCGGATTTTCCCCTGGGCCTTAGCCTCCAGGGCGGCGTCATATAGGCCGTCCTCCCCGCCGGGTCTGGGGCAGAAGGCGGGGTTGTGGAACTGGTAGACATCGACGTACTCGGTTCCCAGGTTTTTTAGGGATGCCTCCAGGTGCTCCCACAGCTCCGAGGCGGTCTGGGCGTGGGTCTTGGTGGCGATAACCACCTGTTCCCGGATCCCCCGAAAGGCATAGCCCATTTTCTCTTCGCTGTCGGAGTAGGCTCGGGCAGTGTCAAAGTAGGTCATCCCTCCGTCCACCGCCTTGCGGAGCAGCCGGGCGGCCTCCTCTTTCGAGATACGCTGAATGGGCAGACAACCAAAACCGTTTTTCTCAATTTCAATTCCGGTGGAACCTAATTTGATTTTTGACATATGTGCCTCCTTTGCTCAGGGGCGGCCTCTGCGCCGCCCCCCCGCGCATTACATCCCCTTCAACTGCTCAGTAAGCTTGGCCACCAGCTCGGCAAGCTGAACGGCCCGCTCCTTCTCGGCCTCCACAACATTGGCAGGGGCCTTGTTCACGAAACCGGGGTTGGAGAGCTTGGCGTTGAGCTTGTCCAGCTCGGCGGACTGCTTTTTCAGCTCCTTCTCCACCCGGGCCTTCTCCTTTTCCAGGTCCACCAGCTCCCCCAGGGGGATAAACATCTGCGCGGCATGGGTGACCACCGCCACCTTGCCGGCGGCGTCGGGGGCCTCGCCGGTGGGGACGATCTCCACCTCACTGGCGTAGGCCAGCTTCTTCAGGAAGGGCACGCCCAAGGCGAACACCTCCCCCTCGCCGGTGGCCACGGTGAGATGGGCCTTCTTGGAAGGGGGCACGTTCATCTCGCTGCGCCGGGCGCGGATGGCCCGGATGGCGTCCATAATCAGCTCCATGGCCTTCTCCTCGTCTGGGAAGTTCATCGCCTCGGAGGCCACGGGCCAGTTCTGCATCATCAGGAAGTCCCCCTCGTGGGGCAGAGCCTGCCAAATTTCCTCGGTAATGAAAGGCATAAAGGGGTGTAGCAGCTTGAGCATCTCGGTGAGCACATAGCACAGCACCTGCTGGGCCCGCGCCTTGCTGTCCTCGTCCTCCCCCTGGAGGCGGGTCTTGGTCAGCTCGATATACCAGTCGCAGTAGTCATCCCAGATAAAGTCGTAAATCTTCTGGGCGGCCACGCCCAGCTCATACCGGTCCATGTTGTCGGTGATCTCGGCCACGGCCCGGTTCAGCTTAGACAAAATCCACTTGTCCTCCAACTCCAGCTTTTCGGGCAGCTGGCACTTGTCGATGGTCAGGTTCATCATCAGGAACCGGCTGGCATTCCAGATCTTATTGGCAAAGTTGCGCATGGCCTCGCACCGTTCGGTGTAAAAGCGCATGTCGTTGCCTGGAGAGTTGCCGGTAACCAAGTTGAAGCGCAGGGCGTCAGCGCCATACTTATCGGCAATCTCCAGGGGGTCAATGCCATTGCCCAGGGACTTGGACATCTTTCGGCCTTTGTCGTCCCGCACCAGGCCGTGAATAAACACGGTGTGGAAGGGGGGCTTTTTGGTGTGCTCACAGGCGGAGAAAATCATCCGGGCCACCCAGAAGAAGATGATGTCGTAGCCGGTGACCAGCACGTCGGTGGGATAGAAGAATTTCAGGTCCTCCGTCTCCTCGGGCCAGCCCAGGGTGGAGAAGGGCCACAGGGCGGAGCTAAACCAGGTATCCAGCACATCGGGGTCCCGCTCAATGCGCTGGGAGCCGCACTTCTCGCAGCAGTCAGGGTCGGTACGGCTGACGGTCATGTGGCCGCAGTCTGCGCAGTACCACACAGGAATCTGGTGTCCCCACCACAGCTGGCGGGAGATGCACCAGTCGTGGACATTCTCCATCCAGTTGGTGTAGGTCTTGGCGAAGCGGTCGGGGACGAATTTGGTCTCCCCCTCGTTGACCACCCGCAGAGCCTCCTTGGCCAGGGGCTCCATGCGGACAAACCACTGGGCGGAGATGAGGGGCTCCACATCGCTGTGACAGCGGTAGCAGGTGCCCACGTTGTGGGAGTAGGGCTCGATCTTCTCCATCAGGCCCAGCTCCTCCAGGTCGGCGACAACCGCTTTCCGGGCCTCGTAGCGGTCCATCCCCTGGTATTTTCCGCCGTTTTCATTCACAATGCCGTTGTCATCCAGCACCCGGATCGTCTCCAGATTGTGGCGCAGACCCACCTCGAAGTCGTTGGGGTCGTGGGCGGGGGTCATCTTCACGCAGCCGGTGCCGAAGTCCATCTCCACATAGTCGTCGGCCACAATGGGGATCTCCCGGTCCATCAGGGGGAGGATGCAGGTCTTGCCCACAAGATGCTTGTACCGCTCGTCGTTGGGGTTGACAGCCACGCCAGTGTCGCCCATCATGGTCTCAGGGCGGGTGGTAGCCACCACCAGGTAGCCGGAGCCGCCGGCCAGGGGGTAGCGCATGTGCCACAGATGGCCGGGCTTGTCCTGGTACTCCACCTCCGCGTCGGACAGGGCTGTGACGCAGTGGGGGCACCAGTTGATAATCCGGGAGCCCTTGTAGATCAGGTCCTTCTCATATAAACTGACAAAGACCTCCCGCACAGCCTTAGACAGCCCCTCGTCCATGGTAAATCGGGCCCGGTCCCAGTCGGCCGAGATGCCCAGCTTCTTCTGCTGCGCTACAATACGAGCGCCGTACTTGTGCTTCCAGTCCCACACCCGCTCCAGGAATTTCTCCCGGCCCAAGTCGTAACGGCTCAGGCCCTCCTTTTCGCGCAGCTCCTCCTCCACCTTCACCTGGGTGGCGATGCCGGCGTGGTCGGTGCCGGGGAGATATAGGGCGGCATAGCCCTGCATCCGCTTGTAGCGGATGAGCATATCCTGAAGGGAGTCGTCCATGGCGTGGCCCATATGGAGCTGGCCAGTGACGTTGGGAGGGGGCATAACAATGGTAAAGGGCTTCTTTTTCGGGTCCCGATGGCCCTTGAAGCAGCCGTTTTCCTCCCAGGCGCGGTAGATTCGGGCCTCCACCTCCTGGGGCTCATAAACTTTTGGCAGTTCTTTTTTCATAAAAATCCTCCTACTTGATATATTGTACCTTTAATCCGGTCTTTTTGTGAATAAATTCCCGAAATTCCTCAGGTTCCCCCCAGGAAAATCCTTTTTTGTCGTAAACCTGCCCCTGGCTCCGGCCCAGCAGGAGGACAAAGTAGTCCTTCGTTTCGGCCGCAGCTCTGATCTGGTCATAGGGCCACCAGCTCTCCGCCGCCTGGGTGCGGTGGACATAGCAGCTTTCATCTTTAAAGGCGGCGTTCACCTCCCGGCTGCCGGGGGGCACCTTCCGCAGCCCAACGGCTCCATTGACCCAATCCTCCCCCAGGATGCAGCCCAGCATAAACAGCCCCAGCAGGGCGTTCACCTGCCAGCCGTCCTCGCCGCCCCGGAGGTAGGTCGCCGTTAAGAACGCCTCCAGCACCACAATGAACCAGGCCAGCGTGCGCACCGGGCCGCTCCTTCCCCGGCGCAGCGTCTTTCGGGACACCCTGGCCAGGGCCGTCATAGCCTTTTGGTCTACGGTGGTCTGTATAATGAACACTCCATCACCTCACAAAAAACACCCTGAGTCCAACGGACTCAGGGCGATTGTTCAACCGCGGTACCACCTGAATTTCCCCAAACGGGGACGCTCTGCTTCTGTAACGGGAAATCCCGCCGCCCCCTACTGCCGGTTCAGGGGCGGAGCGCGAAAGCCACCTTCTCACGGCCCGGGCCGGGGACTCGCACCGTCCGCCCCCTCTCTGACGCGCCCAACGCCGGATACTCCTCTTCCGCATCGCCTTTGCCCGCCCATTATATGCAAAATGAACGGAGTTGTCAAGGCTTTTTGTTTTTTTGATAAATAATACTCAGCCCCTTGAGGAGCAGATCTTTTTCCAGCCGTATCTCCCTGTGGCACAGGGGGACAATAAACTGGGCCATCCCTCCGGTAGCCACCACCGTAGCGGAGCAGCCCATCTCCTCCTCTACCCGGTCCAGCATACCGTCCAGCATGGCGGCGGTACCATACATGATGCCGCTGCGCATACAGTCCACCGTATTTTTGCCGATCACCTTCTTGGGTTGGTCCAGGCGGATGCCCGGCAGCTGGGCGGCGCGGGAGGTGAGGGCTTCCAGCGACACCCGGACCCCAGGTATAATGCAGCCGCCCAAATAAGTACTGCCCTTTCCCACCACTTCAATGGTGGTTGCGGTCCCCAGATCCAGCAGGATGAGAGGCGGCTCATACTCCGCCAGCGCCGCCACTGCGATGACAATCCGGTCGCTTCCCACCTGGGAGGGATTGTCCATCTGGATATTCAGTCCGGTCTTCAGGCCGGGCCCCACCACCATGGGGGTCTTGCCGGTCACTTTTATGATGCCGGTACGCACCGAATTAAACACCGGCGGCACCACCGAGGAGATGATACAGCCGTCAACATCCTGGGGCCTGATGTCGAACAGGCCCAGCATGCTCTTGATTTCCGCGCCATACTGGTCAGAGGTCTTGATACGGTCGGTAGCAATGCGGGCCTCAAAGGCAATTTTTCCCCCCGCGCCGATTCCGCCGATTACGATGTTGGTATTGCCAATGTCGATGGCCAGGAGCATCATTCCTCACCAAACTCTCTTGTCAAGATAGCCCAACTGGGAACAATTTGCCTTACATGTTCACCTGGGGCCGAAGTCCCAGCGCCGGGACGTGGAGTAGCGCCTTGCACACGGCTGTGGCCAGCACAGCGGCGGCAATGGCCTCGGCCACGCCAGAGGTGGTCACAATGCCCATCACCAGGCCCAGCACAGCCTCCATACCCACGTTTTTTGCCGCGGCAAACTCGGGGGCAAGGAGGAAGTAGATGCTGCCCATCACCAATCCGGTATTGGTCAGCGCACCGGCCACCCCCACAACAGGCAGAGCAATCAGATCGTTGGCTTTCAGCCTCTTCAGGGCGATCCATAACCAGCCGGACACCACGCCGATCATGATACGGCAGCCCAGGGCAATCCACACTGCCTTGGCCGCCCCGGCCAGGGAATCTGCCAAGAAGGGGGAAAAGGCAAAGGACAGCAGCGTGGGCGCGGTAGTGGCGGTCCACATGGAGCACAGGCCGAACACGCCTCCCAAAACCGCCCCGGCCAGGGGGCCCAGCAGTACCGCTCCCACAATGACAGGGATGTGGAGTGTGGTGGCCCGGATGAGGGGCAGGGGGATTAGTCCGATGCCGGTGAGCTGGAGGACCAGCTGCAGCGCCACAAACAGGGCCACTCCCACCAGCCAGCGGGTGTCGTGCTTACGGGTTTTCATATTTACATTACCTCCTGCTGCCGCTCCGCCATCTGCGGATGCAGCGCATAAATTTAAGAGGGCGAGGACGGCCCCCGTCCTCTCAGCCGTTTATTATACTAGATACCAGCCCAAGATGCAAGGAAAAACTTCATGACTTTACAGCGAAAGGATAAGACGGTATAATAGCTGTAACGTACCCAAAGGAGGAACCAACGATGTTAAAAGGAAAAACTGTCCTGCTGGGGGTCACCGGGGGAATTGCCGCCTACAAGGCGGCCGCGCTGGCCTCGGCACTGGTGAAGCAGCACGCCAATGTGGAAGTGGTTATGACCGAACACGCCACAAAATTTATCACTCCCCTCACCTTTGAGCAGCTTACCGGCAGGCGCTGCATGGTGGACACCTTCGACCGGAATTTCTCCCATCAGGTGGAACATATCGCACTGGCTGAACGGACGAATCTGGTCATCATCGCCCCGGCCACCGCCAACGTGTGCGCCAAACTGGCTCACGGCCTGGCGGACGATATGCTCACCACCACTGTGCTGGCCTGCACCTGCCCCAAACTGATCGCCCCGGCCATGAACACAAACATGTTTGAAAATCCCGTCACGCAGGACAATCTGGACGCCCTGCGCCGCTACGGCTGGGAGGTCATCGCCCCGGCCTCCGGCCGGCTGGCCTGCGGGGCGGTGGGAGCGGGCAAGCTGCCCGAGCCGGAGCTCCTCCTCCAGCACATCCTCCGGGCCATTGCCCTGCCCCATGACCTGACTGGAAAACATGTCCTAGCCACCGCTGGCCCCACCCAGGAATCCTTGGATCCGGTGCGCTACCTGACCAATCACTCCACCGGAAAAATGGGCTTTGCCCTGGCCAGAACGGCCATGCTCCGGGGGGCAGAAGTCATCCTGGTGTCCGGGCCCACGGCCCTCACCCCGCCTCCCTTTGTGGAGGTGGTCAACGCCGTCTCCGCTCAGGACATGTTCGAGGCCGTCTCCTCCCGGCAGGACTGGGCCGACTTCATCTTCAAGGCCGCCGCCGTGGCCGATTACACCCCGGCAGGCTACTCCGACGACAAAATCAAAAAGAAGGACGCCGGCCTGTCCATTCCCCTCAAACGCACCCAGGACATTCTGAAATACCTGGGGGAGCACCGCCGCCCGGGTCAGGTGCTGTGCGGCTTCTCCATGGAGACCCAAAACATGCTGGAAAACAGCCGGGCCAAGCTGGAGAAAAAAAACGTGGACATGATCTGCGCCAACAACCTGAAGGTAGCCGGGGCAGGCTTCGGCACCGACACCAACGTGATGACCGTCATTACCCGGGAGGGAGTGGAGGAGCTGCCCCTCATGTCCAAAGAGGGCGCGGCCCTGCGCATTCTTGACATCGCCGCGGGTTTTATCAAATAAGCGGTGCGAAGCAAAAGGAATTGACATGAGGAGAGGGCTATTCCCTCTCCTCAATCGCTTTCTCTGCAAGATATACAGACCTTTTTTACGGCAACGCCCTTTTAGGCGCGTCCCTAAAAAACTTTACAGCCCCTGGGCAATCATAGCCGCAGAGATCTTCTTAAATGCGGCAATATCATTGCCGGCAATCAGGTCGTCCCCCAGGCCGTACTCCGCTGCTGCAGCGGCGGAGGCGTCATAAATACCGCTCATGATCTGGCGCAGCCGCTCGTCCACCTCGCTGCGGGTCCAATTGTAGCGGATGGAGTTCTGGGCCATCTCCAGGGCGGACACGGCCACGCCGCCGGAGCCGGACGCCTTGGCCCCCGCTGTGAGGATCTTGGGGCTGAGGCGCAGCAGCTTCATTGCCTCGGCAGTGGCGGGCATGTTGGCGCCTTCCACATAATAGCGCACATCGTTGGCCAAAATGCAGATGGCATCCTCCACATCCAGCTCATTTTGGGTGGCGCAGGGAATCACGATGTCAGTCTTGACCTCCCAAGGCTTTTTGCCAGGGAAAAACTCCACGCCGAACTTGCGGGCGTAGGCAGACACACGGTCCTGCCCGGCGGCACGCATCTCCAGCACATAGTCCAGCTTCTCCTTGGTGGTAACGCCATCGGGGTCATGGATATAGCCGTCGGGGCCGGAAAGGGTGACCACCTTAGCCCCCAGCTCCGCTGCCTTGCGGCATACGCCCCAGGACATGTTTCCAAAGCCGGACACGGCTATAGTTTTGCCCTTCAGGGTGTCGCTCTTGCTCTCCACCATCCGGTCCAGAAAATAGACGGTGCCGGAACCGGCGGCCTCCAGACGGACCTTGCTGCCGCCGTAGGTCAAGCCCTTGCCGGTGAGCGCAGAGCTCTCAGCTTTGCCCAGCAGGCGCTTGTATTGGCCGTAAAGATAGCCGATTTCCTTGGCTCCCACACCGATGTCGCCGGCGGGAATGTCGGTATCCGCGCCGATGTAGCGGTACAGCGAGTTCATAAAGGACTGGCAGAAGCGCATAATCTCCCGATCGCTCTTGCCGCGGGGATCAAAGTCAGCGCCGCCGGAAGCGCCGCCGATGGGCAGGCCGGTGAGGGCGTTCTTATATGTCTGCTCAAAGCCCAGGAACTTGACCACGCTGGTGTTCACCGAGGGGTGGAAGCGCAGGCCCCCCTTGTAGGGGCCGATGGCACTGTTGAACTGGACACGGTAGCCGTGGTTGGTGTGGGCGGCGCCCTGGTCGTCCGTCCAAGGTACCAGGAAGGTAACCATCCGCTCGGGTTCCACCATACGGGTGAGCAGATCCAGTTTCTCATAGCGGGGGTCGTCCAGAGCCGGATCAATCATCTCCAGCCAGGTCTGGACGGACTGGAGGTACTCCGTCTCGTTGGGGTATTTCCGGCGGAGCCGCTCTAATACGCGGGCTGCGTAGTTATTCATAGGGTTCCCTCCTTACACCAGGCCGTAGGCCAGCATGGAGTCGGCCACCTTCAGGAATCCGGCGATATTGGCGCCTGCCACCAGGTTGCCCTTCATGCCATACTGCTCGGCGGCCTGGGAGGCATTGCGGTACAAGTCCGCCATAATCTGCTTCAGGCGGCTGTCTACCTCTTCAAAGCTCCAGGAGAAGCGCATGGAGTTCTGGCTCATTTCCAAAGCGGACACGGCCACGCCGCCGGCGTTGGCGGCCTTGGAGGGAGCAAACAGAATGCCGGCCTCCTGAAGGGCGTCCATGGCCTCGGGAGTAGAGGGCATGTTGGAACCCTCCACCACGGCGAAGCAGCCGTTCTTCATCAGGGTCTTGGCTCCCTCCAGAGGAAGCTCGTTCTGGGTGGCGCAGGGCAGGGCGATGTCGCAGGGAACGTTCCAGATATTGACGCAGCCCTCGTGGTACTCGGAGCCAGGCTTGCGCTCGGCGTACACCTTGATGCGGGCCCGCTCCACTTCCTTGATCTGCTTGATCAGAGCCAGGTCGATGCCATCCTTGTCGTAGATATAGCCGTTGGAGTCGGACATAGCCACCACCTTGCCGCCCAGCTGGGTAGCCTTGTCACAGGCATAGATGGCCACATTGCCGGAGCCGGACACCACCACGGTGGCGCCCTCAAAGCTCTTGCCGTGCTCCTTCAGCAGGCAGTCGGTAAAGTAGCACAGACCGTATCCAGTGGCCTCGGTACGAGCCAGGGAACCGCCGTAGGTCAGGCCCTTGCCGGTAAGCACGCCGGTAAATTCGTTGCTCAAGCGTTTATACTGACCGAACAGATAGCCGATCTCCCGGCCGCCCACGCCGATGTCGCCGGCGGGCACATCGGTGTCGGGGCCGATATACTTAAACAGCTCATTCATAAAGGACTGGCAGAAGCGCATAACCTCAGAATCGGACTTGCCGTGGGGGTCGAAGTCGGCGCCGCCCTTGCCGCCGCCGATGGGCAGGCCGGTGAGGCTGTTCTTAAAGGTCTGCTCAAAGCCTAGGAATTTGACAATGCTCTGGTTTACGCTGGGGTGGAATCGCAGGCCGCCCTTGTAAGGGCCAATAGCGCTGTTAAACTGAACGCGGAAGCCGCGGTTAATGTGAATTTCACCCTTGTCATCTTCCCAGGGCACGCGAAAGCTGATCATACGCTCCGGCTCCACCAGGCAGTCCATCACGCCTTCCTTAATCAGCTCAGGGCGGGCATTTGCTACCGGCACCAAAGAGGTAAGGACCTCCCGCACAGCCTGGTGAAACTCCGGTTCGTTCGGGTCGCGTTTGACAACCCGCTCCATTAAACCGTTTAAATACTCATTCTGGATGCTCATATTCTGTTCCTCCCGAAAGATAATTTGTCGAATCCTGCTTCGGCACTCCTTTTAATATGGACATTAACACCTTACCATGAAAAAATTTGCAAGTCAATGCTTTCTGTCCTGCATTTTAAAAGTTTGTTTAATTCATTAAAGCATCAGTCCGCTGTATGCGGACTTTCGTCATTTTGACATGGATACGGCCACCGCTCCGCCAGTTCAGGAAACAAACACCCACCGGCCTCCCGGTGGGTGTTTGTACCATAATAAAGAATGTTTTCACTCCTTGAGGTGATTTTCTTCTATCAGGAACTCCATAAAGCTCATAACCGTCCTTCGATCGGCCTCAGACAAGCTCCGAAATCTGCTGCACAGTTTTTTCAGCGCCTCCTCTTCCCGCAGGTCGGAGTGGCCTAACAGATAGTCCAAGCTCACCCCAAACAGATCGGCGATCCGCTTGAGAATAATCTCGTCCCTGGGAAAGTGATTCCCGCTTTCATAAAAACTGATCATCCTGGGGGAAATATCAATTGCACGACCCAGAACCGACTGGGTCATTTTTTTCTCCTGCCGCAGCTGCCGGAGCCTATCACTAAACGTCACAACAATCACCTCGCGCTCATTATGACGAATATGTGTGACTAAATCATGAATTTTTTAGAAATTTGCCGAAAATTCTTGAAATAGCAGGATAGTTACCATACCCTCAAGCACCCGGTTCAGTTCGATTTTATCCAGGGGTAGAACAGATTGAAGGTTCCCCGGTCCCCCCAGTAAAGCAGACGGTAAAAGCTGATTTGTTCTTCGCCGTTTCCCGTCTCCCAAAAATTTCCTGGGACACAATAGATATTCCGCTCCTTGGGATAGATGTAATATTCCATCGCCACCGCGCCGTCCTCATTCAACCCGAAGAGCTTAACACATTCGTGGCCTTTTATTTTGGCCCTGCCCTCGTTGGTCAGGGTGTAGTGTTCCCCCTCCTCCCGGAGAAAGTCCCAATCCAGCCCCAGCTCCTTGATGATCTGCGCGCAGCATTTATGCACAAAAGACTCCTCATATATACCCAGGCACTGTTCCGCCGAATAGACCGTCAAGCCGGGCTGCGTGCGGATTAGAACCACCCGGCCCTCCTCCATCTCCTGACTGCACAGCACCAGCGTGCACCGCTGGGCCAGGGACTTGTACCACTTCTCCTCGTGCAGCTCGTCCAGCAGCTCTCCCAGGTCCCGGATAATCTCCTCTCCGCCGCTGAGAGGCAGGGTAATGAGGAAAGTCCCCGTGGTCTCCCACCGCTCCAGGCCCTGGTCCAGCGCATCCACCGGCGTCATTTTGTGCGCCTGGGCAAATTTTCTCAGCTCCCACAGCAGCAGCATCTCCGGCAAATTGGTGCTGTAGCCGGGCTTGCCGTTTTTCTTGTCCCGCTCGCCGTCAGGACCAGCCAGGAAACGCCTGCTGTCCGGGTCATTCCCCACATAGAAGACATTTCCGTAGTTGTTATTGGCGTAGAGCTCGTCCAGGTTGTATAGGGAGTGCACCTCCACGCCGAAATCCTGCCTGATATACCGGCAGGTCAGCTCTCGGGGGTCTTTCGTGGGCAAGAGGTCTCTCCAGTCCCGCCCGGGGTTTGACCGCAGCCAGCCCAGTACCAGCAGCATCGCCACGGCCAGGCCAAAGCCCAGCATGGTCCGCAGCTCCTCCTTTTTGCTCACCTTCCCGCCCCGTGCCCGCTTTTCCATGGATCCGGTCTTGACAACCTTCCGAATCACCCAGGCGATCCAGACGATCCCCAGGCTGACGCAGAGGGCGGAAATCAAACCCATATCCAGCAGCGGGACAAGGACGAACGGGGCCGCAAGTCCGAGAATCACTCCCAGGATAACAATGTTCCGCTCATGGACTTTTCCCTTTTGAGACTCCCTCCAGGCGGGGAGAAGCATCTGGTATAGGGGCCGCAGCTCGGGCTGGGATGGCCCCTTGTCGAAGCCGTAGGCCAGAAACAGGGCAAGCTTGATCTCTTGGGGCATCTGTTTGGTGCTGACAAAGTCCTCCATGCCAAAAATCAAATCCAGATTATTCTTGTTCTGCTGGAACAGAGGGCTGGCAAAAAATTTTTTCCACTCCTCCAGGGGCGCCCGGGCGTTGTAAAGCATCTCCAGGGTGTGGAGAATGGTCTCTGTGCTCTGCCAGCGTACCTCCTCCTGAGAGAACCGCTCCCGGCTTTCCCGGTCGTAGGTGCTCCGCTGCTGCCAGTATTCCCGCTTCCGGGTCCACTCGTTGGCTTTCTGGCGTTCCCGGGCCCAGGCGCGTGCCTGGGCTTGGGCCCGGCGGCGCTCCTCGCCCCGGCGGCGGCGAGCCTCTGCCCGCTCCGCCTCCCCCTCGGCAAAGAGGCGCTCGTAGTCCCAATCCTGCCCCTCCTCTTCCTCGCGAGAACGGCTGGGAGCCTCCTCTCCGCCCTGGAGCAGCTCGTCAAAGTCGAAGTCCTGCTCCCCGTCCCCCTCCCGGGGGCGGCGGGGAGCCTCTCCCCCGCCCTGGAGCAGCTCGTCAAAGTCGAAGTCCTGCTCCCCGTCCTCCTCCCGGGGGCGGTGGGGCGCCTCTCCCCCATCCTGGAGCAGCTCATCAAAGCTTATCTCCTGGGGCCGGGGCGGCTTAGAAGTGGGTTGGGGCGGACGCTCCGGCTGGGGCGCACCTCCCTCCCGCTTCTGCTGCCGGGCCATGCGGCTGGCCAGCTGATAGGCGGAGTGAAGCCGTTGGAACCCCTCCGGGTCCTCCTCCGGATGGGTGGTTTTCAGCTTTTCCGCATAGGCATGGCGCACCTCAGACAGGCCGGAGGGACCGGGCAGGCCCAGCTGACTCCACGGCCAGCTCATGCCTCGCCCTCCGGTTCCTCTTCATCCTCGGTCAGCGGATCCAGGTCCAGGGGCGGCAGGTCGCCCACCCCGATGTACGCCTCCGCCTGGTCGAAGAAAGCAGACACCCGACGGCTCGCCTTGGCGATGCGCAGCTGCTCCTGGGTGGACAGCTGCATCTGAAACCAGTCCAGCATATAGGCCACCTGATCCCGCATCTGGCCCACCGTCATGGCATACAGCCGCTCTCCCCGGGCGATAAGGGTCCGGGGGCCCTCCTGATCCCGCGGGTGCATCTTCAAAGACTCCAATTCGCTCAGCCGCTGTTCCACCTCTTCCTCCGTCATCCCCGAACCTTGGAGGACCAGCCGGCCGCTCTGGCCGTCCTTGGCCACCACATCCACTTCCAGCAATCCGTTGATGTCGTAGGTAAACCGCACCCGGACGTACTGCTCCCCCCGCGGCGCGGGGGGCACGGCGACTTCCACATGACCCAGGTAAGTGTTATCATCGCAGTAGCGCTGTTCTCCCTGGTACACCTTGATATCCAGGGAGCGCTGGTTGTCCCGGGCGGTGTAGTAGGTGCCCTCCTTGCTGGTAGGCAGCACACTGTTGCGCTCGATGATAGGGGACATCAGGTCCCGGCTCTCCTCCGCCCGGTTGAGCACGTTGACGCCCAGGGTGAAGGGACACACATCGGTAAGTACCAGCTCCCTCAAGTCGCTGGACCGCGCCTTCATTCCGGAACAAATACCCGCACCGATGGCAATGGCCGTGTCCGGACGGGTTCCGGCTGCGGGCTCTCGGTTCAGCGCCCTGGCAATGTACCGGCGCACCGCCGGCATGTGGCTGGAACCGCCCACCATCACCAGCTCGTCCACCTCATCGGCGCCCACGCCGGCGTCCATAAACACCTTGCGCACCGGAGCCAGCATCCGTTGGAACAAGGACCCGCTTTTACGGATCACCCACTCGTGGGTCAGGGCCAGAGAGGCGGAGATTTCCTCGTCGGACACCGCCATAATCACCGGCTCCTGACTGGTCAGCGCCATCTTGCAGGTCTCCGCCTGGCGGACAAGCGTCTCCTGCCGCTGGCGGGACAAGCTGTCAAAGTTGAGATCGCAGTCCTGGCAAAAGCCTCGGGCAATCAGCTCGTCAAAGTCCCGGCCGCCCAGAAAGTTATCTCCGCTGACAGCGGTAACGCTGACCACATTGTCGAACCGCTCTACCAAAGACACATCCAGCGTACCCCCGCCGAAGTCAAAAACCAGGCAGACCTTGTCCTCGTCCCCTTCGCCGATATGGCCCGCCACCGCAGCGGCGGAGGGTTCGTTCACCAGCCGCTCCACCGTAAGTCCGGCCAGGGCGCCCGCCCGCTTGGTGGCGGAGCGCTGGGCCTCGGCGAAATAAGCGGGCACGCTTACCACCGCCTCGTCCACCACCTCGCCCAAATACGCCTCCGCATCCTCACGCAGGCGGCGAAGCACAAAGGAGGACAGATCCTCCGCCGTAAAATACCTCCCGCCCAGCTCATACCGCCGGCTGGTGCCCATACTCCGCTTGAAGCCGGCGGCAGTCCGCTCCGGGTGAGAGATCAGCCGGTCCCTTGCCGCCGCTCCCACCAGAATAGAGCCGTCATCGTCTACGCTGACCACGCTCGGGGTCAGGTACTCCCCAAGGCTGTTGGGGATCAACTCGCTTTTGCCGTTGCGCCACACAGCAGCCAGGCTGTTGGTGGTGCCCAGATCAATTCCAATGATTGCCATATGCGCTCACCCTATTTCATCGCCCCAAGGCGGTTTTCTTGTATTATAATGCGGCCTGGCAAAAAAATCAACCGGAACAGTGCACAGCCCCCCGCCCAGCAGGCAGGGGGCCGTATTTTTGTTATTCCTCCAGTACATTTATATCCAATTCGGCTACATCATAGAAGTTGGGAATACACACCCAGAGCTTCAGCTCATTTTGGGACGTATAGCTGTATGCGCTCTTGATGCAGGACAAATAGCATTCCATCAATTCTCTGCGGCTGTCGCTGCCTGCGTCCCACTCCTCCAGAAGGTAGGGCTCCACATCCACAACTACGCCGGCGATCCGGGCTCCGTGCTTCATCCTCCTGTTGTAGGCAGCAACCTGCTTGACGGACTCCAGCAGCGTATCGGCCTTCGGCTCATAGGCCCACTCCGCGTTGCCCATCAGCGCGTAGACCTCAACGGACTGCCGTTTCATCCGGGTTACAAAGCCGGACGCCTCCCCGGATGCCAAGCTGTCAGGAGAAAACTCCTGATAGATCATCTTCACACCGCACCGTTTCACGCAGGAGGCCAAAGCGTCCTTCTCCTCCTCCGCGATTACGGCCTCGTCCCAGCTGAATAGTCCAAAGCTGGGCAAAGCTTCCGTCTTTTGCCGGGCGCCGACCAATAAGAACAACGCCGTCCCTATACAGAGCGCCAAAGCTGCTCCAAGCGCCCAGCGGATCACAGTTTTCATAATCTCTCCTTCCTCAAGTGCCGGCCCGTCAGCTTCTTTGCGGCCTCCCACACCGGGAGCGGGCGGGCATACAGCGCCCCTCGCAGTAAATCACAACCCAGTTTCCGCAGGCAGGCGGCACAAAAGGAAGAAATCCTCTCTGCCCCCACGCTGCAGGCTATCCAAAAAAGCACATGCCTGATCCAGCAAATAATCATCCAGCTGTTCCGCCAAACCTTCCCGTTCCAAAATAGGCAGATAACGCTCCGGGAGGAGAAGCCCCCAGTCCGGATGCTCCCAGAACAGGAACGCTTCCGCCCCCACGGCCCGGCCAGTCTGTGCTTCCGCATAAAATTGGAGGTAGAGCTGAAACTCCCGGTTTTGCAGGGAACGAGCTCCATCCGCTCGAAGCCGCTGCTCCTCCTTGGTTTTTTGCTGTGCCTCACCGCTGAAAAACTGGTATCCGGTCCCCATCTGCCGGGCAGCTTGGGCGCTGCGGATACTCCGGAAGATGATTTCGTCCAGGTCGCGGTCATCCAGCTTCAACTGGCAGACTCCCGCCGTCACGTCCCGAGCCCGGCTGCAGCCGGGCTGATCCGCCCCCTCCCAGATTCGGTTCAAAACGGTGGTAAGCCACTCC
>CANDCW010000048.1 GCA_947383275.1 uncultured Bacillota bacterium
ACGGCTACAGCGTGATCTGGCCCCTGTTCGGCGCCGCCAACCAGCTGCTGGCCGGCCTAGGCCTGCTGGCCGTGTGCGCCTGGCTGGGCAACATCGGCAAGAACAACAAGATGTTCTATATCCCCATGGTCTTTATGCTGGTGGTTACCATCATCTCTCTGTGCCAGACCATCACGAGCCGCTTCAAGGCCATCTCTGCCGGCACCGCCGCTTTCGCTACCTATGTCCAGGGCATTCTGGCCGTGGTTTTGGTGGTCCTGGCGGTTGTCCTGGCCATCGAGGGGTTCCAGACCGTCTTTGGCGGCAAAAAGAAAGCGTAACGCTCCCTGTTCCATCCAACAGAGCAAAAGGCGGGCCCGGTGTTTCGGGCCCGCTTTCTGATATAAGGAGGCCTCGCTCCATGAAAACCAGCAAACTGTTGTCTGCGGCGCTGGCGGTGTTGATTGCGCTGGTGGTGCTGTCGGGATCTATAGCCGTGCCTCTGCTGTGCCGGTCCTTCTACTACGCCCACATCGGACCAATGAATTTGACCGGATATGGTTTAACGGAAGAGGAGATCAAGACGGCTTACAACGAGATGATGGACTTCTGCTTGGGCAGACGGGAGGACTTTTCCGCCGGGGTGCTGCCCTTCTCCCAGTCGGGGGCGGACCACTTTGCCGATGTGCAAAAGCTGTTCCTGCTGGACCTGCGTGTGCTGAAGCTGTCGGCGGCCGCCCTGGGCTTCCTGCTGGGCTGGTGTTTGGTGGGGAGGATGCGGCCCCACCGCTTTTTGAACCGAGGCCCCGGCTTTTGGGCGGCGGCGGGGCTGGGGGCCTCCTTCCTGATCGTGGGCGGCCTGGCCGCCTTGGATTTTGACCGGGCTTTCGTTATCTTTCACAGCGTTTTCTTCCCCGGCAAGGACAATTGGATCTTCGATTGGCAGACCGATCCCATCATCCTGTTTCTGCCTCAGGACTTTTTCCGCAACTGCGCCGTCCTGATTCTGGCTCTGCTGCTGGCATGGTGCGCTGCGCTGATTGGAGCCGATTTATGGGCGGGACGAAGGGCCGGGCGCGGTTGACCCTTGTGGAAACTGCCAAAAAGAGAAAAACCGTCCGGTCCCCCTTGCGGAGTCGGGCGGTTTCTGGTATACTGTGTAAGATAGGAAGGGGGGAGCCGCCATGTATTTGCGTAAGTTTGTCACTGCGGCCCGCGGCGGGTTTTTCGTTTCTATTTTTGGCTGACGATCACGGACGTGGTCGTTTTTTTATGTCTGTTGGAACGAAAGAGAAGGGAGAAATGAAAATGAACAACAATCAACCCATCCGCGATGCCCGGCAGCTCGGCTTGCCCAAGATGCTGATTCTGGGCCTTCAGCACATGTTTGCCATGTTTGGGGCCACCGTCCTGGTCCCGATCCTGGTGCAGGGCTACGGCCTGCCCCTGTCCATCCAGACCACCCTGCTGTTTGCCGGCCTGGGCACGCTGTTCTTCCACCTTTGCACCAAGTGGAAGATACCCGCCTTTTTGGGCTCCTCCTTCGCCTACCTGGGCGGATTTTCCGCTGTGGCCGAGCTGGATTCGGGGATCTACGCCGGCATGTCTGGTGAAGAAAAGCTGCCTTACGCCCTGGGCGGCATTGTCGTGGCCGGCCTGCTCTACCTAGGCCTGGCCGGCCTGATCAAGGCGGTGGGCGTGCATAAAGTGATGCGCTTCCTGCCTCCGGTCGTTACCGGGCCTATTATCATCCTGATCGGTCTGTCCTTGGCCCCCAGCGCCATCAATAACGCCTCCACCTGCTGGTGGCTGGCTCTTTTATCCATTGCCGCCATTGTGGTTGCCAATATCTGGGGCAAGGGTATGGTTAAGATTATCCCCATCCTGCTGGGCGTGCTGATCCCCTACGCGGTGGCTCTGGTTACCAACCAGGTGGATTTCTCCGGCGTGGCCGCGGCGGACGCCGTGGGCATCCAGCCCTTTGTGCTGGCTAAGTTTGACCTGACCTCCGTCCTGGTTATGGCCCCCATTGCCATTGCCGCTATGATGGAACACATCGGCGACATGTCTGCCATTTCCGCCACCGTGGAAGAGAACTTCATTGAGGACCCCGGCCTGCACCGCACCCTGATTGGCGACGGCATTGCCACCTCCATCGCGGGGCTGTTCGGCGGTCCCGCTAACACCACTTACGGCGAGAACACCGGCGTGCTGGAGCTGTCCCAGGTCTTTGACCCCAAGGTTGTCCGCCTGGCAGCCGTGTACGCCGTGGTGCTGTCCTTCTCCCCCAAGTTTGCCGCCGTCATCAACTCCATCCCCACCGCCATCATCGGCGGAGTGTCCTTCATCCTCTATGGCATGATCTCAGCCATTGGCGTGCGCAACGTGGTAGAAAACCGGGTAGATTTCACCAACTCCCGAAACCTGATTATTGCGGCCGTCATCATGGTTTGCGGCCTGGGATTCAAGATCTGGGGCTTTAACAACGAATATTCCGGCCTCACCTTCACGGTAGGCGGCACCTCCATTACCCTCACCTCCCTGGCCGTCGCCGCAATCGCCGGCATCGCCCTCAACGCCATCCTGCCCGGCAAGGACTACACCTTCGGTTCCGACGTGACCAAAGGCCGTTCCGGGGACTTTGGCCGGTATTGAGCTTCTTCCTGACAATCTAAAAGCCCGCTATACTTCTGATGAAAAAATCATTAAATGTAGATAAAGCCCCTTGCGCTTGGGAGGAAAATCGGATAGAATAGAGGCAACGAGCGGGAAACCGTATTTTAAGGAGGGTATTGTCATGGATTTCAAGAGCACCTTTGAGACGCTGAAGGACAGAGCGACCGATCTGGCCCAGGCTGGCGTGGCCCAGTCCAAGCGTCTGGCGGAAATCGCAAAGCTGAAAACCGCCAACATGGCCGAGGAAGACGCCATCAAGAAAGCCTATATCGAGCTGGGCAAGCTGTACTTTGCCGAGCACGGTACGGCCCCCGATGGAGCCTACACCGCTGCCTGTGAACGGATCACCGCCTCCAAGGCTTTGATCGAGACCAACAATGACCGCATCGCGGAGCTGAAGCAGCCCGGCGACCCCGAGCCCGAAGCGGAAGCCGCCCCTGTGGAAGAGGAGGCCGCCCCCGCCGAAGAACAGCCTGCTGAGACGGATCATCCGGATTTTTAATCAACCAAAGGCCGCCTGAACGGGCGGCTTTTTTGCGCATGAGGACTCCGTTTCCCGGGCAAACTGATCCGGGAGGGAGCGATAATGGAACAATATGAGCAGTACTACCGCCTGCCCCAGGACGTGGTGGGCCATGACGCCGCGCTGCTGTCCTACTGGGATACCATGCCCGCAAAAGTCCAGCTTCGGCTTCTGGAGAGCGGCATCTCCGTATCTACCCTTGGGGAGCTGAAAATGCTGGCGGAAGAGCTGTAGCTTGCGTATTTTGACAAAACGTGATGCGATGGTCAAAACAAAAAGAAGCGTGAAACCCGGCTGTTTCTATGCTACCCCAAATGTACTACCTGTCACAAGGCCAAAAAATTCCTGGACAACCATAAATCCCCTGCACTGAGCGGCATATCAAGGAGGAAAAGCCCTCCTCCGTGGATGAGCTGCAAAGCTGTAACATTTTCCTTTTCTGATTGAACCCGCCAGCCGGCGCCCGCCGCCCCGTCTGTTTCAGGGGCGGCAGCAGGAGCGCTGGAAATGGTGGGATTCCTCCCCACGGTTGAATTGTGAAAACTCCGGCCATAATGAGAGGGCGGACGGTTTGGTCCGCCCGCTCTTTTTTATTTTATGGCAAGGGGGTGGAACTATGGAACAAAAGAAAAATGGTCCGGGGGTGTTGGGGCTGATCGTCCTGGCTGTGGCGCTCTGCCTGTCCCTATCGCTGACGGGAGACCGTGCGGAAGCTGCGGCGGCCGCGGCCCCTGCCACGGTGGACGCCCCCCGGCAGGGCGGCGCTCAGCCTGCGCCCGCAGCGGTAGGACACACCGTGATCCCGCTGGGCAAGGCGGTGGGCATCAAGCTGTTTTCTGACGGCGTGCTGGTGGTGGGCCTGTCCCCAGTGGAGACGGAGGCGGGTGAAGCCTACCCCGGCCGGGACTGCGGCCTGAAGGCAGGGGATGTCATCACCCACATCAACGGCGGCGAGGTGGACACCATTGAGGAGGTCCAGGCGCTGGTGGCCAGGTCGGAGGACGAGCCCCTGACCATCCAAGCCGTGCGGGGGCAGCGGCAGGTCCAGCTGACGGCGGCGGCGGCGGAAAATAATCAGGGCGTCTGGCAGCTGGGCGTGTGGCTGCGGGACTCCATGGCCGGCATCGGCACAATGACCTTCTATGATCCGGACAGCGGCGTGTTTGGAGCCCTGGGCCACGGCATCAACGACGTGGATACCGCCATGCTTATGCCTTTGGAGTCGGGCAGCATCATGCCCGCCAGCGTTTCAGACGTAAAGAAAGGGGTTGGAGGCGCGCCCGGCGAGCTCCACGGACAGTTTGATCTGACCCGCGACCTGGGTACTCTGTACGCAAATACCAACCTGGGAATTTTCGGCCAAATGCCCAAGGAGACAGTGGGCTCTGCCGTAGAGCCGGTCGAGGTGGCCTCCAGGGATCAGGTGGCAGTGGGCCCGGCAACTATCCTGTCCAACGTCCGAGGGGACGAGGTAGAGGAATTTGACGTAACGATCACTCACCTATACCCAGAGGGGGACGGTACCCGCAGCATGATGGTGAAGGTCGCCGACCCGGACCTGCTGGCTGCTACGGGCGGCATCGTGCAGGGTATGAGCGGCTCTCCCATTTTGCAGAACGGGCGGCTGGTAGGTGCGGTTACCCACGTTTTAGTCAACGATCCCACTCGGGGTTACGGGATTTTGGCGGAAAACATGCTAAAGCAGGCGGTCGGGGAAGGCAAACAGTAAATGTGCAACACGGGTTCAGGCAAGCAGTCTGAACCCGTATTAATTCATTTTAGCTTGTTATCGATCCCCATAAACTTCAAAACATCCTTGTGGGGCATAATTGGCGTGTACATCTGGATATAGGCCCTCCCAATTGCCCCGGTAAACAGGATATGCTTCGCGCGATTGCAGGCATAGCCCGATTCACTATATTGATCCGCAGAAATACCAGGGTACTGTTCAATATAGTAAATTTTTTTGATATGGTGGTTCTTTGCGTTTTTCGAGCACATTTCACACGGGCTTGACGTGGTAAACAGGCATCCGTCCGGCACAAGTTCCGGTACCTTTGTCAACGCTTTTTCCTCCCCGTGCATGGCCCGTGACCGCATGGGCTGCCTGTCATCCCGGTGGATATCCTTAAAGCAGTAGCTCCAGGGCAGGCCGCACAGCAGTTCTCCCAGCCGCTGCCGGTCGTCTCCCCTGTTTTTTTCAAAGATCCGCCCTAACCGGTTGCGAAACCCTTTATCTTCCAGCTCGTACTTTGAATACGCGGGCAAATCCAGCTCTTTTTGAATATCCAGCATGTTCTTTCGCGCGCAGGATATATCACAGTCCGGAACATCGTTCCAGCCAACCGAAAGGATATTGTACTCCGCATCCGTCACTACCGCGCCTACCTGCCGGGAGAGGCAGCCGGAGTTGGCCTTCGCGGCAAAGGCGGTCTGCATGCACCGCTCGATGGGGGTGGGCAGGAGCAGTCCCGGATACATAATCAGGCTCACGCTCCGGACAATCTCCCACCGCAGCTCCATGTTTTTTGCCGCCGAGTTATGATTGTTGGAAATAAATACGTCCGCGTTTTGGATGGCCGATCCCACATCCTGAAGGACAAACTGCTGAAGCCCGCTTTCATAGGCTTCCTTCCGGACCTTATCCACGACATGCCCGCTGCCCTGCTGGCCGTCAATGATTCTCGCGAACTCCAGCTCATCCTCGTCCAGCAGCCCCCGCTTGGCCTCGTTTCTGTAGTCCTCATAGATTCTCGCGCCATGATTGGAAAACTCATTCCAGTCGATAATGCGGATATCCTGCATATTCAACTTCTTTTTGCTGCCGCTGATGAGCCGCTGCTCCCTTATGCGGTCGTCCGCCGAGATGGCGAACAGATAGAATGCCGAGTACCTCTCCCGCAGGTAGGTGGACTCCAGCACGCTTTTGATGGAGTCGATGACAATGCGGGTGGGCCTTGCATAGGAGCGGTCAAAGGGATGGCGGAAGGACTTGATAAACTGATTAATCCTCCGGGGGATGGTAAAGGCGTTGTCTCCGATGCGGTCGGCCTGCGCCGGCGTTATATCGCTCCCATCGCAGAAGCTTACATCCCCATAGCGGCGGATGCTGTTTCCATATTTCTGGAACAGTTCAGTGAACAGGGAGGAGTCGCGCTGGGCAATCAACCGGTGTATTATGTCGCCCAGTGTCGGGATAATATTGTGCACCAGCATGTACTCATAGAACATGGGGGTATCGGCATCGCCGGACTCTGTCCGCCCCATGAGAAAATTCCCGATCTCCCCCAGCTTTCCCCTCACAGCGGCGCCATCGCAGCCGTTCAGGTTTTTCTCCCACCACATGGAGGCCAGCCGTCCCGATACCATCTCCATCAGCTCGTCTACCGCTTTCAGAATTTGGGTCCGGTCCTGATAATGCTCCGGTTTATCCGCTACATCGTACAATTCCTTGAACAGATCACGAACCCCCTTCATAGCATCATTGGAAATCTCCAAAGAAGCTCCGCTGCCGGTCATATCGCCCGAAATATCCTTCCAGAGGTCCGGCCACTGAGTCAAGGCTTCCGCCACGGCAGCCTCTCCGCACTGCTGAATCAACGTTTTTACCAAGTCCGCCTGCTTCTCCATCTGGGGGTAAGCAAAGTTCTTTTCGCTCAGCTCCCTCAGCGTTTCCCCGGTTCCATCCATCAGTTCCTTTTGAAACACATCGGGGTCGTGTTTCTCGCCGCCCCAGTCCGGGTGAACCGCTACAACTTCCTGGCAAAACTGTTCCAGCCTGTCAAGCAGGAAAGACACAATCACCGTTCTCACCCGGATTACGTCAAACCGGAGCCAGTGATGGAAAGCATACCGCAGCAAAATCCGCTGGTCCCTCTTTGCGTCGCTTTCAAGCCCATCCTCCTTGCTGACTCCTGGCTTCAGGTCCTGGGTGCCCACCGAAACGTAGGGCAATTCCAGTTCCCCATAGGTCGAACCGAAAATTTCAGCCGCCTCGGAACAGCCCGACCCCACCCGTCCGGTCAGGCCAATCAGGATAAACTCCTCGTGCTGTTTGAGCAGTTCGGTGATATATTTCCGCTGATGATTCATCTCAATTTCCATCTCGCAGTCCCCTTTCAAGCGTCATTTAAGGAACGGGAATCAGGTCTCGAAACTCCTTTAGTTTTTTCAGCTTGTCAACCACCCAGCTTTCGAGTTCCTCTGGGATCATTCCCAGCGCGTACAGCACCACAAACATCAGCGCGAGGACAAACACCCAGTGCTTTCTGGCCCAGCCCAAGAGAACGGTAAGCCAATTTTCCTTCACAATATACTGGGCAAATGGGTTTGGGCGGTCCGCTGAGCCGAGGCCGTTCAGGACCTTGGAAACCTCCGGCCAGGATTCCAGCGTGATGATCTCATCTGTAACATACTTAAAAAAGTCATCTGTAAATCTTCGGCGGCGGAAGTGGAGGAAGCGGTTGAGTATTGCTTTAATCCCGGGACGTGCAGAATACCGTTTGCTTTGCAAAAGGTCCAGACGCATCCCCTTGAAATTCGGATCCGGCCGCGCCTCCTCTGTAACCGGCGCGTGCAGGTAGTGAAAGGACACCGTGGCCAGCGAATCCCCCCTTGTGTTCGGGCCCCGGTCCCGGCCCACGCCAATCTTAATCGCCTTATTTGTCGGATTGCTCAGGGCAATCAGCAGGGCGCCCTTCCAGTTTGGGTCAATGCTGGTGCTGACATGGCCGAACCCGTCCGCCACTTTCGACACCCGCGACACCACATAGCCCGCCATATCTGGAGGAACCGAAAAATACTCGTTGCTGACCACCAAAACGGTATCCTTTGCCCTCACCTTGATGTAGAGGGACGTATCCTTCGCCTGGTACACCGTCTCCAGCATCCCAAGCTTGGTGGACATGGCAATCATGGTCGGTGTAATATCGTAGGAGGCCAGCTTCAGGTCAACGGTTTGATTGAAGGGTTCGATCTTCAGTCCGTTTGCCTCCTGGCGCTCCCGGATGTAGTCTTGTTTTCCCAGTTGGCCGGTTTTCATTGCGGTCCCCCCTTTTTCGACTATATTATTCTATTCGGATCAAAATATTCCAAGATAAGGGGAAAATGAAAATTTTCTGCCATAATGGCCAATGTGCCCAAAACAGCCCTGTTTTTTCCGGCCTGTTTGCAGGATTTCATTCATATTCGGCCTTTTATAGCAGGCTTCCATATTGGGGGAATCCGCATTCCATCCAAGCCGCTTGGTTCCATATAAAAATCCCGCCCCCTTATCATTCTAAAGGGGGCGGGAACCATACCGGCGGCAGTATCGATAAAAACCAGATTCAACTTCTTCCAAGGGCGTTGATAATATACTGAGTCAATACGCCGGTGCCAGTCAGCAAGCTTTTGGTATCAAAGATATTTTCCCCCCGATGCAGGCCGATCTGGGTCTGGGGGTCCTCATTCGCGGAACCTACGAAGAACTGGCAGCCCCGGCTATAGTCCAGAAATACGGAAAAATCGTCCGAACCCATACTGGGGAACGGTTCCCACACCGTATGCCCCGGGCCCAGCACCTGGTCCGCAGCCGCAGAGATGGCGTCCACAATTTCCCCGTCATTGATCACCGGAGGAATTCCATTGGTAAATTCCACCGTACCCTCCGCGCGCATACCGCGGCATAGGCACTGCGTGATACGCCGAATGGCCTGCTGATTCTGCTGGCGGGTATCCGGATAGAGGCTGCGCAGCGTCCCGGTCAACACAACCTCGTCCGGAATGACATTTGATGCCGTACCGCCGTGGACAGTGCCAAAGGTCAGCACAGCGGGCTTCGCGGGCATGGTTTCCCGGGAAATCACCGTCTGCAGCTGGGCAATCAGGCAGGCGCTTACCACAATGGGGTCCACACAGCGATGGGGATAAGCGCCATGCCCTCCCACCCCCTTCACCGTAATTTTGAAGTGGTCGCTGGCGGCTTGTGCCGGGCCCTTCAACAGGGAGATCTTCCCCGCCGGTACGGCGGGATGCACATGAAGCCCCACCACAATGTCATTTTTCGGCAGAAAATCCATCAGCCCGGCATTCACCATCGCGTAGGCCCCGCTGCCCCCCTCCTCAGCGGGCTGGATTACAATGCGGGCATTGCCCGCCAGCTGTTCCCGGCGCTCATTCAGCAATTTTGCGCAATAGACTGCGATTACCGCATGGATGTCGTGCCCGCAGGAGTGGCTCACGCCCTCCCGCTCCGAAGAAAAGGGCAGGCCTGTCCTCTCCTGAATGGGGAGCGCGTCCATGTCGTTTCGAATGCAGATGGTGGGGCCCGGGCGGGCGCCTTGAATCAACGCGCTCACCCCGGTTTCCATGTCCAGCGGCTCCAGCTGCACGCCAAACTCCTCCAGTTTTTCTTTGAGGAACCTGGTCGTTTCATATTCCTGAAAGCTCAATTCTGGATTCCGGTGCAAATATGTCCGGTCCGCAATGATGTCCGGTTCCAATGCTTTGATCTCGTTCCATAAATCCATATGCCCGTTCTCCTTTCAATCCGGTGGTTTAATATTTTGCAGTACCTTGTTATTTGTTTAAAAAAGCAGTATAATAAGGGAGAATTAATTCACACCGCATATTGATATCGTCCTACTGTACACGGGGAGAAAGTGCCATGACATTAAACCAGCTTGAGTATGTAATTAAGGTCGCCGAGGCGGGCTCCATCAATAAAGCAGCCAGCCAGCTTTTTGTATCTCAGTCCGTACTCTCAACCTCCATCAAAAATCTTGAAAGCGAGCTGGGGAGGAGTCTTTTTATCCGCACCACCAAGGGCATCAGGCCCACTCCTTTTGGAAAGGCGTTCATCTCGTATATCACGCCAATCGGGCATCAGCTCGCCCAGCTTGACAACTTTTTGTATCAGAGGGGCTGGAATTCAGATCAGAGCCTGTCCATCGTATCCACCGGCTTCAACTTTCTGAACCGGATTTTACAGATTATACGGGAGAAGCATCCCAACGAGCGCATCCATTTCAATCTGCACGAGAATTCCAGCATCATTATTATGGAGGAGCTGTCACACAATATATCGGATATTGGGCTGACCTGCGTCTATGACCTTCACCTACCCGCCTATAGGGCGCAGCTGAAAGCGCGGCATCTGGAATTCCATAAGCTGACCGAGATGGGGCTGTGCGTCATGGTGGGCCCTCAAAACCCCCTCTATTTTCGCCAGGAGGACTGGATTACCCCGGACATGCTCGCCCCCTTTCCCTCAGCGATGTACGGCTACATGGACGCAGGCCCGTTTCCCTCTCTCAGCAAGCGGATTGGCCTGCAAAGCCGCGGCCATATCTATGCGGACTCCAGAGCGGCGTTATATGAAGCCGTATCCTTCTCCGATGCGTACTATCTCAATTCAGACTACCGGCACTGTCCCATTTTTACCGAGTGCCCGGAGGTGGAATATCTTCCCAGAAGATGGCTCTCAATCAAGGACTGCCCGGTCAGAAACAATTTGGGCTGGATATCCCGGATTGGAGAGGCGCTCACTCCCTTGCAGGAAGAGCTTGTAACGCTGTTTCAAGAGCTGCTGGTCCCCCGTGAGGAGACCACGCCCCCCGCGTGAATGGGGCGGAACACCCCGTCCTCCACAGCAAGCCTGCCCTGAATGACCACATACCGCACCCCGTTCGGAGCCCGGTTAGGCTGGGCAAAGTCTCCGTTCTCCCGAATCGCCTTCGGATCAAACACCGTAAGGTCCGCCCCGCGCCCTTCCCGCAGCACGCCAAGGCCGGAAAGGCCAAATTGCGCGGCCGGCACGGCGGTCACCTTCTTCACCCCTTCTTCCAGGGAGAAAAGCTTTTGTTCCAGAACGTAGTGCTGGAACCACCGGGGAAACGCGCCGTAATTGCGCGGATGGGGCTTCCCCGCGGCCGTAGGGCCGGTGTAGTTCCTGGCAAAGGCGTCTGTTCCTATGGAACACAGCGGGTCGCGCATGAAGCTCAGCAGATCCTTCTCGCCCAGGGCGTGGTAGACAATGCTCCCCTGTCCTTTGGTCCGGCACAGCAGCCGGCACAATACTTCCGCCTCGTCAAGCCCCGCGCCCCGCACAATAGAGGCAATGGTCTTTCCCTCCAGCTCCTTGGGCCCGGCGGTAAGCACAATGTTCTCCTCGCCGCAGGACAGCAGCAGGTTGTCCCAGTCCCCCTCCCGCAACCGTTCCCGGCACTGCGCCAGGGTATCCGCCGCCAGCAGGTGCGAACGTTCAAACCCCTTCTCCAGAAGCTCGGGGGGCAGCAGCGTGCGCAGCCCGCAGGAGCCGGCCGTATAGGGGTAGACGTCGAAAGAAATATCCACCCCCCGGTTTTGCGCCGCATGAATCAGTTCCAGGCACTGTTCCGCCTTTCCGTGGTTTTTCCGTCCGGAGACCTTCAAATGGGAGATGTGCCCCCGGCAGCCGCTGGCCTGGGCAATTTTGACAACCTCCCCAATCGCTTCCAGCACATGGTCGCCCTCGTTTCGCATATGGGAGTTATAAATTCCTCCCAGAGGGGCCATGGCCCGGCACAGTTCAATCAATTCCTCCCGGGACGCGCATTGGCTGGGGTAGTAGGTCAGCCCTGTTGACAGTCCGAACGCTCCTGCCGCCACGCTCTCTGCCAGCATCCCTTTCATCTCATCCAGCTCCGCCCTGGTGGCAGGCCGGTTTTGATAGCCCACCGCGTGGACGCGCAGATTGCTGTTTCCCACAAAGAGCGCCATATTGGTGGAGTTGCCCTGCCGGTTAATGCGGCTGGCATACTCCGCGAAGGATACGGCCCGCAGCGGTTCCCCCCCAGGCAGCCGATATTCCCGCCGCTTGCGGAATTCCTCCAAATGCCCGGTTCCAACAGGGGCCGGGCTGTCTCCGCACAGGCCGCAGACATCTGTCGTCACCCCCTGCATCACCTTTCCACAGGCATCAGGAACGTCCTGCGCATACATATCCGTGTGGCAGTGGGCGTCGATAAACCCCGGGCAGACCGCCAGCCCTTCCGCCGGGAGCACCCTGTCCCCCTCTCTGGGGGACAGGCCCGGCCTGATTTGCTCGATTTGTCCATTCTCAATCCTGACATCGGCCCGCACAGCCCCGCCGCCCGTTCCGTCGATGACAGTACCGCCTTGTATCAGCAGCGCCTGCTCCATATACCGATTCTCCTTTGCACAAATAGAAATGATGAACAAGCTCTGTTTTTTCAGGAAGTTATTCCCAACGAAAAAACAGAGCTTGCCTGATGTTTTTAGGGCTTCAGCCCCAGCTTGGCCGCCAGGGGGTCGCAGAAATATTTCTGCACCTCGTCCTTTACATGGTACTCGTCGTCATAATTCTGCCAGAACGCGCCGTCTTCCGCCGCTGTAGCCAAATCGAAGGGCAGATTGTCCTTGATGTACTTTGAATCCAACGGGACCTGGCTCTCCTCGGCGGTTTGCTGATAAAACTCCGCCATGGCCTGCGCCCACTCGCCCAGTCCCTCCCGGCACGCCTGGATTCCCTCGTCTCCCAGGTCCTTAGCGGCCTGGCGGAGCATATAGTATACCAGCTTGACGGACAGCGTGGCAAACCCTGTCTTGCCGTCAACGGGCGGATCCTCAATCTCCGGCTGAACATAAAAGGGATCATATTCCGCGAAGCATACGGGCTTTAACTCATCCGGAATTCTTTCCGGCCGCAGGATGACGTTGAAGTCGCAGTACTCATCCCCCTCCTGGGTCAGGGTTTTGGATAAATTCACCTGGGACATGTCAAACGCGTAATGCTGATAGCAGGCGGGGTGAAACTCCTCGCAGTAAATGCGCCCGATTTCCCGCTGGCCGTATTTCTCCCATATATCCGCCATGGGACAGATCAGGGTGTGGCTCACCCGCTCCTGGGGGTTGATTTCCTGAAGCTCCCGGCGGAACCTGGGGTCGCCGGGAAGGTCATGGAACAGGGTAAACAGGTTCAGCATATTGATCTTCGCGTTCACCGCCAGGTGCTTTTTCCGCGAAGTCTCGGCCCGATCGTAACCAAACTGCCGGGACGCCTCCCTTAACGCGTCCTCCCCCCGGATGCCCAGCTTGTCCACCAGTTTCTTCCCGATAAAGCCGTACATCAGCGTGTAAGCATCGCTGAGATACATCAGGCACTTCTGCTCATAATCAAACATCGTTTTCCCCTCTTTCTCCGCGTTACAGATTCAGCCGCTTTTTCAGCGGCACGGCAAAGCCGGACTCATACAAACGGAGGCTGTTCTCGTCTGCGTACCGCGCCCACAATTCATCCCGCCCCGGCTCCAAGGACACAGGGAGGTTCTTCTGAACAAAATCCAGCAGGTCTCCGCTCAGGGTCATGTCAGCATAATGCAGCAGCATGTCCGCAGTGGGCGCAACCAGATTCCGCAGCCCCAGCGACACCGCGCACAGGCCCTCCTGCCCAAATGCCGCCTTCGCCCCGGCGGTCAGGCGGGCAATCAACTGCACGCACTTGCGGGCAAGCGCCTGCTCCTGGGTCTCTGCAGGGGAGAGTTGAACCTCCTCCTCCCCCTCCTGGGTGAAACACTCGGCCCGCTTGGAGGCATCCACGTTCGCCATCCGGTAGTAGGCGGAAAAACGGCAGTAGTTGTCAGGCCGGCACCCATTCTCCCGGTGGCACGTGAGCTTTTTGCTCAAATGGAACTGCCCCTTTCCATCGGTGAATGTGTTCAGCAGCTCCAATTGATTTTCCTCACAGTACAAGTTGGCCAGGAAGCTCTGGCCGTGGTCCAGCCACAGATTGGCCATGGGGCAGGTATAGACCTCCCAGATGCGCATCTGCTCCTGGTCGTTCAGTACGGCTGAACGCATGCGCGGGTCTGCGGAGCAGCCGCATCCCAGCTGGTAGAGCGCGCGGAGATTAGGCTTGCCCCCCTGCTTGAGACATTCCTCCCGAAACCGGCGGCCATCTTCCTGCGCGATATCCTGCAGCGCCGAACGTATGACCGCCTCGCCATGGCGCCCGCAGGTCTCCATAATGCTTTTTCCCATATGCATATAGAGCATAGACCAGAAATCCTGCCGGTTTTGCAGGGATATCTCCTGAATCGTATTCATTGAAACACCTCATTAAAATTTTAAACAGGAATCATGTTATACACAGCGGAAGCACGCGACCTGATGCCGCTGCTCCCGTTCGATCAGCTTCGGCTCCTCATGGAAGCAGCGGTCTGTTGCGTAGGGGCACCGGCTTGCAAACCGGCAGGCTGCGGGGGGATCGATCGGCGATGTAATCTCCCCCTTCATTAGGATCCGCTCCTTTCGGTTGTGGAGGGAGGGAACCGGGATCGCCGAGAGCAGGGCCTGGGTATAGGGGTGCATCGGGGTCTGGAACAGCTGGTCGGAGGGGGCCTTCTCAATCAGCTTGCCCAGATACATCACGGCAATCTCGTCGGAGAAGTGGTGGACCACAGACAGATCATGAGTAATGAACAGGTACGTCAGCCCCATGGAGTTCTGCAGGTCCTCCAGCAGATTCAGGATCTGGGCCTGAATGGACACGTCCAACGCGGAAACCGGCTCGTCGCACACAATAAACTCCGGATTCACGGCAAGCGCCCTGGCAATGCCGATTCTCTGGCGCCGCCCTCCGTCCAGCTCGTGGGGATACGTGTTGTATAGGCGGGAGGCCAGGCCCACGGTGTCCATCAATTCCAGAACACGCTTGACGCGCGCATGGGGGTCCTGAACAATTCCGTGGAGCTTAATCGGCTCCTCAATGGCTTGAGAGACCGTCATGCGGGGGTTCAGCGAGGAGAACGGGTCCTGAAAGACAATCTGCATCCGGGTGCGCATCCGCCGCATCTCGGAGTCGCTGAGCCGGTTGACCGCCACATTGTCGAAGATAATCTCACCAGAGGTCGGCTCAATCAGCCGCAGGATGGAGCGCCCCGTGGTGGATTTTCCGCAGCCGGATTCTCCCACCATACCCAGAGTGCGGCCCTTGTCAATCTGGAAGGACACATCATCCACCGCGTGCAGGCGGCCCTTCTTCGTGGAAAAATATTTAACCAGGTTGTTTACTACAAGCAGGGGCTTACTCATGTTCCGCCTCCCCCTCTCTTCGGCCCTGTTCCTCACTGAACAGGTGGCATTCCACAAAGTGGGTGTTGCTCTTCCAGGTCCTGCGCGGCTTCTCCATTTTGCAGCGCTCCGTAGCCCGGTCGCAGCGCGGGCAGAACGCGCAGCCTTTCGGCAGATTGCTGGGGTCCGGCATCAGGCCCTTGATGGGCTTGAGCCTCTGGGAGCGGTCCTCCATGTTGGGCAGCGATCCAAACAGCCCAATTGTGTACGGGTGAAGCGTCTGGTCAAAGACGTCCTCCAACGTACCGTGCTCCACAATCCGCCCGGCATAAATTACGGACACCTCATCGCAAATGTCCGCGACAATGCCCAAATCATGGGTAATCATCAGCATGGAGGTCCCGTACCGGTTTTTCAGGTCCTTCATCATTTCCAGCACCTGAGCCTGAATGGTAACATCCAGGGCGGTGGTGGGCTCGTCCGCAATCAGCACGTCAGGCTGGCAGGCCAGAGCAATGGCGATCACAACCCGCTGTTTCATGCCGCCGGAAAACTGGTGGGGATACTCCCCGCCCCGCTCCCTGGGAATGCCCACCAGCTCCAGCATGTCGCCGGCCTTTTCCGCTGCCTCCTTGGCCCGCATTCCCCGGTTGTGGGTGCGAATCACTTCCGCAATCTGCTCGTTGACCGTGAGCACCGGGTTCAAGGAGGTCATGGGGTCCTGAAAGATCATGGATACCTGTTTCCCCCGGATAGACCGCATAAAGCGGTCATTTTTTGTGAGCAGATCCTCCCCATTGAGCAGGATCTTTCCATTTGTCACGACGCCGGGCGGAGATGGAATCAGACCCAAAACGGAGAGGCCCGTGGTGGTTTTCCCCGCCCCCGTCTCGCCGACCAGCCCCAGCGCCATTCCTTTCTTGATCTGCAAATCTAACCCGTTGACCGCTTTGACCACGCTGTCCCGGGTACGGAATTCCACTTGCAGATCTTTAATGTCCAATACAACATTGTTTTTGCTGTCGCTCATTGCCTTGCCTCCTTATTTCAGCCGCGGGTCCAGCGCGTCTCTCAGCCCGTCGCCCAGTAGATTCAGCGCCAGAACAGTCAGCATAATAGCCAGGCCAGGAATGATGGACAAATAGCTATAGTCTCGGATAAATGTGCGTCCACCGGCCAGCAGGCCGCCCCACTCCGGCGCGGGCGCTTGTACGCCCATGCCCAGGAAGGAGAGGGCTGCGGTATTGTATATCGCGTTGGCAATACGCAGCGTAACCTGCACAATTATGGGGCTGAGGCAGTTGGGGAGAATGTGGCGGATGATAATCGTCTTATGCCCCGCTCCAATGGCACGGGCCGCCTCTACATACTCCACGTCCCTTACGGTGAGCACGGCGCTGCGCACAATGCGGGCGAAGATGGGAATTGAAGAGGCCGCCAGGGCGATAGCCAGGTTTTTTGTGCTGGGCCCCAGGGCGGCCACGATGACGATGGCGAAGAGCGTCATGGGGATCGCCAGCAGGATATCCGTCAGGCGCATAAGAACATTGTCGATGATGCCGCCGAAGTATCCGGAGATCGCGCCCAGAATGCCTCCAATGATTAAGGAAATGGCCACGGAGGAGAAGCTGACGATCAGGGACATGCGGCTGCCGTGGACAACGCGGGCCAGCAAATCCCGCCCAAATTCGTCTGTGCCAAAGGGGTGTGCCAGGCAGGGGGAGAGCAGCCTCCGGGGAATGTTCTGGGCAATGACCTGAGTCTCGTAATCATACAGAACGTCCGCAAAGATTGCCATTAAAACCAGCAGAATAATCACAACGCCGCCAAATACGGCCGCTTTGTTGCTGAGGAAGCGGAGAAATGTATCGTAAGCAAGGCTGTTTTTAGGCAGTCCGGCAATCTCGCTATGTTGTACTTTTTTCATATGCCCGCCTCCCTTACCGGTACATTGACCTGACTCTTGGATCAATAAACCCATAGAGCAGGTCTACAAACAGGTTTACCAGAGAAAATCCCACCGCCAGCACGATGATGCACCCCATAACCGCCGGGGTATCCCGGCCGTTAACCGACTGCACAATGTAGCGGCCCAGCCCCGGCCAGGCGAATACAGTCTCGGTGAGTACCGCGCCGCCAATCAGCCCGCCCAGCTGAACGCCGATCACCGTAACGGTGGGGATCAGCGCGTTGCGGAAGGAGTGGTGGAACACAATCTCGCGCTCGGAAACGCCCTTGGCGCGGGCGGTGCGGATGTAGTCCTGACGGATTGTATCCAGCATGGAGGAGCGGGTGGTTCTGGCAATGGCCGCCATATTCATAAATCCGATGGCAATAGCGGGCAGCACATAGGACCTCCAGCCGTCGTTGGCTCCCTGCACGGGGAACCAGCCCAGATTGACCGAAAACAGGAGCATCAGCATCAGCGCCAGCCAGAAGGCCGGCATAGAGATGCCGATTAGAGACACCACCATGCTTGCGTGGTCAAACAGCGTGTTCTGCTTAATGGCGGCCAGAATCCCAAGGGGAATGGCCAGGATAATTGAGACCACAGCTGAGACAAGCGCCAGCTTTAAGGTGGCGGGGAGGCGGCTAAACACCTCGTCGGACACCGGGCGGTTATTCACATAGGAGGTGCCCATATCCCCTTGAACCAGCCGGATCATGTACCTACCGTACTGGACAGGCAGGGGATCAAGCAGCCCCAGCTCCTCTTTTTTCGCCTGAATTGCCTCTTCCGTGGCGCTGTCACCCAAAATCTGGCGCACGGCGTCACCGGGGGCCAGCTGCATAATCAGAAACACCAAGAGAGTAATTCCAATTACCACAGGAATCATGGCAAGCAGCCGCTTTATAATATATTTCAGCATCTTTAATCTCCTAAATTACGCGAATCGCCACAATGATAGAAGGAGGGCCGTCCTTTCAGACGCCCTCCCCCTACTTCTCAGGCGATCAATCCGCCCAATACATCTCGTTCCAGCAGGTGTAGCCGGTACCGCTCAATGTGACGCCCTGGAGCTTCACATCGTGTGCGCGCAGCCACACAGACTGATAGAGGGAAATCTGAGGCGCGTCCTGGTTCACTGTCGCAACGATATTCTGAATCAGCCCCACCCGTGCATCTTTGTCCAGCGTGCTGGAGGCCTGGCCGATCATCGTATCCATCTCCGGGTTGTTGTAAGAGCCGGGATACTGCTGGCGGCGGGTAACGGAGTACCGGTTGATATAGGTCAGGTCGTTGGCGGGGGACCAGGAGGCAATCACCGCGTCATAATTTCCGGTCTCCCAGCGGTCGAAGTAGGTGGCGGTATCCAGCTGCGTCACCTTCACCTCGATGCCGATCTGAGCCAGGTTGGCCTGGATAATGGTGGCAATGGCCACGCGGACCTCGTTGGAAACCAAAATCTCCATTTGGACCGTGGAGGGGTCGCCTCCCCATGCGGCCATGTATTCCTTGGCCTTGTCCACATTGTATTCAATCTGATCCTTGTCGGTGGAGCCGGCGTAGCCCTGGGAGATGGAGGTATAGTTGACCAGGCCGTAGCCGCCCAGCGCGCCGTCAATAATATCCTGCCGGTTGATGGCAGCGGCAATGGCGCGGCGCAGGTTCGGGTCCTGGAACTTGGTGTCGTTGTTGAGGAAGAGGATAACATTGTCCACAGAGTTGACCTCTTCCAGCTTCACCTTCGAGTTGGCCAGGATATTTGCGGCATCGGCGGCATTCAGCTCCCAGATAAAGTCCACCTCGCCGGCCTCCAGGGCCATAGTGCGGGACGCGCCCTCGGGAATGATGCGGAATTCAATATTCTTAATCTTGGCCGCCCGCTCGGTGTCAAAGTAATCGTCAAACGCCTCAAAGGTGAGGCTGGTTCCGGAGGTCCAGTTTACCAGCTTGTACGGGCCGGTGCCAACCGGCTCCTCATTGAAGTTGTGCCCGCTGTCCAGCAGGGACTTGGGGAGAATCCAGTTGAAGTGGAAGCCCAGGTCCTCCAGAACATTGGCGTAGGGCTGGGGAGTGGTGATCTTTACGGTGTAGGGGTCCACAGCCTCGATGCTCTGCCAGTTTTTCGTATAGTTGACAGAGGAGGGGTTGGCCTTTGCCGCTTCCAGGGAGGCAACCACGTCGTCGGCGGTCAGTTCGTCCCCGTTGTGGAACTTTACGCCCTGCTTCAGCGTAAAGATCCAGTCCACGTCATTCTCCACCCGGTAGTCGGAGGCCAGGTCAAGCACCGCTTCCAGCGTGGCGTTGTCAATCCGGGTAAGCCCGTTATAGGTCATCATATTAAAGCCCACGGAGATCAGCGAGTCGTGCTCACAGGTGGTAAGGGACGGCGGCTCGCTGGAAAACGCAACGGTGAGCGTGTCCTTCCCCGCTCCAGAATTTCCGGGGCTGCTTCCGGCTCCGCTCCCGCCGGGAGTCTGGGAACCGCCGCCTCCCTTGCCGCAGCCGGCCAAACAGGCCGCAAGCATAATAAGCGCGAGGGCTGATGCAAGCAGTTGTCTTTTCTTCATATCCGTTCACCTTTCTTTTAAAAATTTGGCCTTAGGGTATGCAGAATTCTGAAAGAGATGCAGGCCGATTCTCTTTACTGCTTTAGTATACCAGAAAATCCGCCACAGTGTTTATACGTACTTTTGATACCAGCTATCTATTTCTCAGAATATCGGCAAATCCGCCGGTTATGTAGGAAACAGCCCCCATACCGGCAGATTTACGCACGATACCGCCTTAAAATTCCTATCCCCGGCAAAGAAGGAAGCGGGGGCGCCGGGGGGCGGGGGCCCCGGCCAGATTTGGAAAGTAAGCGGTAAGAAAAGGCACAAAAAAAAAGTCAAAAACATAAATAAAAAAAAAATGTTAAGTTTTAAACAAATAATAATTAAATTTAAAGTTTAAATATAAATTTATAAAAATTAAAAAATAAAAATAAATAAATTATACACAAACATAAATCAAAATCAAAAGTTTGATATTCC
>CANDCW010000049.1 GCA_947383275.1 uncultured Bacillota bacterium
TTTTGGGCTTTAACGTGGGCTGGAACAACGGCGTGATCATCGAAAGCGATAAGCCCTACAGCGAGTAAACGGAACAGTGCCCGCCCTCCAGTGAGACGTACCGCTGATAGTCCCCGAAACCAAATGAGAGGAAGGATTCATATGAAAAAGAAAGTCCTGTCCCTGGTGCTGGCGCTGATGATGTGCCTGGGGCTGCTGCCGGTCACCGCGTCGGCAGCGGAAAAGCTCCCCGACTGGTATTTCCTGTTCGCTATCTTCAAGAATGCGGACACTGACGGTATAAGTGCGGAGGGCGAGAAGCGGCACACAAAATATACCGTGCCCCAGGATGAAATCGACTTTATTAAGGAAGACATCCAAGATTTTGAGGTGTACATGAACCAGGTCGGGGTAATGCGTGCCCATGTGGATATTGTGGAGATCGACACAGCAATCACGGAGTTGGACGAGAACAGCATGGGATCATGGCTTTCATCAGGAAAGGCGGAATCTCTCCTGAAGGGCAAGGTAGATTTGAATCAATACGACCATGTATTTTGTATTATTAGCCTGAACGACCTTCATACATCCTATTTGGGGCTGACAGGCACCGCATTTTCGAACGGCACCGGCCATACATGTGTCAATCTCAAAAATTGGGATTATTGTTTGGATGTTCTGCGTTCCACTGAGAGCGAGTTTCCATCGAGTGTATACGTCCATGAATTTTTGCATTTTACGAATCAGTTGAATCAAAAATGGGGCAAGGAATACGGCTTACATGATATCGGAAGCAATTTTTATACTCCAAATAACGATAACTGGAAAAAATGTTACACAGATATTATTCTGAATCGGGCCAGGGGAAATGCCGGGACAGGCGTGCTCCCTGTTGTCTGGCAGTATCCGCCCCGTGTGCTGCGGACTATGACGGAGCTGACCATCCCCTCCGGTGTTACCAACATCGGGCCGTATGCCTTCCGAAGCTGTACCAATCTGACGAAAGTAACCATCCCGGGCAGTGCCGCAGAAGTTGGAAAGTGTTCATTCCAGGACTGCACCGGCCTGACCGAGGTAACTATTCTCTCCGGTGTAAAAAGCATTGGAAATTGGGCTTTTGGATTCAATGGCGACCTTAAAGGATCATTGGCCAAAGTATCTATCCCGGCCAGTGTGACCAGCATTGGATACGCCACATTTTATAAAGCCGGTGTGAAGGATGTTTACTACGGCGGCACGGAGGCCCAGTGGAAAGCCATTGAGATCGGCGAATACAACGACGAACTGACCAAAGCCACCATCCACTATAACAGCGGCGCAAGCACCCAGCCCACTACCCCCACTATCACAGTGGAGAAAATCCCCGCCAGGGGTACAGCTGTGGCCAGCGCTCAGACGGTATCCGTGGACGGGAAAAAGACCGAGTTCCAGATGTACGCCCTGAAGGACGCCAACGGCAACCTGACCAACTACATCAAGCTGCGGGACATGGCCTATGTCCTCAACGGCACCAAGGCCCAGTTTTCCGTGGGCTTTGACGGGACCATCAGCCTGACCGCCGGCCAGGCGTACACTGCCGCCGGAGGGGAGATGACCACCCCCTTCTCCGGCGACCGGGCCTACAAGGGCGGCACTCAGTCCATAAAGGTAAACGGCTCCGCCGTGGATATGACTGCCATTACCCTCACTGACGACGCAGGTGGGGCCTACAACTACTTCAAGCTCCGTGACCTGGGCAAGGTTTTGGGCTTTAACGTGGGCTGGAACAACGGCGTGATCATCGAAAGCGATAAGCCTTACAGCGAGTAAATAAAAATCCACCGGCTGCTGCCGGTGGATTTTTATTTACACCTCCATGATAATAGGCAGGATCATGGGGGAGCGTTTGGTTTTCTTGTAGAGGTAGCCGGACAGGTCGCCCTTGATGGCCCCCTTAATGGCGGACCAGTCGGTGGTGTAGCGGGCCTCCACGCTGCGGACGGCCTCCAGGGCCACCTGGCGCAGCTCCTCCAGCAGGCCCTCGGACTCCTTCACGTAGACGAAGCCCCGCGTGATGATGTCCGGGCCGGAGACCAGGGCCCCGTCTTCCCCGGACATGGACAGGGCCACCACGATCATGCCGTCCTCGGCCAGGTGGCGGCGGTCCCGGAGGACCACGCTGCCCACATCGCCTACGCCGTAGCCGTCTACAAAGACCTGTCCGGCTGTGACAGTGCCGGCAAGCCGGGCGGAGTTGGGGGTGAATTCCATTACCCGTCCGATGTCGCTGATGAGGATGCGGCCGGGCTCCATGCCCATTTCCCGGGCCAGCCTGGCGTGAATTTGAAGCATCCGCTGTTCGCCGTGAAGGGGCACGAAGAATTTCGGCTTCACCAGGGCGTGGACAATCTTCAGCTCCTCCTGGCAGGCGTGACCGGAGACGTGAAGGGCCAGCTCGCGCTCGTTCATCACCTCTACGCCCTTGCGGTACAGCTCGTTGACCACGTTGCCAATGGCGTTTTCGTTGCCGGGGATGGCGGAGGCGGAGATAATGACCCGGTCGCCGGGGAGGAGGTCCACCTGACGGTGGGTGTTAAAGGCCATGCGGGTGAGGGCGGACATGGTCTCCCCCTGGCTGCCGGTGGTGATGATGCACACCCGGTCCTTGGGCAGGGATTTGATGTGGTTCAGGTCCATGAGGATGCCGTCGGGGATGTTCATATAGCCCAGCTCGGCGGACACCTTCATCACGTTCTCCATGGACCGGCCGGTGACGGCCACCTTCCGCCCGTACCGGGCGGCCACGTCGATGACCTGCTGGATGCGGTCCACGTTGGAGGCGAAGGTGGTGACGATGATCCGCTCCTGGCAGCCCCGGAACAGGGCGTCGAAGGAGGCCCCCACGCTGCGCTCAGAGCGGGTGTAGCCGGGGCGCTCCACGTTGGTGGAGTCGGCCAGCAGGGCCAGAACCCCCTCCTTGCCCAGCTCGCCCAGACGGCCCAGGTCCATCATCCCCCCCTGGATGGGGGTGGCGTCAATCTTGAAATCGCCGGTGTGGACGCAGATGCCCACGGGGCACTTGATGGCGAAGGCCACCGCGTCGGCGATGGAATGGTTGACGTGGATAAATTCTACGCTGAACCGGCCCGCCTTAACCACGTCTCCCGCCTCGCAGGTGATGAGCTTGGTGCGGTCCAGCAGGCGGTGCTCCTCCAGCTTCAGCTTGATGAGCCCGGCGGACATGCGGGTGGCGTAGATGGGGGCATTGACCGACCGCAGCACATAGGGCAGGGCGCCGATGTGGTCCTCGTGGCCGTGGGTAATGAAAATGCCCCGGATTTTGTTCTGGTTCTTGATGAGGTAGGTGACGTCGGGAATGACCACATCGATGCCGTACATGTCGTCATCGGGAAAGCCCATGCCCACGTCCACCACGATGATGTCGCCGCCGTACTCATAGACGGTGAGGTTTTTTCCGATCTCATTGAGACCGCCAAGGGAAATGATTTTCAGTTTTTCTGCCATGATAACTCCTTTTTGTGTTAAAAATCAATGTATCCCGACAGAAAACTCCATGAAAAGTGAGCCGTGCCTGCTGCACGGCAATCGGACGAAGGACTGCCCCGCCCCGGCCCTGCCTCGCCGGTTGGGGATGCGCGGTCCCTTCGCCTGACCATGGATGTCTGTCGTGGTTGGTTCTCCGGCCCGGCCCCGCCTGTGCCGCGGATAGAGGCGCGGAGGATATATTTAGACGCCGGGGCGGGGAGGGTCTCTCCCGGCCCCTTAGGCGTTTAAATCAAAATACAGCTGGCCCTAAACGGGCGCAATAGATATTTATAGTCTAACACACTTTTTTGAAAAAGTATACTATACGTTTCTGAAAAACAAAGTCAGGGACGTCCGTCCTTCTCTTGGGCACAATGCTCAGAAATAGCCCGGTCCACCTCCGCCGTCTGCTTGGCGAAGAAGTCGCACAGCTCGGCGGCCAGCTCCAGGTCGGGCCCCTCGGCGGTAATGCGCAGGGCGGACCGGCGGGCGATGGGCGTCAAGTAGACCCAGCCGCTGCCGGTACGCATGCGCAGCCCCTCTCCAGCGCTCTGGCGGGCGTTTTCACGGGCCAGGGCCTGCATGACCCGCCCCCGGTCGGAGGACAGGGGGACCTCCCTTTTCCAGGAGGAGAACCGGGGGGTTTTGGCCACCAGGGCTTCCAGCTTTTGACCCGAGACGGCCATGCGCGCGCAGATGCGCACTGCCGCCGCAGGCGCTTGGCGCAGCCAGGGCTGGGCGGCGTATAGCTCGCGGGCCTGTTCGCCGTCCCGGTCCAGACGCAGGACGGTCCCGCCATATCCGGCGGCTACCAGCTCCACCGCAGCGCTGGCCGACGGGGGAACAGCCGCCTTTCCGGAGCCGTTTTCCATCTCAATCAGGGTGAGCAGGGTGAGCAGCTGGCCCGGGTCGGCCACAGCGCCCCGCTCGTCTTGGGCGGTGAGGGAAAACCCTCCGCGCCGGGCTTGGAAGGCCGCGATCCCGGGCCGCCACTCCCGTTCCAGCTTGCAGCCCAGGGCGGCCAGGGCCGCCCGCAGGCTGCGGTCCTCCGGGGTGGCGTCGCCTACCGCCACAGTTACCCGGCGCAGGGTAGGGCGGTGCAGCCCGGCGGACTCCACCACCCGCTTGGCCCATTGCTCCTGGGAGAGCTCCATCTGCCGCAGGCGGCCCACCTTGTCCCCCCTGGCCCGGCGGACCTCCCCCTGGAGCAGGGCCTGTTCCAGCTTGCGTTCCCGGGCCCGGCCCAGGGGCATACCATTTTTGTCGAAGAAGTGGAGGTAGACCGTGTTTTCGCTCTCCTCCACAAAGATGCTCACGGGCAGCTGGTGAAACGCCGCGGCACCCGCCCCCTGGACCGGGCTGGAGAGGGCGTGGGTGAATACCTCGCTCCCTGCTGCCGCAGCCCCCGCCGCCGCAGCCCGGGCCAGCATCCCGGCCCCGGGGGTTGGAGAACAGCCCACGCCCACCGGGCCTTCCGCGCCCAGAATGCTGCCCAGGGTGAGCAGGGCCTCCGGCCCCATGTCCTCCCCCAGCACGCCCCGCATGACGCCGCTGTCCCCAAAGCGGAGGACGCCTTTCTGGCTCCCGCTGGTAATGGACCGAGCCAGGCGGCAGGCTGCGGGCGCGGTCTGTCCCGGCCAGAGCTTCACCCGCTCCAGCAGGACGGCGCCCTCCTCCGCCAGAGCGTTTTCGCCCAGGACGGTCCCCTCGTTGAGAACGGCCCCCGCTCGGGCGGAGGCGTCCCGGCAGAGGATGGCCCCGTACAGCGTGGTCCGGGGCCCGGCGGCGGCGGATTCCAGCAAAATAGAGCGCTGGACCATGGATTTCTCCCCGATGCGGACGCCCGTGTCCAGGACCGCGTGGGGGCCAATGAGGCAGCCCGCTCCCAGAGACACCCCCTCGCCGATCCAGCAGGGGGGGACCAGGTTCAGCCCCTGGGGAATGGGCTGGGCCGACCAGATCCCGGCTTTCCGCTTGGGAAGGCCCATGTCCAGCTTCACCTTGCCCGACAGGGCGTCGCAGACGCAGCCCAGATAGGCCCCGCAGTCCCCCATGTCGCACCAGTAGCCCTCCAGGGGCAGGCCGAAGATGGGCGCCCCCTCCCGGAGCAGGGTGGGAAACAGGTCCTTGCCGAAATCCCACACCGTGTCCCGGGGCACCCGGTCCATGGCCGCGGGGGACAGCACATAGATGCCGGTGTTGATCTGGTCGGTGAACACCTGGCCCCAGCCGGGTTTTTCCACAAAGCGCTCCACCCTGCCGTCCTCATCGGTGAGCACCAGTCCGTATTCCAGGGGGGTTGGGTGGCGGTACAACCCCAGGGTCGCCTGCGCCCCCCGCTCCCGATGGAATTCTACCAGCCGGGACAAATCCAGATCGCAGACGCAGTCCCCGCTGATGACCAGGAAGTCCTCGTTTCCCAGGCGGCCCATACAGTTTTTTACACTGCCCGCTGTTCCCAGGGGCTCCTCTTCCGTATAATAGGTGAGCTGAACCCCCAGCCGCTCCCCGCTTCCAAAGTAGTCCATCACCGCCTGCGGCTTGTAGCACAGGGTGACGCAGATGTCGTTGATTCCATGGTCCTTCAGCAGGCCGATGATGTGCTCCATCACCGGCCTGCCCAGCAGAGGCGTCATGGGCTTGGGGCCGCCCAGAGACAGGGGGCGCAGCCTCTTCCCTTCCCCGCCCGCCATAATGACAGCTTTCAAAGCAATCATCCTTCCGTCAGTTGGTAACGGTTAGTATGGCTCGGGTGGGACGGTTTCACTCTTGCTTGAGGCCGCAAAATATGGTACACTTGAGAAAAGTCCGGTTTATAGGACAACGGTTTTGCTATGCTGGACGTGAAAATTAGAAAGGAGGATACCATGATGCCGAAAAGCTGTAATCAAAAGACCAAGCTGCTCTTTCTTTACCGCCTGCTCCTGCGGAAAACCGATGAAGAACACCCTCTCACCGTCCCCCAGATCATTGAGGAGCTGGCCCGCCAGGACATCAAAGCGGAGCGCAAAAGCATCTACGACGACCTGGAGGCCCTCCGCCTGTTCGGCCTGGATATTCAGTCCCGGAAGGGCAAGACCCCCGGCTGGTTTGTGGGGGAGCGGGATTTTGAACTGCCCGAGGTGAAGCTGCTTATGGACGCGGTCCAGTCCTCCCGCTTCCTCACCCAGAAGAAGAGCGACACCCTGATCCGCAAGCTGGAGCGGCTGGCCAGCGTCCACCAGGCAGGCCAGCTTCAGCGGCAGGTGTACGTTGACCGGCGCATTAAAGTTATGAACGAGAGCATCTACTACAACGTGGACAAGCTCCATACCGCCATTGCCGGCCGGAAGGCCATTACCTTCAAATATTTTGACTACGACATCGCCCGGCAGAAGGTGTACCGTCAGGGGGGCAGGCGGTATGTGGCCTCCCCCTACGGCCTGATCTGGAACAGCGAGAACTACTACATGGTTTCCTTCGACCACAACCGCCGGGAGCTGCGCCACTACCGGGTGGACAAAATGACTGAGATTGTGGTCACCGCCCTGGACCGGGAGGGCCAGGACCAGTATCCCAATTTTCAGCTGGCTGAGTACGGCCAGAAGCACTTTGGCATGTACAGCGGCCAGGAGGTCAGGGTGACGCTCCGGGGCCGCCGGGATAAGGCTCATCTGGTGTGGGACCGGTTCGGGCAGGATATCATTCTCGCCCCCGAGGGGGAAGAGCACTTTACCGTCACACTGCCGGTGATCATCAGCCCGCAGTTTTTTGGCTGGCTGCTGGGCTTGGACGGCAGCGTCACCTTGGCGGGGCCCAAGGAGGCTGTATCCGCCTACCGGCGCCGTCTGGCCGCAGCGCTGGAGGAACTGCCCCAGCCGTCCCGGTCCGGGGTTGACAAATAGAAGCAATTAAAAAATCCTCCGGCACAGTGGTAATTTTCACGAGGATGTGATATGATAAAGATGCGGGATTGTAGCCATGGAACTGAAAGGAGGAGTTGCTGTGCATTTGACGATTTTTTGGCTGATCGCGTTTATCGCCTTTGCCGTCGGCGAGGCGGTAACGGTGGGGCTGGTCTCAGTCTGGTTTGCCGTGGGGGCGCTGGCCGCGCTGTTTGCCACGGCCCTGGGGGCCGGGCTTTGGCTGCAGATTGGGGTGTTTCTGGGGGTATCCGCCCTGGCGCTGGCCCTGTTCAAACCGCTGAGCAGCAAGTACCTCAAGCCGAAGCTGTCCGCCACCAACGCCGACCGGGTGATCGGCGCTTCCGCCCTGGTTATCAAGGCCATTGACAATACCCAGGCCCAGGGCCAGGTCAAGGTGAACGGCCAGATCTGGACCGCCCGGTCCGCGCAGGATGTTGTCATTCCCGCCGGGACGGACGTAAAGATTTTGCGCATTGAGGGCGTAAAGGTAATCGTAGAAACCGCATAGATTGTAAAAATAAGGAGGAGCAAGCACTATGGAATACCTGATCCCAACCATTATTGTCATTGTCATTGCTATCGTTTTATTCTCGCTTCTGGCCAGCATTGTACGTATTGTCCCCCAATCCCGGGCCTACGTAATTACCTGGCTGGGCACCTTCCGCTGCGTCTGGGACGCGGGCGTCCACTTTAAGGTGCCCATCGTGGAGCGGATCGTCAAGAATGTCTCTCTGAAGGAACAGGTGGTGGACTTTGCCCCGCAGCCGGTTATTACCAAGGACAATGTGACCATGCAGATCGACTCGGTGGTTTACTTTCAGATTACCGACCCCAAGCTGTATACCTATGGCATTGAAAACCCCATGTCCGCCATTGAGAATCTCACCGCCACCACCTTGAGAAACATCATCGGCGACCTGGAGCTGGACCAGACCCTTACCAGCCGCGACCACATCAATACCAAAATGCGCGCCCTCTTGGACGAGGCCACCGACCCTTGGGGCATTAAGGTCAACCGGGTGGAACTGAAGAATATCATGCCCCCCCGCGATATTCAAGAGTCTATGGAAAAGCAGATGCGGGCTGAACGGGAGCGCCGGGAGTCCATCCTCCAGGCCGAGGGCCAGAAGCAGTCCCAGATTCTGGTGGCCGAGGGTGAAAAGCAGTCCGCGATCCTCCGGGCCGATGCCGCCAAGCAGGCGGCCATTCTCCAGGCCGAGGGCGCCAAGCAGGCCAAGATTCTGGAAGCCGAAGCCGAGGCCGAGGCCATTATGAAGGTCCAGCAGGCCACCGCCGATGCTATCCGCCTCATTAACGAGGCCGCTCCTGGGCAGGGCGTGCTGACCATCAAGGCGCTGGAGGCGTTCCAGGCCGCCGCCAACGGCAAGGCGACCAAGATTATCATCCCCAGCGAGCTCCAGGGCATTGCCGGCCTGGCCGCTGCCGCCAAGACCGTCTTCGACACCGAGGACCCCAAGGCCACCATCACCAGAACCGTGCCGAAGCAGTGAGGACGGAAGCTCAATGCCGCAGATCTAAGACAGCCGCACCTAAAGAACGCCTGAAAACAGGGGGCCGGGGAAGTTACTCCCCGGCCCTTTTCTCCGCCTGTGACCTCTCTTCCTGCTGGGAAGAGAGGTACATCTCCTCGCATCGCCGATGGGCGGCAATCAGGATATCCAGCGCCTCCTCGCTGGCTCTAAACAAGTCCAGATACATCTCTCTGTAATCGGGCATACTATCACCTCTATGACATTATATTCGGTGATACCGAGGTTTGTCAATATCGGTAACACCGACATTATATATTTTTTTAGGGTGATAGCGTGCTGTTTCCACGGATTCGGGATCTGCGGGAAGATCATGACAAAAAGCAGCTTGAGCTTGCAAATTACCTGCATGTCAAGCCTAACACGTATTCTGACTATGAGAGGGGAAAAATCAACATACAAATCGACACGTTAATAAAGATTGCCGACTTTTATCATGTCAGCCTGGACTATCTGGTAGGGCGGGACGATGTTCCCAACCGGAAAAAGAAAAATTTTTCATCGTAAGTTTTTGCCCGCGCCGCACATACTGACAGCAAATGCGTCGAGGAGATGGTGTGGCGGTGAATTGGAAGAAATTTGCGCTGTTTGCCTGCGTGCCGGTCCTGCTGATGGCCCTTTCCGGGCCCGGCCGGGTCCTGCCTGCGGACTCCGCCGTTGAGATGACGGTGGACCGCCCGCCTCTGGTGGCCCTCACCTTTGACGACGGACCCCGGTCCTCCACCACCGGCCCCCTGCTGGACGGCCTTGCGCTGCGGGAGGCGCCCGCAACCTTCTTCCTTGTGGGCAGCCGCATTCCCGGCAATGAGGACCTGGTCCGCCGCATGGCCGCGGAGGGCCATCAAATTGGCATCCACACCTTTGACCATGTGGAACTGAAGGGGCTGTCCCGGCGGGACTTCGACCTTCAGGTCGGGAAGACCCGAGCCCTCATTGCAAATCTGCTGGGAGACGGGAACTACTGGCTCCGCCCGCCCTATGGGCTGATTGACAAACGCGCGGAGGACTGGTGCGGCGGGCCTATCATTCTGTGGTCGGTGGACCCGGAGGATTGGAGAGACAGCGACGTGGACCGGATTGTGGCCGCTGTAGTGGAGCATGTGTCCGACGGCGACATTATCCTCCTCCACGACCTGTTCCCCAGCTCTGCCCAGGCTGCGCTGCGTATTGTGGACGCCCTTCTGGCGAAAGGGTACTGCTTTGTCACTGTGGAGCAGCTGATGGAGGAGCGGGGCGTGTCTCCGGAGGCCGGGGGGCGCTACCGAAAAATAAATTAATTTTTACCAAAAACGATTGTAATTTTCTCCGTAATCGTGTACACTGAAAACAACAGTTTTTCAGAGGAGGTACAACCATGAAAGTTGCCCGCTTTGTACTGAAGATCGTAGCACTGTCCCTGGCTGCCGCAGCGGTTGTGTGCGCCGTCATCGCTTACTGGGACGGCCTCGCCGAGGTGTGCGGCAATGTCAAGGGCAAGCTGCAGCGTTCCGCCCATGTTGACGAGTACGACGACTACGAGGAGTAAGCCAAAAATGACCGCCGGCCTGTGGACCGGCGGTCATTTTTTTACCGGCTGTACCACCGGAGGCTGGCCGTATCGCCGCTCCGGCGCAGCAGCGCGGCGGTGAGTGCGGCGTCTGTAAGCAGCGTGGCCAGGGCCGCCAGGCCCACCGGAACGGGAACACGGGCCAACCAGGGGGCCAGAAACGGGTGGAGCCCGTACACCAGCCCTAGTGACAGGACGCCCCAGGCCAGGGAGAAGGGCAGGCATACCCTGCCTTGGATGCTGCCGGGCAGGCCGCCGTAGTTCCAAAAGGACACCCCCAGCACCCGCTCGTGATACAAAGCGGCCAAATACTCCGCCGTCGTGGCGGCCAGGCTGGCCAGCACAAACAGTGCCCAAGGGCGCTCATCCACCCATCCCGGCAGCGCCAGAATCAGGCAGGCCCCCGCGCCATACACCGGGCACAGCGGAAGCACCAGCAGCCCCTTCCGGTCAGGCCGTCCGCCCGACAGCTTGGCAAAGACCGCCTCCAGCAGGAAGCCAAGAAAGCTGTAGGCCATAAAGCTCCAAAACCAAGTCAAAATAACCCCTCCAATCCTCCCTGTTAGGGTGTGGAATTGAAGGGGGTTTATACATTTATCCGTGGCAGCAGCCGCCGCAGGGGGCGGCAACCGCACAAGCGCCGTTACAGAAACCGCTTTCATGGGCACAGCCGCAGTAGGACGTGGTGCCGTGAAGGTGACGGCCCGCGATAGCGCAGGTTTCATAGGGGCATAAGGCGCGGCAGGCGCCGTCACAGAAATCGCTTTCATGGGCGTAGCCGCAGTAGGACTCACCGCTGTGGACATGCCGGCCGGTGAGATCGCAATCCTCATAGGGACATAGGGCGCGGCAGGCGCCATCGCAGAAGCCGTCCTCATGGTGGTAACCGCAGTAGGTGGACAACCCGTGGACGTGCCGGCCCGGGGTTTCGCAGTCCGCCAGAGGGCATAGGGCGCAGCAGGCATTGTCGCACAGGCCGCTTTCGTGGGCATAGCCACAGTAAAGCACACCGTTGTGGACATGCTGGCCCTCTATGGAGCAATTCTCAAGGGTACAGACAGAGACAACGGTCTGCACCCATTGCCTGCCGCCGTGATGCCCCCGGGATCTGCCGCCATGACAGCAGTGGGCGGCAGCGGGCACAGCTAGTGCCAGGGCCAATAGAATACAGAGAATGACGGATGTGAAACGCCGCGTTCGTTTCATGAAGCAACACTCCTTTTTTACAGCGGATCGGAAACTGCAATAGGATTATATCACCGTTTTTTACAAGGCGCAAGGAAGAAAATGGGTGCCATTCCGCCAGAGTGCCGGTTTGATAAAGTGGCCCTTGCGAAATGGATCAGTTTATAGTAAAATAACGGGAAGAAATATGGAAAGAGGGGGCAGAGGAATGCGGCACTTGATTGATTTTGGGGACTTGTCCCGGCAGGAGTGGGACGAGCTGTACGCAAGGGCCGGCAAAATTATGGACGATCCCCGGAGCTATATCGATGCCTGCCGGGGCAGAGTAATGGCCTCCTTGTTTTATGAACCTTCTACCCGTACCAATTTCTCCTTTCAAACCGCGATGCTCCGTCTGGGCGGGACGGTATTCGGGTTTGCCGATCCCAATTCCTCCTCGGTGGCCAAGGGCGAGACACTGAAGGACACCATCAAAATGGTGTCCGGCTACGCCGACGTGGTGGTCATGCGCACCCCCTGGGAAGGTGCGGCCAAGGCCGCTTCGCTGTATTCCCATGTGCCCGTGGTCAACGCCGGAGACGGCGGCCACATGCACCCCACACAGACTACTGCCGACCTGACCACCATCACCCGCCTGCTGGGCCGGGTGGACGGGCTTTCCGTGGGCCTGTGCGGCGACTTGAAAAACGGCCGCACGGTCCACTCCCTTATCAAGGCGCTGGCCAAGTTTCAAGACATTCAGTTTTTTCTCATCTCTCCCCGGGAGCTGGCCGTCCCCGATTATATGCGTTCCTTTATGCGGGAAAATAACATGCGCTTTACCGAGGTTACCGGCCTGGAGGCGGTCATCCCCCAGCTGGATGTGTTGTACATGACCCGTATCCAGCGGGAGCGCTTTGTTGACCCGTTGGAGTATGAGCGGAACAAGGGAGTTTATATTCTGACCCGCCGCAAGCTGGAGCGGGCCAAGGAAAACATGCTGGTGATGCACCCCCTGCCCCGGGTGGACGAAATTGCCGTGGACGTGGACGACGACCCCAGGGCAGCCTATTTCCGGCAGGCACGCTACGGCATGTTTGCCCGCATGTCCCTGCTGGCCGACCTGGCAAACCAGCCCCGCTTGGAGCGGACAGAGCCGGTGGAGATTGGGACGGCGCCCGTCTGCCGCAATCCCCGGTGCATCACCCGGACTGAGCGCTACCTCCCGCCCCTGGTGAGGCGTATCGGCGGCGTGGACTGCTGTGCCTTCTGCGATGGGGCGCTGGGCTGACCGCCGGGCAGTCGCCTCTCCCTTGCTTGAAAGAAAAGGAACTAAAACTTCGTTTTGCTCTTGACAGCATGGGAAAAATATGATAATATTCAAAAGCTGATGTGAGGGTGTACCGTCCATGCGGGTGTAGTTCAATGGTAGAATCCCAGCCTTCCAAGCTGGTCGCGTGGGTTCGATTCCCATCACCCGCTCCATATGCGCCTGTAGCTCAGGTGGATAGAGCAGCTGCCTTCTAAGCAGCGGGCCGGGGGTTCGAGTCCCTTCAGGCGTACCAGCCAGCTCAGGTGTGGCCGGCATCAGTGATATGGTGGGTGTAGCTCAGTTGGTTAGAGCACCGGATTGTGGTTCCGGGTGTCGAGGGTTCGAGTCCCTTTACCCACCCCACATGAAAGGCGGCAGGGCCGGAGCTTCTGCTCCGGCTCAAGCCTTTCCTTCCCCAACGATAGGGGTGTAGCCAAGTGGTAAGGCAAGGGACTTTGACTCCCTCATCCGCTGGTTCGAGTCCAGCCATCCCTGCCAAATAATGTGCGACCCGTTAGCTCAGTCGGTAGAGCAACTGCCTTTTAAGCCGTGGGTCCGGGGTTCGAATCCCCGACGGGTCACCACGCCGGAGCAAAGTCCGCTTTGCTCCGGCATTTTTTTGCAAAAATGCCATCCGCACCTCTCCCTTGCTCCTCCTCTCCAAATAGAACCCGCTTCGCTGGGCTTCGATTTGGTTTTGGGCGCGTCCCTAAAAGAAAAACCGATTTTACCGTCTTGGCCCAGGTGAAGGACATCCTGAAGGGGTGTCCTTTTTTACGCATAAAAAGGGCGCACTGCGCCCTCATTTCCAATAAATGTATGAAAACGTCCCACTCCGGGGCGTTTTTTTGTATTGGGTAGAGGCCCAAGGGGCCCGACAATACAAGGAGGAATCTTTATGGCAAGCAATTATACATCAAACTACGGGCTGTGCCAGTGGGAACCCAGCGACAAGGTCCTGCGCAGCGAATTCAACGGGGACAACGCCAAAATCGACGCCGCTATTGCCGCGATGGACGGCCGCATGGACGGAAAGGCCTCCACCGCGGCGCTGGCTGAGCTGAAAAGCAGGCTGGACACCCTGTCTGCCACGGTGTCCGGGCAGGGGGACGCGCTGACGAAAAAAGGCAACTGCCAGGTGGTGGTATCCACCTACACCGGCACCGGCGAGGGAACCCGCACCCACACCTTCCCGCGCAGGCCGGCAATCTTCTTCATCGCCGGGGACGCCCAGCTCGCCATCGGGTACGGCGCCACCGTCGCCTACAACCACTCGGACAGCACCTACGCCGTGGGTGTGTCCTGGTCCGGGAACAGCGCCACCCTGGTCTCCAAGAGCAGCGGCGCAAGCGCCAGGGTGATCGCCAACCGCACCGGCATCACCTACCAGATGATTACCCTCTACGACCAGTCCGTGTAACAAAAGGGCCCCGGGCCCTTGCGGGCCCGGGGATGAGTAGGACCAAACGGTGTGTTTGCTTAGCTCAAGTTTCTTCCGTCCTTAGGGCTTTGCAACAACCTTCAGCTCGATCTTCTCGGTGCCAACAATAATGTCACCACAGAGGTGCTTGTTGTGCTCCTGCTCCTCATACCAGTCGTGGGGCGTCTCCATCAGAGGCTCGTCGTTTGCAACCAGCATCTCATTGTCAGGATTGCCGCTTCCAGTGATGATGGAGATCCGCTCTCCCACATCAGGATCGATGTAGAAGGTCTTGGCTTCCTCCTTGAACGCACGCGCGTAAGTGAATGCGTCCTTCTCAAGCGCGTCACGCAGCGCCTTGCTGCCGATCTCATACAGATCGTTGAACACGAGTCCGGGTTCTCTGTCGCCGCGCATGATGTACGCTTCGTCAATCCTGTTGTCCCCAGCAACAACCTTTGTCCAGGCTTCCCACCTGCCGCCGTTGAAGGTCTCGCTGGCGAAGGTGTTCAGGTGCGTCGCCCACTCGTAAACCCCGTCATACTTACACTTCTCATAGTCCGCCTTGGCGGGGTCCACAACCGCGTGGTTGACTTTGTCAATTGCTTCGAACCTCAGGGCGGCAAGACCGACGACCTTTCCGGTACCCACAACAGGCTGACCGGGCGTGTTCCCCGTGTGTTTCTCCATGCTGGCCATGTAGAAGGTTCTGTCAGCGGTTGTGGTCGCACTGATTATCTGCGCCTTATCCATCCCTACAGCAGCATAACCGCTGTCGTCACCAATCGCTGGGAACGCGGTCGCGCCTGCGGTCCCCTGTGTCTGGTCGGGATCGTACTGACAGAGGGTGGCTTTAACGCCCTTGCCCAGGGTGAACTTGACAGTGCCGTAGAGGTTGGCGTCCTCAGAACCAACGGCAAAGACACCATCGGTAATCACATTGGGATCGCCGGCCTCCTTGGCAAAATAAGCCCGGGTGATCTGATCTTTAGTGAGGTTGATGAAAGCGTCGTCAGCAGCCTTGGCGCCCTCCGCGCTCAGATAGGCGTGAGACAGGGTGAGGTCCTCACCGTAGTGCACATAGTTGGTCCGGGCGTCAGCCTTGGCCAGCCCTTCGCTGGTCTCAAACTCTACCTGGGTAGTGCTTACCTTGGTGGTGGAGTAGAGGTTCAGAGGCTCTCTGAGGCTAAAGCCGGTTACCTCAAAGTCCTTGGCCCAGCCGCTGGCCGAAACGATGGCCGCGGAAACATACTTGCCCTCGGTGGACGTACCACGCACCTCGGTGCCGGTCTTGTTAATGGTAAACTTGATCATTTCAGAGACGTTATCGGGCAGCTTCTCCGACTCATCTTTATAAGTGTAAGGTACGAAGAAGTGGTCGCCCTCGCCCTCCAGAACCTTGGTCTGAGTCTCCTTGTCTCTGTCCTTATACTCCAGCGTAACCTTAACGCCATCGTGGACAGTGACAGGGTAGGCGGGATAGCCATTGGCAAACGTGTTCTTGGCGATGAGGTCCAAAGTGAGATCCTCATTCATCTCGAACTCCAGCTGCGCAGCAGAAGCGGCGCCATTGAACGCCCACACCCGGCTCACTTCCATATAGGTGTCGTTACCCACTTTATAGCCGTAGGGTTTGTCTCCAGCAATAGTCGATGTACCGGCGGCGGGAGTGTCGAAGTGGGCCCAATTAGCATTGGCGTCATGTAGAAATACCTTTGCGCCCTTGGGAATCTTGTACTCCAGCTCGTGGTTTCCGCTTGTGCTGACATAAGGCTCCACAAGCTCCTGCTCTCCAGTGCGGGCATCCACCCACACCTCAATGTCATCCGGATTCTCAGCCAGATAATTGGCGAGGGTCAGGGTCCAGGTCTTATTATCGGGAGTGGGAGGCTTGGGATCGTCCTTGCCGTTGTATTTGTCCTTATCCTCCTGGGAGGGGCCGTTCGGGTCGATTTCCGGATTGAAGGCTCCGGCTTCGCTGGCAGCAACCAGGGCCTCCAGGGCCTCCCGGGTGGCGTCCTTTCCGAACCAGTAAGCGGTTACGCCGCTGGGCTTAGTGTACAAGCAGGCGACCATGGTCTGCTTGTTCCCATTGAGATCGGTGAAGGAGAACTTCAGCCACTCGCCGTCAATCTCGGGGGCGTCGGTGCGGACGGCCATCCTGGCCATCTGCATCCCGGCGGGTTCACTGGTGTCCTCCACGGTACCCAGGCCGAAGCCGCCGTCCACATCCTGGATCACGCCGAGCTTGGTTTTGTTGACCACGATGTTGATGGTGGTCTCGGTGCCGTCAGGCGTCACGGTCCACTCCTTGTAGACGCCGGGGCCGGCCTTGACTTCCGTGCCCGTAACGCCCTCAGCCTTGGCGCCCTTGTCGCAGTGAACCACGACATTCGGCTTGCCTACAATGGTCAGCTTTCCGCCAGCGGGAATCTTGCCATCGACCAGGCCGGAGACGGTGTAGTTATCTCCCTGCTTGGCGTTGCCGCCGAAGGTAACAGAAACGTCCTTGTCCTCAACCACGGGAGGCTTGGGGTCGCCAGCCTTGTAGAGCTTGACGTCAGTGACGGTAACGTCAATGTTATCGCCCTGATATAGGTTGGTGGGAACCTTCACATCAACGGACACGATGCCGTTGCGCTCGCACGCGACGTCGAAGGTCTGAACGCCGGAGACGCCCTGGACCTTGACGGTCACAGTGTAGGTGCTGCCCGCAACGAACTTCAGGTCGTCCTCACCAGTGAGGGTGCTGCGGATGACCATCTCGTACACGCTGTCGGTAATGAAGATCTTCTCGCCGGCGTCGTTGGGGGTAAAGCCGGCAACGGTGGACTTGGGCGTCAGGGTGGCAGGCAGAGCAAAGTAGGTGGGCCGGTACAGCGTGCAGTCGCCCCACACGGTGAAGTCCAGCACGCGGCCAGTGTTGTTCACGGTGCCGATGACATAGCCCAGAGCCTTGTTGTCATACTCGCCGATAATCATGGCGCGGTTGTAGCCGTCCATGCCGCGCACGTCCTCGTCGTAGCGCTCGTCGGTGGCGTTCTTGCGCACCACCTGGACGCTGCCGTTGGCGGGCACGCGGAAGGAGTCGAGGTTGGCGTTGTAGTTGGTGATGTCGTTCTCGTCCAGCTTGTTAACGCCGACATAGAACACGTTGCGCTCGTCGGACCAGAAGCCGGGCTGGAACTTGACGGTGTACTTGCCGGTAACGGGGCCGATGTTGGCGCCGGCGTTGTTGCGGTCGCGGATGACCACTACAACGGCCTTGCCGTTCTCCATCACGGCGCTGAGCTCATAGTGATAGAGGTTGGACTCTCCGCCCCAGTTGCCCTTCTCGTCGTGATCGTGCATGCGGTCAACGACCTTCTCCAGGCGGCTGTAGCCGGACTCGTAGGTGGTGGTCCAGTCGTTGTTGTTGTACTGGATGAAGACGGTCTTTACGTCGTCAGCCACGCGGAAGCCCTGGTGCACGCCGGTGTTGGTGTCGTTCTTTACATAGAAGGTGTGGTTGTCCACGGAGGGCTTGGTCTTCAGGATGTTGATGCTGCCCACGCGCAGATCGTTCGTGAGGGTGTTCCACTGGCCAACCTCGTACAGCACCAGGCTGTTCTCGTTGGTGGCGGTGTTCAGCTCTTCGATATCGTTGACGTACTGGTCCTCCAGGCGCTTAACGTCGTTCTTTTCGTTCTTGGCGTCAGCGGAGATCAGGCCCTTGTATTTGTCGATATCCCAGGCGGGATAGACGTTCTTGACCTCGCCCTTGGCGTTGTACTTGACAACGTACCAGGTGTTGGGCAGCATGCTCTTCAGCTTGGACAGGCCGGAACCCACCTCGGTGAGCAGGACTTCCTCGCCGTTGGAGACGACCTTGCGGGTCCAGGTGTAGTCGCCCTTGCTGGAGTTGGCCTTGGTGCTGCTGCCGGAGGCGTTGTTGTCGGTCTCGCTCTCGATGGAGCTCTTGTGGGTGTAGACCAGGTTGGTGGTAGCGCCGGAGTCCTCGCCCACTACGACCGCGCCGATGATGTCGCCGTCGTCGTCAAACAGGACGTAGGAGCCGTAAGCGGTGGCAACGGTGGTCCCGCTGGCGGGCTTGTTCTTAGCCATGGCGGCGTCCTTGCTCCAGACGTCGATGCTGGCCTCGTCGATGCCCACGGCCACGTTGTCCACGCCGCTGATGATGTTGACGTGGTAGTTGCTGTCGCCGTTGGCGTCCTGGATGGTCTCCAGCTCGGCGGTGATGTACACGGACTGGTCATCGCCGTAGACGCTGTACCAGGTGGAGTTGGCGGTGTCAGCGCCGCGCAGGGCGATGCTCTTGCGGCCAATCTCGTCCACGCCGTGGCTGGGGGTGCCCAGGGCGGCGAAGCCGGCGCCATAGGGGATGTTTTCGTCCTTGGTGGTCAGCGTGCGGAACTGGCCGGCGCGGGCGCCCTTGTCCACGGCCACGTCGTCGCCAACCAGGACAACCTCGTACACGCCGTCGTTGCCCACAGTGTAAGTGAACCACTTGTTGATCAGGGAGCCGCCCTTGACGTTATCCTGGATCTCGGCATCAGTGCCTACCAGGGCATTGTAGGTGGACTGGTCAACCAGATCACGGGCGGCCTTCATGTCGATCTTGACCGCTTCCATGGTGCCGTCCAGGAAGATGGCGGAGGCGTCAGCCTGCACCGCATAGCGGTTGACGGTGTTGGTGTCAACGCCGGTGATGAACATGTAGTTGTCCACACGGTCGACTTCCTCCACGCCGATGGCGTAGCCGTACTTGTCCAGATAGACATTGTAGTTGATGTCCTTCAGGTTGACCACGGCATTATCGGTGGCGGTGTAGTCGTACAGAGTGTCCATCTCGAACTCGGCGGCGCTGGCGAAGTCATACTGAGTACCGCCGGTGACAATCCAGTCGCCCTGCTTGAAGGAGGAGATCTGGACAGTGGACAGGATCTCGGGAGCGGAGAGGGTCTGGACCTCGCCCTTGGCCACGGTGACCAGGTGGGCGTCGCTCTCCTTCACATCAGCGATCTCGGGGAAGTCCTCCAGCTCCAGCTTGAAGATGGAGCTCTCGTCGGTGGGCTTGGAGTTGGAGATGTTGGCGGTCTTCCAATACTCGTCGCGGAAGTTGGGGATGGGCTCGATGCCGTAAACGCGGAAGTCCACGTCGTCGGTACGGTCGTCAAAGTCCTCCTCGGCGATGGCCAGGTAGGTGTTGATGACAGCGATGGTGATCAGGCCGTTGGCGCCCTCGTCGGGGTCCACGAAGACCTGGGTCAGCACGCCCTTGCCGGTGGCGCCCACGCCCACGTCATTGGTGCGGA
>CANDCW010000050.1 GCA_947383275.1 uncultured Bacillota bacterium
AGCACCGTGCGCTTCATCAGCGTCTCGCCGGTGCGGGGGTCCACCAGCTCGGGGAACTCCCGCAGCACGTCGGTCATCTCGTTGCCGCGCTCGCCGCAGCCGATATAGACCACCAGATCCACATCGGACCATTTGGCCAGGGCGTGCTGCATCACGGTCTTGCCGCTTCCGAAGGGGCCGGGGATGGCTGCGGTACCACCCTTGGCCACGGGGAAGAAGGTGTCTACAATCCGCTGGCCGGACTGAAGGGGAATGACAGGGGGATATTTGTGTTTGTAGGGCCGGCCCACGCGGACGGGCCACTTCTGCATCATGGTCAGCTCATGCTTCGCGCCCTTTTCGTCCACCAGAACGGCAATTTTGTCCAGCACTGTGAAGGAACCGGACTGAATCGACTCGATGGTGCCGCTCATGCGGGGGGGGATCATGATCTTGTGAAGGATGGAGTTCGTTTCCTGGACGGTACCAATGATGTCGCCGCCCACCACCTTTGCGCCGGGCTGCACTGTGGCAGTAAAGTCCCACTTTTTGTCCCGGTCCAGGGCAGGCACCTCCACGCCGCGGGGCAGGTTGTTGCCCTTAACCTTCTGCATGATAACCTCCAGCGGGCGCTGGATGCCGTCGTAGATATTCTCGATCAGGCCGGGGCCCAGCTCCACGGACAGGGGGGCGCCGGTGGTGACCACGTCGGCGCCGGGGCCCAGGCCGGAGGTCTCCTCATAGACCTGGATGGAGGCGGAGCCGCCGGTCATGGTGAGGATCTCACCGATCAGGCGCTGCTCGCCCACACGGACCACGTCGGCCATGTTGGCCTCCTCCATGCCGGTGGCCACCACCAGCGGGCCGGAGACCTTAACGATTTTTCCCATAGGCGTTAAAACCTTCTTTCTTCGTCGGCACAAGCTCCACTCCGCTCCACCCGGCTTTCGCCGGGTATCCACTCCGCTTCGCCGCGCCTCCTCTCCAAATCAGGCCCGCTTCGCTGGGCTCCGATTTGGGACAAATTGAGAATTACAGTATATCCGCTCCGACCGCCCGTTCCACGGCGGTCTTGACATTGGCCATGCCGATGCCCAGGGAGCCCTCCTTGCCGGGGACGAGGATGATGGCGGGGGTGAGGGCATCCTTATACCGGGCAATTTCGTTGGGGAGCTGGGCGGCCAGCTGCTCAGTCATATAGATGATGGCGTAGTTCTCCTTCGCCATGCGGTGGAGGGCCTCCCGGCCCTGGTCGGGGGATTCCACAGGGCAGACCTCCAGTCCCAGGGCCTTAAAGCCCAGGACGCTGTCCTTGTCGCCCATGACCGCGATTTTATACATGCCTACCCAACCCCCTTACACATAGGTTTCCCGGAGCCGGGAACGGATGGTATCCCCATCCAGCCCCGCCGCCCGCCCGGCAAAAATGGCCCGGATGGCGGTAAACTCCAGCTCTTTGGCGTACAAGTAGCCGATGACCGCCTCCTCCCCGAAGGGGATGCGGCGGGCTGCGGCCAGGTAAGCGGTGAGGGCATTGTCGCACTCCCGCTCGAAAGCTGTGAGGGAACCCCCACCCGGCTGGGCCAGCCTGGCCCCCAGGTCCGCGGCCTGGGCCAGAGGCCCGGACCGGAACACCTCGCCCAGGGCGTCCCCCCGGGCGCCGGCAATCGACTGCTCGGAGATGTTCCCGCCGGGTAGCAGCACCTGCCGCAGGAACTCGCCCTCCCGGCCCATGCGGGCCACGCGGACAGCCGCGCGCAGATTGGCCACATCCACGGCCAGCCTGACGTAGCCCTGAAGGAAGGGGCTTTGCAGTTCACTGGCCAGCCGGGCCATTTCGCCATAGCAGGCCCGGTCCAGAATCAGATCAGCCTGCTGGGGGTCGCCTCCCTCGGCCAAGGCGGCCTTTGCCTGCTCCAAGCTGCGGCGAAATGCTTCGCTGACGCCGCTCAGGGCCTCCCGCTTCCAGCCGTCCCACAGCCAGAGGGGGTCGTAACGGCCCCCGGCCAGCAGCAGCCGCTGGGGGTCGCTCCCCATGGCCTGGGCTTTCAGGATTGCCTTGGCGTTGTGGTAGTCGTATTTAATCTGAAATACTTCTACCAGCCGGGGGTCCGGCGCCCCCTGCTCCATGTCCTTGAAAACCTCGGCACGGGCCTGGGCCAGGGCGCCGTCCAGGCCGACGGCCTCGTTGTAGCCGCACTCGGCCAGAATCTTCATTGCCTCGGCTTCATCCCGGGCTTCGATCATCCGGTCCATCCGTTCCCGGCTCAGCAGCCGGTTTTCCATCGCCCGGATCCGGGCGGAGATGGCCAGATAGTCAGTATCTTTTTTGCGGTGGGACAAATCAAATGCCCCCTTCCTTACGATTGAAACAGAGCGTCCGCAACCTTCTTCTCCATCTGCTCCCGCTGGAGGCGGACCAGTGTCTCGAAGGCGCAGTTAATCTCTACGTCGCCGTCCACCATGATAAAGCCGCCCTTGATGTCCCGCGTCTGTTCAGACAGGGTAAGGCCTGCGCCGGTGACGATCGCGGTCGTGTTGTGGATCAGCTTATCCATCAGGGTGCCCATTTTGGACTTGGCCACCTCCTCGGGCAGGCCGGGGGCCCGCTCCTTCAGCAGCGCGTCGTTGGCGGCCATAACCACCTGCTTGCCTACGGTATTTCGGTCTTTCTGGGAAAAGATGAGCTGCTCCTTGCCAGAGGCGGACGCCTCCAGGGCCAGTTTGGTCAGAAGGCTGATGTATTCCTTCTCGGGCAGTGTGCACAGCTTCTCCAGGGCCAGGTCAAACGCCTCGCCCAATACCTCCTGCTTGGCGGCCAGCTCCAGCTTGCGCCGCTCCATCTGGGAGGCGGAGGCCAGCCGTTCCAGCCGTTCGGCGGCAGCAGCTCTGCCCCGCTCCACGATACCGCCGGCCTCCTCCCTGGCCTGAGCCTGGGCGTCAGCGCGGATGGCCTGGGCCTTCGCTTCGGCCTCCGCCAGCAGCCTGCCGGCCTCGGCCTGAGCGTCCTGGGCAATCCTGGCAGTGATTTTTTCGATTCCTTCCATGGCTGTTCCCCGCCTTACGCGCTGATGTTGATAATCATCAGCATGGAGGCCAGCAGGGACAAAATGGCGTAGAACTCCACGGTGATGCACAGCACCATGCCCTTGGACCAATCGTCGGGCTTCTTGGCCAGGATGTTGATGGACCCGGCGGCCACGCGGCCCTGGGCGATGGCGGAGAACAGTCCGCCCAGCGCCATGGGCAGGCAGGCGGCAAAGTACTGCCAGCCCTGAGCCACACTCAGCTGGGGCAGCGCGCCGGACAGCAAGCCCATGCGGAACACCGCGAAGAACCAAACCACCAGGCCGTACAAGCCCTGCGTGCCGGGGATAACCTGAAGGATCATGACCTTACCAAACTTGCTGGGGTCCTCGCACAGCAGGCCGGTGCCGGCCTCGCCGGCAATCCCGGTACCCTTGGCGGAGCCGATGCCGCTGAGCACCGCAGCCAGGCCGGCGCCCAGCAGGGCAATGGCCAGGCCCCCGAACGCGCCCACAAAGGAGCTTGCCGCCGCATTCTGCTCGATCATTTGGATCATATCCACGTTTTCCATACCCATAATGTTTTTCCTCCTCTTATTTCACTACTTCGTAGTATTTGGTATTAAGGTCCAGGGGACGGAAGGGTCTTCCGCCGTCCTGATAGAACTTGCCGAAGTACTCCAGGCACTGCAGACGCAGGTCATGGACGTAGCAGCCCAGCAGGTTCAGCGCGAAGTTCAGTGCGTTGCCCGCAAAGGAGATAATCAGGAAGATGACGATGTTGCCCGGGATGGCCCCCAGGGTGTTGAACACCTGGGCGATGACCGAGCCGGCCAGCATCAGGGCCATAAGACGGGAGTAGGACAGGATGTCGCCAAAGTAGCCCGTCACATGGTTGTATAGAGAGCCAAAAATTCCCGTAATCTTCCCAAAGCCCTTATTCTGAATGACGGGCCCGGCCACTACCATCACGCCGCCGATTGCCAGCACGATAGGCGTGACCCCCAGGATCATCAGGCCCAGCCCGATAAAGACCACCCACCAGGTGACCTCCTCAAACACGGCGTCCAGCACCTGGCCGTTTTTCAGCTTGCTGACAAAGCTGATGGCCATGCCGGTGACGATCTGCACAAAGCCCAGGCACATGGCCCCCACAAGGATCATCATGGTGTCCTCCAGGGGGGTGAATAGGGCAGGCAGGGCAAAGTCGCCGCCAGTGGTCAGCTTGACCACCTGAGTGAGGAAATCACCGAAGAAGCCGCCGGTGAGCGCGCCCATGATGAACGTGGTAATGCCGCACAGCACCAGCAGCCCGCACAGGTGGCCGAAGGTGCCGCCGGGCCTCTTCTTTTTCAACACGATGGCCCCGGCCAGAATCATCAGCAGGCCGTACCCCATGTCCGCCATCATAATCCCGTAAAACAGGATGAAGAAGGGGGCCATCAGGGGATTTGGGTCCAGGGTGCCGTAGGCGGGCAGTGAGTACATCTCGGTGACCATGTTCAAAGGCTTGGTGAGGGGATGATTCTTCAGCTTCACCGGAACGCTGGGGTAGTCCTCCGGGGCTGGATCGGACACCTCGCAGGCGCAGGGATATTGGTCCAGCTCCCGCTTCAGCTCCGGCCAGCGGCCGGCCTGAACCCAGCCCTCCAGCAGGAAGGTCTGCCCCGTATCCATCAGCCGGGCCCGCGCCTCTTCCCGGCTGGCGTCCGTCCCGGCCAAATCAGACAGCTGCCGCAGGGAGGCGTTGAGCCCGCCCATGCTGGACAGCTTCTCCTCAATGGAGGCGGCTTCCGCCTTCAGGGCCTCCTCCTCCCGATGCAGGCGGTCCAGGTTTTCCGAGGCGGTACCGGTCCAGTCCCGCAGGTTGGCCCGGGACCAGCCCAGGGCCTTCAACGCCTCCAGCACGCCCTCCGCCTCGCTGGCGTGGCACACCAGGGTGCAGTAGTGGGCGTCCGGATCGGTAGACACCTCGGTCAGCTCCGCCAGCTGGCTGGCGGCCTGGACCTCCCCCTCCGCTTGTCCCATTGGGACGCTGGCAGGCAGAGTGCCCAGCTGAATGGTTACCTGAGCGGTGGAGCCTGTCTCCAGCGGCAGGTCCAGCCGTCCCCAGGGCTCCAACATGGCTTTCTGGGCGTCCAGCTTGTTTGCTTCCCCGCGGATGGCGGCCAGGCGGCGGTCCAGGCCGTTGACCTCCCGGGCGGCCTCCCGGGCCTGCCTGGCCCGTTCCGCGTCCAGGAAATCCACTTCCCGCACCTCCGGCTTGGGGGCCAGCAGGCCGCTCTTGGCGGGGGCATACCGCTTGAGGACGGCCACTGCCCGTTCAGCCCCGGCCTTCTCTTCGTGGGCGGCTGCCAGCCTGCCCCCTTCCGGGCGGACCAGGGCGGCCCACACAGGATCGTCTGGATCGGCTTCCGGCTGGACAATCTCCACACAGCCCATATGCTGGAGCTTGCGGAGCAGCTCCTCCCGATCGCTGACCATGGCCACCATGCGCAGGCGTTTCATTTTTTCTATGGCCATTACCGTTCCACAACCCTTCCAACAATGAGCTGCGCGGCCTCTTCCAGCCGCCCCCGGGCATTTTGCCTTAGCGCCTCGCAGTCCGCCGCCGCCCGGGCCAGCTCCTCCTGCGTGAGCTTGGCAGCTTTGTCCTCCGCCTCTGCCATCATCCGGCGGGCTTCCTCACGGGCCTGCTGCCTGGCCTGCTCCACGGCCTGTTTTGCCTCCCGCTGGGCGTCGGCCACTTTTTGTTTGGCCTGGACCACAGCGGCTTCCCGGTCGGCCTTGGCCTTCGCCTCCGCCTGGGTGACCGTCTGAATCGCTTCCAATGCCATGTTTTCACCACCTTTTTCCAATGCTAGAATGGAGGAATGCGCTATTGTTTATTGTAGTAAATTTCCCCCAAAAATTCAAGACCTTTTTCACCAATTTTACCCGGACAATTCCCCGCGTTTGCCTGGATTTTTAGCACATTTCCCTCTTTGCGCAAAAAAGTGCCCGGCGGGAAAACCCGCCGGGCGCCTTTTACTGCTATTCCTCTGGAATTACCGCCTGAAACTGGGTGCGGTCCTCGTCCGCCTGGGGGACGATCTCCACCAGCCTCCCGCTCCCCACCGACGACGGATATACTTCAAGCAGGACGGACCGGCTCTCCTGGTCACACCAGAGCCGGTTGCCATACTGCAGCATCAGCTGGGGGGTCACGCCGCTCAGGGCGCTCCCCTCGCCCAACATGTCGCCGGTGAACCGCAGGGACACCGTGGTCAGCCCCGTCGAACTGCCGTTCACCGCCTCCACAACCTGATTGAGGAAGGACTCCAGCTCAGTGGTGAAGGCGTCGGGGTTGTAGCGGTCGCCACGGCTGATGTTCTCCGTCTTCCCACCCACGGGGAAGTGCCACTGCTCCAACACAATCTCGTCAAAGCCCAGGGCTGCCAGCTCGCCGCACAGGTTGGCAATATATTCCTGGGACTCCTCATGGGCGGGACTGAGCCAGCGCAGGCCCAATTCGTCCCGCCAGTTGTAGTTCCCCTTGCGCAGGGCCAGCTTGTTCCGGGAGTAGGGGGCGCTGTCGTCCCGGAAGCAGCACACCCGGGCGATGGTGTAGACCTCCTCGTTCCACTGCTTCAAGGCGTCGTTGTTGGACTGGGGAGCGCTTACCTCCGCCCACTGGGCGGTGTAGTCCTCCGAATACCAGGCCAGCTTCCCATCTGGAGCCTTCATCTCCAAGATCAGCGTGTCGGCCCCGGCCTCCTCCAGCTTGGCCGCGGCGGTGCCGTTTAGAACATCTTCCACCGGCAGCTGGATGGCAAGGCTGGGCTTCTCCGGCTCTGCCGGGGGCTGGCCGGTGCCGCTGCCGGAATCAATGACCACGCTGATGTCGCCGGGGTCGGGCAGGGAGGCCGAAGCGTCCGGCTCCTTCCCCTCCCGGCGAAACATCTGGAGGATGGGAGGCAGCTCCAGACGGACGCCCTCGTCGGTATAGACCAGGTACTTCTGAAGGTAGAACAGTCCGGCCAGCACAAGCACCACGATTACCGCCAGGGCAATCGCGATCAATTTCAAAATATCCGTAATGGTCCTGCGGCCCCGATAGCCGCCAACATCTTTGCTGATGCGGCTCATGGTCCCCTCCCGGCAACAATTTGGAACTTTACAATTCTTCAGGCGATTTATTATACCAAGTTTTCGGCCCTTTTACAACCATAAATACCAGGCCAGGTTCTTAAAATTTCTTCAAACTTTTTATTAAATCACCATACCGCCATCCACCCGGAGCACCTGGCCGGTAATAAAAGAGGCCCGCTCCGAAGCCAGGAACAAAATGGCTTGGGCAATTTCATCCGGAGCGCCGATCCGGCCCAGGGGCGCCTCCTCCCCCAGGGCCGCCAGCTCCCGGGGGGAGAGGTGGCCGTTCATATCCGTATTGACAACCCCGGGGGCTACGCAGTTCACCCGGATGTTGGAGGGCCCCAGCTCCTTGGCCAGGGCCTTGGTCAGCCCGGCCACCCCCGCCTTTGCCGCGGAGTAGGGCGCCTCGCAGGAGCCTCCCGTCACCCCCCACATGGAGGAAACCGTAACAATGGCTCCCCGCTTCCGGCGCACCATGCCGGGGATCGCGGCCCGAAGGGTATAAAACACACCGTCCAGATCCACCGACATCAAGCCGCGCCACTGCTCGATTGTGGTGTCAGTGAGCAGCTGCTGCGGCAGGGCGACGCCCGCGTTGCAGACCACCGCGTCCAGGGAGCCCAGAGCCCTCTCCGCCTCCCGGACCAGCCGCTCCGCCTGCTCCGGGACGGATATATCCGCTTGAATGGGGACGGTTTGTACGCCAAGCTCAGACAGTTCCCAAAAAGCCGGATTGCGGGCGTGACAGTAGCTAACCGCCACATCCCAGCCCTCCCGGGCAAATAGCCGGGCCGACGCCGCCCCGATGCCCCGGGACGCGCCGGTAATCAGTACCTTTGGCATGACGCCCCTCCTTACGCGAATACGCCCTGGACGAATATCATATAGAGTACCGTGGCCCCGAAAATGGAGAGCAGGTCGTTGCCCTTCCAGATGTGGAGGAGCACAGCTGCCAGCCCCGCCGCCAAGGGCGGAACCCATCCCCCCGGGGCGGCGAAGGACACCCCTTTCAGGCAATAGACAATCAGCATAGCGATGATGGCCGGGGGCAGAACCCGGCCCAGATACAGCACCAGCCCGGGCGGATGCTCCCCCCGGTCAAAGAGCAGAAAGGGCAGGGCCCGGGTCAGGAAGGTTACCCCCGCCATAACGGCGATGGAGGCCAGGGTCTGCATGGCATTCAAGGGCATGGCGTCTTTTCCTCCTTTTTGCCGTTTTCGTCCAGTCGGGGGCGCAGCAGGGTCAGCGCGATCACAATAATGGCCAGGGCGGGCAGCAACATGTCCTCCGCCCCCGCCAGCACCAGGCTGGCCAACGTTGCCGCCCCTCCCAGCAGTGCGGGCAGGTGGCTGCCCGCGCTTTTCCACTGCCCCACGGCGATCACCAGGAACAGGGCGGTCATGGCAAAATCCACCCCGGTGGTATTGAAGCCCAGCGCGGAGCCCAGCAGGGAGCCGATGGCCGAGCCCAGTACCCAGTAGCTCTGGTCCAGCAGGGCCACAGCGAAACAAAAGCCGTGTTCGTCCACCCCCTCCGGGGCCTTGGCAGAGGAGAGGAGGGCATAGGTCTCGTCGGTAAGAGAAAAAATCATATAGAGCTTCCGGGGCCCCATGCCCCGAAACTTCTCCAGCATAGACAGTCCGTATACCAAATGGCGGAAGTTGACCATCAGGGTGAGGAATGCTGTCTGGGTCAGGGACGCCCCCGCCGCCAGCAGGGAGACGCCCAGATACTGGCCGGAGCCGGCGTAGATCAGCACGCTCATCAACACAGCCCAGCCCACGCCGTAGCCGATGGACTGGAGCATCAGGCCAAAGGCCATTCCAATGGCCAGGTAGCCCATGAGCACGGGAACGGTCACCGGAAACGCGGCGGCCAGGAGCTTTCGGTTCATAACGGATGCACACCTCGAACGAAATTTTTCCTCTATTCTACCCGTTTTTCCCTCCCCGCGCAACCCCCAAAGCGCCGTTTGTTAAGAATAAGTAAAGTTTCTTTGCCCATCTTGATTTTTTGCCTTACATACCTATAATGGTACTCATATCTCAGAATCTTCGGAGGGCCTTGTCATGAACCGCCTGCTCTTTATCTACAACCCCGCATCCGGCACCGGCCAGGTAAAAACGGCCCTGGCCCAGGTGCTGGACGTGTTTACCAAGGCGGGGTGGATCACCACCTCTTACCCCACCCAGTGCAAGGGAGACGCCGCCCGCACCACCCGGGAGCTGGCGGGCCAGTTTGACCGGGTCATATGCGCAGGGGGGGATGGCACGCTCAGCGAGGTGGTCTCCGGCCTGCTGGAGGTGGCGGACGCCCCCCCTCTGGGCTACATTCCTTTCGGCTCCACCAACGACTGCGCCACCACCCTGCGCCTGCCCCGAAAGCCCCGGGAAGCCGCCCTTGTGGCCGCAGGCACCGGCGTGGCCGTTCCAATTGACGTGGGGCGGCTCAACGGCAAGCCCTTCATCTATGTTGCGGCCTTCGGCGCCTTTACCAAGGTGGCCTACGACACCCCGCAGGAGCTGAAAAATACCTTCGGGCACCTGGCCTATATCTTCGCCGGAATCGCCTCCCTGCCCACCATCGCCCCCTACCATATGCGCATTGAGTACGACGGCCAGTTCCTGGAGGGCGACTTCTATTTTGGCATGGTGAGCAACTCCCAGTCCATCGGCGGAATCAGGCCCCCCACGGCGGAGCGGGTGGTATTAGATGACGGGGAGTTTGAATTCACCCTGGTAAAAAAGCCTCTCAGCCTGGCCGACCTCACCGACGGGCTTCAGGCCCTGGCCAACCCCTCGGTGGAACGCTCCGGGGCTCTGGTCCAATTCCAGGCCAGCCGGCTCACCTTCACCTGCGACCAGCCCATTCCCTGGACCCTGGACGGCGAATTCGGCGGCAGCCAGCCCGTCAACCGGGTGGAAAACTGCCCGAAAGCGCTGAAAATCATCCGCGGGGAGTGAATACGGCCCCGGCATCCTCAAACTGGATGCCGGGGCCGCCTCATTATGTTGTTATTCCCGGGTCAGGAGTTCGGACACATCCAGCTCCTCCGCATCGCTCCACAGCCGCTCCAGGTCGTAGAACTTCCGGGCCTCGTCGGTAAAGACGTGGACCACCACTGCGGAAAAATCCATCAGCAGCCATGTGCCGCCCCGATGCCCTTCAATATGGTGGGCCCGCTCGCCGTTCTTCTCCGCCGCCTCCTCGCAGGCATCGGACATGGCCTTTACCTGGGTGTTGGAGGTGGCGGTACAGATCACGAAGTAGTCCGCCAGCGTGGTGACCCCCTCCGTTTTCAGCACCTTGATGTCGCCGCCCTTCTTGCCGTCCAGCGCACGGGCCAGCAGGACCGCCAGTTCATAGGATTCCATAGCATTTCTCCTTTCTTTTTATTCTTTTCACAGGCGCTACGCCGCCGCCTGATTCTCACTTGCCTCTCCCTGCATGTCCGGAGAGGGGTCAGGGAAAATTTCGCCGGGGTCAATGGTCCCGATGTCAACGGGGTCGGAGGGATCGGTCCCGGGGTCCGCGCCAGGCTCTTCGGCAGCGCCCGGATCGCCAGTTACGCCGGGGCCGGCGGCCGCGCCCGGATCGCCAGTTACGCCGGGACCGGCGGCCGCGCCCGGATCGCCAGTTACGCCGGGGTCGTCAGCAGCACCCGGGTCAACAGTGGGGTCATCCTCGTTCGGCTCATCCGGTTCGGGCGGCTTGGCCACAGGGACATTCGCCACCGCCGGGTCAACCAGCTTGCCGTTGGTTACCCCAAAGCCGCCCCCCGACTTCTTGTACATCAGCTGCAAATCGCTGCTCTTGATCTCGTCCTGATAGGGGTTCAGGCCGCTGTTCAGCAGAGCCAGCATCTCCTTCTCCTGGACACAGACCAGCGACGCCTTGTCATACATCACTCCATAGCAGGGCATGGAAGAGAACTTCACCCCGCTTTCCGCGTCCATCCCGATGGCCAGCTGGGCAAAGGCCAGAATGTTGCCCACGCTCAGGTCGGTCTCCACATTCTCGGTAAAAATCTGCACCAGATTGGGCAGCTTGAGCAAAATCTCCGGGGTGAGGCACTTTTTCAGCACGGCAGTGAGGAAATCCCGCTGGATCTCGGTGCGGCCTACGTCCCCCAGCTGAATGCTCTTGTCGTTGTTTTTTCGGAATCGGATGACCTCCATGGCGTCCTGGCCGTCCAAAAGGCGGTAGCCCGGCTCCTGATGGATGTGCAGGTCCTGATAGGGGTCGTCGTAGTCCATGCCGGGGGGGACATCGAAGTACACCCCGCCGATGGCGTTCACCAGATTGCCGATGGCCTCCCACTCCACCAGGACGTAGAAGTCCGGGTAAATCCCGGTGAGCTTGCTCACCTCTTTTTTCAGGGCGGCCATGCCCTTTTCAGTGCGCTCTTTCTCGGAGAGCTTGGAGTCCCCCCGGTTTCGGGTGTACACTACGTTCAGCCGCTTCTGGGCCCCCCGCTTTCCGCTGGTGTTGGTCATGGTGTCCCGCAGCAGGCTGACGGCGTTAATGCGCTTATCCTTGGTATCATAGGTGATCAGGATCATGGTATCTGTCGAGCCGCTGACCACGTCCTTACCGCACAGCAGAAAGGTGTAATAGCCGTCCTTCCGTCCGCTTTTGGCCACATTTGGCAGCTGGGCGCCGTCAAAGGAGATATCCCCCGGCTCTCCCGGCTGGCTCTGGGAGGCGTTCCCGGGTTTGTTCAGGCTGGCCCCCGGCAGGTCCGGCACCTCGGGCAATTTCACCCAGGCTTGCAGAAAGAGGGCCAGTGCAATAATCAGAACCGCCACCACCACCAGCGCCTGAAACAGCCGGTACTTGACTTTTGCCCCCCGGTCCAGGCCGGCCACCCACGCCCGGTGCTGCCGCCACCAGAGAAACAGCGGGAATTCTCCGCCGGGGGCCTCCCGCTTGCCCCGATGATTCTGATGTTCGCTCATAGTCTCACCCTTCTGTTGTAACTCCGTGATCTCTCAGCCAGGCCAGGGCCTGGAGGGTATTGGTATGGATGGGAAGCTGACGCTCCCGCATCTCCTGAACCGTGGTCTCCACCCCCAGGAGGAGAGCCCTGTCCAGATCCTGGTAGGCCAGCTGGCGCAGCCGCTCCACACCGTCAAAATCCCGGTTGGGCTCCATATAGTCCGCCACGTAGAGGATTTTTTCCAGTGTGGTCATGTCCGCCTTGGCCGTGGTGTGCCAGAAGATTGCCTCGTATACGTCATCAGGTTCTCCAAAAATGTGCCGGGCCATGCACGCGCCGGTCTTGGAGTGGAGCAGCTTGGGAGCCGTACGCTCCAATTCATCCAGGTGGACGCCGTACTCCTCGCAGATAGCAATGTGCTCCTGGCCGGTGAGGTACTTGGTGCAGTCGTGCAAAATGCCCGCCCGGCGGGCCAGATTCTCATCTGCGCCCCAGCGCCGGGCCAGGCGGACCGCCTCCTCTTCGGTGCCTCGGATGTGGCGCACCCGCTTCTCCTGCACCATGGCGTAGGAGCAGGCCCGCAGCTCGGGGATGTCCAAGTGCTTCAGGTCGGCGCGGGTGCCGTAGAGCTGCTTGAGCAGAATGTACCCATACACCGACGGGTGGAGATACTCCGCGCCCCCCCCCTTAGCCAGCAGCTCCCGCAGTTCTGTCGAGGATATCTCCACCAGATCAGGCAGGGGGATGGTGGTGATCTTCGCCCCGGGGAAGGCCCTCTCCAGATGCTCCCGCTGGGGGGCGAAAAGCGCCTCGCCGTCCTGCTCCGCGCGGCCGAAGGCGCACACCCCGGCCAGCTTTAAAATCGCTTCCGGGTCGTGCCACAGGTGGAGGGTAAGGAACATATCCGTCCCCATAAGCAGCCACAGCTCCGCGCCGGGATACTGGGCCCGGACCGCCTCCAGGGTATCGCAGGTGTAGCTCTTTCCCGCCCGGTCCAGTTCCATGGGGGACGCCTCCGCCTGGCCGGGCAGCAGCAGGGCGTCCGCCAGCTTAGCCGCCATGGCCAGCCGGTGCTCCGGGGCGGGGGTTCCCTCGGGCAGCTGCTTGTGGGGCGGAATGGCAGCCGGGATGACGAGCAGCTTGTCAAGCCCCAGCGCGCCAATCGCCGCCCGCGCCGCCGCCAAGTGCCCAAGATGGGGCGGGTTGAAGGTTCCGCCGTAAATTCCGATTTTCATAGCCGACACTCCGTCCTCACAAACTTCATTGCGCTCCGTCCGCCTTCCGGCGGACATCCGCTCCATTCCGTTGCTCATCCTCTCCAAAACGGCCCCGTTTCGCTGGGCTCCGTTTTGGGGCCGCCTGCGGCGGCCTGTTAAGTTCTCCTTTTCCGCTCTGTCACCAAAACAATCTTATCCTTTTTGTCCTTCTTATGGCTTGGACGGTATAATACGAATTTTGTTCCAATCACCTGGACAACCTCGCTTCGGGTCAGGGGGGCCAGCGCCTGCGCCGCCTCCCTGGGGGAGAGCAGGGCGTTCTCCAGCACCCTGCCTTTAATGAGCTCTCGGGCCTCCAGGGCGTCGTCGGCCTGCTTGACCAGATTGTCCCCGATGCCGTCCTTGCCCACGATTAAAATCGTGTCGATACCGTTGGCCAGACCCCGCAGCTGGGCGCGCTGTTTGCTTGTCAGTTCCATGTCGTCCTCACAAACTCCATTCCGCTCCGTCCGCCTGGCGGCGAACATCCGCTCTATTCCGTTGCTCGTCCTCACCAAAACGGCCCCGCTTCGCTGGGCTCCGTTTTGGCGCCGCCTGCGGCGGCTCATTTATTCAAATATTCTTCCAGTTTGACCTGGAACGCCTCCAGAGCCTTCCCCCGGTGGGAGACGGCGTTCTTCTCCTCCGCCGTGAGCTGGGCAAAGGTTTTTTTCAGCTCCGGGACAAAAAACACCGGGTCGTAGCCGAAGCCGCCCTCCCCCATAGGGGCGTAGGCGATGGTTCCGGGGCACTCCCCCCGGGCGGTAAGGACGTCCCCGTTGGGGAAGCAGCAGGTAATCACGCTGACGAATTTCGCCGCCCGGGTCATCTGACCGCGCATGTTCTCCAGCAGCAGACGGTACCGGGCCGCGTCGTCCAGGCCCTCGCCGCCGTACCGGGCGGAGTATACCCCCGGCGCCCCGTTGAGGCAGTCCACGCACAGGCCGGAGTCGTCTGCAACGGCGGGCAGGCCGCTGGCTTCCATAACGGCCTTCGCCTTGAGCAGGGAGTTTTCTTCAAAGGTGGTCCCGGTCTCCTCCACCTCTACGTCTACGTCCACCCCAGCCTCGGCCTGGCCGCAGACCTCCACCCCCAGGTGGGACAGGATGTCGCTCATCTCAACCATTTTCTTCGCGTTCTTGCTTGCCAGTACCAGCTTCATACCGCTTTCCCCCTTATTCTACCATATTTTCTCATTCTGTCTATTGATAATCTATTAAATTTTTATCTTTTATCTCCAAGAGGAAAAACGAAGTTTTTCCAAAAAGTTTCTTTTCGGCTCCTTGTCAAGAAAAGGAACACAGACCTCCGTCAAATCAGCGCCTGGGCAAACTCCATCGCATCGAAGGGCCGCAGGTCGTCGATGCCCTCGCCCACCCCGGCGTATTTCACGGGCACGCCCAGTTCCTTGGCGATGGCGATGGCGATGCCCCCCTTGGCGGTCCCGTCCAGCTTGGTGAGGACGATGCCGGTGATCCCCGCCGCCTCTTTAAACTGCCTGGCCTGAACCAGGCCGTTCTGGCCGGTGGTGGCGTCCAGAACCAGCAGGGTCTCCCGGGCGCAGCCGGGCAGCTCCCGGTCGATGACCCGGGAGATCTTGTTCAGCTCGTTCATCAAGTTCTGCTTGTTGTGCAGCCGCCCAGCGGTGTCCACCAGGACCACATCGGAATTCCTGGCCTTGGCCGCAGACATGGCGTCAAAGACCACGGCGGCGGGGTCGGCCCCCTCGTGCTGCTTGATGATGTCCACCCCGGCCCGGTCGGCCCAGATGGTCAGCTGCTCGGCGGCGGCGGCCCGAAAGGTGTCGGCGGCGCAGAAGAGCACCTTTTTCCGCTGGTCCCGGAGCTGGTGGCCAATCTTGCCGATGGTGGTGGTCTTTCCCACCCCGTTCACCCCGATGAACAGCACCACCGAGGGCTTGGTGGACAGGTTCACTTCCCCGGTGGACAGGGTGTCTGCGATGACCCGCACCATCACCTCTCGGGCCCCGTCAACGGTCTTGACCCCCTCGGACCGCACCCGGCGGCGCAGCTCCTCCACCAGGGCCACCGTCACATCCATGCCGGTATCGGCCAGAATCAGCGACTCCTCCAGCTCGTCGTAAAAGTCGTCAGTGAGCTCGGAACCGAACCCGGCGAAAATGTTGATCTTTTTCAGCTTGTCAAAAAAGCCCATGGTTTGTTTCCTCTCTTACCAGTTTTCGTTTTTCGCCCCGCACCGAGGGCATTTTGGGTAGTCCATTTCATAGAGGATTCCGCAGCTTGGGCACCTCGTCTGGGCAATACTGCCGGGCTCTTCCCCCCCATCGTCGAAAAAGCTTCCCCGGAAGAGCTCCAGCCCGCCGCACCTGGGACAGGTAAAAATCGCCGTCTCCAGCGCCCCGGCCAGCAGGTTGGGCAGATCACCCAAAATCCAGCCCGTCTGGCCCAGCTGGAGCTTTTCTCGCATGACAAACTCCAGCTCCACGTCGCAGCGCAGGCACTTCAGCTTTTCCATTACGCCACCTTCTTTCCGCACCAGGGGCAGAACTGCCCCCATTCAAAGGATTCCGGCAGCTCCCCGCCGCAGTGGACGCAGAAGCTAGGGACCTCCCGATCCCCCGGGGCGCTTTGGCTGGCGGACACGCCCGGGGGCTCGCCCCCCACGTCCTGATGGATGACCTCTCCCAGAAGCCAGAATACAAGGTTCACCCCCACAAAGAGCACCACAATCAGGAGGATGCCCCCCAGGATCATCTTCCAGTCGCCTGTTTTGTTTTCGTCGCCGTTCATCGGATGTTCAGCTCCTTCTCCACGTCGTTGAGGTTAATGGTAAGCATTCGGCTCACCCCCTGCTCCTGCATGGTCACGCCGTAGAGGACATCGGCCTCTTCCATGGTGCCCCGGCGGTGGGTAATGACGATAAACTGGGTCTTATCCGACATGCCCCGCATGTAACGGGCGAACCGGGCCACGTTGCTGTCGTCCAGGGCGGCCTCGATCTCATCCATGACCACGAAGGGGGTAGGGCGGACCTTCAATATGGCAAAGTATAGGGCAATGGCCACAAAAGCCTTCTCCCCGCCCGACAGCAGTGTAATGATTTTCAGCGCCTTGCCCGGGGGCTGTACCTTGATCTCAATCCCGCAGTTGAGGATATCCTCCGGGTCCTCCAGCTCCAGGGTGGCCTTTCCGCCGCCAAACAGCTCCAGGAAAGTCTGCTGAAACGCCTCGTTGATGGTGGCAAACTCCCGGCGGAAAATGGTTTTCATCTCGTTGGTAATGCCGTTGATGATCTCCTCCAGTTCTTTTTTCGCCTTGTCTACGTCGTCCCGCTGGTCGGTGAGATAGGTGTAGCGCTCGTTCACCCGCTGGAATTCCTCAATGGCCCCCACGTTCACGTTCCCCAGCGAGGAGATGGACCGCTTCAGCTCGGCGATGCGGCGGCTGGCCTTGGGAATTGACTCAATCTCCACCCGCTGCTGCCGGGCCGCCTCATGGCTAAGCTCATAGGTCTCCCACAGCTTATCTAGCAGCTGCTTCTCCTCCAGGGAGGCCGCCACCTTCTTCTGTTCCAGCCGGGAGGCCTCCCCCTCGGCGCGCAGCAACTCCTCGTTCAGGGCTTGGCTCTCCTTGGTGGCCTTCACCCGCCGGCCCTCCAGATCCAACTTCTCCTGGTTCAGCTGGGCAATGGCCTCGTTTTGGCTGCGGCTCTCCTCCTGAAGCGCCCCAAGGGCCCCCTGCTTTTCGGCAATTTCCCGGGTGAAGCCCTGGTTCTTCTGCTCGTAATCCGCCATAAGGGCCCGGCTGTTGTCCCGGTCTCCGGCCAGGCTGGCTTTCAGGTCCTCCAGCTCGGCCAGGCCGGACCGGGTAGCCTCCCGCTCCGCCTCCAGCGCCGCCTGGGCCGCGGTGAGGTTCGCCGCCTCCCGGGTGATGCGGGTGGAGCGCTCCCGCGCCTCCGCCTGGCCCCTGGCCTTTCCCTCGGCCTCGCTCTTCAGGGCGGCGGCCTCCCCCTCCAGGGTTTGGATGCGCGCCCGGGCCGTCCGGGTGTCGGCTTCAATCTGGACGGCGCGCTCCTTGAGCAGCCCCAGCTCCTCCTGCCGCCCCGCCTGCTGGCGCTCCAGCTCCGCCGTCACCGTGCGCCGCTGGGACAGCTCGCCCTCCGCTTTCAGGATGGCGTCCTCCCATTGGCGCAGCTGAGACTGGGCGGCCTCCAGCTCGTAGGCTGCGGCAGTGGACTCCCGCTCAGCCTCGGCCAGGGCCCTGGCCCCCTCCGCCACCCGGGCGCGGATGTCCTGAAGCTGGCTGTTCAGCCGCTCCAGCTCGTTGGCCCGGCTGAGAATGCCGGCGCTTCGGCTGGCGGAGCCGCCGGTCATGGATCCGCCGGGGTTGAGGACCTGGCCATCCAGAGTGACAATGCGGAAGGAATATTGGTACTTCCGGGCCGCGGCGATGGCGGCGTCCAGATTCTCCATGACGGCCACCCGCCCCAGCAGATTGGAAAAGACATTTTTGTACCGGGGGTCGAAGGAGATAAGCTGGTCGCCGATGCCCACAAAGCCGGGCTCGTTTTTCAGCTTCTCCCCGTCCTTGAGGTAGCCCGGGCGGATGGAGCTGACGGGCAGAATGGTAGCCCGCCCCCCGTCCCGGCGCTTCAGGTACTGGATAACCGCCTTGCCGTCCTCCTCACGGTCCACCACGATGTTCTGCATGGCCCCGCCCAGGGCGGTCTCAATGGCCACGGTGTACCGGCCGGGAACCTTTAAAAGGCCGGCCACCGGGCCCCGGATGTTTTGCAGCGTCCCCCGCTGGGCCTCGCCCATCACCAGTTTGACCGCCTTGGTGTAGCCCTCGTGCTCCCGCTCCATCTCCGTCAGCAGTCTGATCCGGGAGACGAGGGCGTTTTCCTCCATTTGCAGCTTCATGTGGGCGTCCCTGGCCTGGTCCCACTTTTTTTTGCGGGAGTCCATCCGCAGCTGGTAGCCCTGGATAACGTTCTTCACCGCGTCCCGCTCCTCCACGGCGTCGTCATAGCCGCGTTTGGCTGCGCGGGCCTCCTTTCGGGCCTGCTCCAGTCGGTCCTCCAGCTCATGCCCCTCCCGGCGGACAGCCTCGTCCCGGTCCATAACCTCCTGGGCTGCGGCGGCCAGGGCCGACAGCAGCGCCTTGGCCTCAGCGGCCCCGGCTGTGCCCAAATCGGCCTGGCTGCGCAGGTCCTCCAGCTCCCTGGCCAAGGTCCCTGCGGAGCGGGCGGCCTCCTCCGCCTCCCGGCTCTTGGCGGCCAGGGCTGTCCGGCCCTCCTCCAGCTGGCGTTCGATCTCCTCCAGGCGGCTCTTGCGCTGGCCAATCTGTTCCGACAAAGAGCCCTCCCGGCCCTCTTGCTGCTCCAAATCGGCCTTGAGGCGCTGGGCGGACTCCAGATTGTGTTGAATGCTGCTTTTTAAAACGGCAATGGCGGATTCCAGTTCATTGGCCTTGGCCTGACGCCCCTGGAGGACAAACCGCAGCCGGTCGGCCTCCAGGTCCTTGCCTCGCATCTCCTCGGAAAACCGCTCGGCAGCGGCGTAGGCCTTCTCCTGGGCGGTCTTGACCTCCTCCTTGCGGCGGACGGCCTCCTGATAGTCCGCCTCCAATTTGATGCTGCTGCTCCGGAGGCGCTCCAGGGTATCCAGCCAGACGGATATCTCCAGCCCCCGCAGCTCATCCCGGAGGACCAAAAATTTCTTGGCCCTCTCGCTCTGCTCCCGCAGAGGCTCCACCTGGAGCTCCAGCTCGGAGATCTTGTCGTTGACGCGCACCAGATTCTCATCGGTGCGCTCCAGCTTGCGCTCCGCCTCCTCCTTGCGGTGGCGGTAGCGGGAAATGCCCGCTGCCTCCTCAAAAACCTCCCGACGGTCGGCCGACTTGACGGAGAGGATCTCGTCAATCCGCCCCTGGCCGATGATGGAATAACCCTCCCGGCCCAGGCCGGTGTCCATAAACAGTTCGTTGACATCCTTCAGCCGGACGGAGCGCCGGTTGATATAGTATTCGCTCTCTCCGGAGCGGTAGTATCGCCGGGTGACCATCACCTCCGATTCCTCCATGTCGAAGAGGTGGGAGGTGTTGTCCAGCACCAGGGACACCTCGGCGTACCCCGTCTGCTTGCGCTTGGCGGTGCCGCCGAAAATCACGTCCTCCATCTTGCCCCCCCGCAGCGCCCGGGTGGACTGCTCCCCCATCACCCAGCGGATGGCGTCGGAGATGTTGGACT
>CANDCW010000051.1 GCA_947383275.1 uncultured Bacillota bacterium
GCGTCGTTGATGCGCTGGGTCTCCTGGAGGGTGAGCTGCTGGCGGTCCATCAGCTCGTTGACATAGAGCCGGTAGCCGGCGGCGGAGGGCACCCGCCCGGCGGAGGTGTGGGGCTGCTCCAGATAGCCCTGCTCGGTGAGGTCGGCCATTTCGTTGCGGATGGTGGCGGTGGAGACGTCCAGCCCGGCCAGCCCGGCCACGGCCTTGGAGCCCACCGGTTCGGCGGTGGCAATATAGGTCTCCACAACCGCCCGCAGGATGCGTTTTTTCCGGTCCGAGAGCGCCACGGCACTCACCGCCTCTCATTTCATTGGTTTAGCACTCATATTCTCTGAGTGCTAAAGATAATGTACCACTCCCCCCCGGAATTGTCAATAGCCACTTTATGAATTTATTATAAACAAATAATCCCCGGCCATTCCTTGCAGAATGACCGGGGTTGTGCTAATTTTACCTCTACAGTATTACAGCTTCATACAATATAATACAATGTAAACGTTGACAGCTCACATGCTGCATCGGTAAAATTAACGCGAGGTGATACCATGCGCGTTAAAAAAAGTACATACAGCACTCAGCTGGATACTGTAACAGCAGAAAAAATCAAATCTTATGCCAAAGAGGATTGCCGGTCATTCTCAGGCATGATCAGATGGATTCTTCTGCAATACATCGCCGAACGGGAAAAAGAAAACTGACCGTCTGTCCAAGGGCAGGCGGTCAGTCTTTATCCCTGTCAGCGCAGGTCCAGGTCCAGGTCCACGTCCCCCTGGATGCCGGCCACCTGGCCGGTGTGGGTGTACTGCCAAAGGTCGAAGTGGTAATAGAAGTCCGGTTTTGTGTCGTACTCCGCCAGCCAGAGGATGTGTTCCGTCAGCTCCCGCAGGTCGTAGCGCAGATAGCCCAGGCTCTGGTTAAAATAGACCGCCGGGGTGTAGCCCGCCTCCCTGATCTTGGCGCAGAACGCGCCGGCGCACCGGGTCAGCACGCCGTTGTCCAGGCTGTCGGTCCGGGCCTCCTCGCCGGGGGAGATGGGCTCCCAGTCGAAAGCGATGGGATAGGTTATCTCATACCCCTGGACGGCGTCCAGGATAAACTGGGCCTCCTCCTCCGCCTCCTCGGGGGTAATGGCCTGGGAGAAGAAGTAGACTCCCACGTCCAGCCCGGCGTCCAGGGCGCCCTGGAGGTTGGACGTGAAGGTCTGATCCAGAAACAGCCCGCCCTCGGTGTAGCCCCGGTAGCCCAGGCGCAGGATGGCAAACTCAATGCCGTCCGCCGCCACCGCCTGCCAGTCGATCTCCCCCTGGTAGGTGGACACGTCCACTCCGGTTTTGGCCCGCCCGCCGTCCTTCTCATATGTGACCCGCCCCTTGCCGTCCAGGGAGAAAGCCTGGCGGTCGTAGGGGTTGAGGGGCATACCCTCCAGCGGAGTGAGCAGCCGGTCCCCAAAGCGGAAGGTAGCCGGCTCGTCCGCCGCCGGGGGGGTGGGAGGCTCCTCCTCTTCCCCGGGGCCAAACGTGCGCAGCAGGGCGGCGCCGGCCACGGCCAGCGCCAGGACGGCAATTCCCAGGGCCAACTTGCTCAGGCCGTTCCCGCCGCCCGGGCGGCGGGGCGGCGCCTGGCGGGACCGGGGCTTGTACTCCGGCCTGGGCGCCGGCTGTTCTTCCAAAATGTCAGACGGATATTCGTTCATATTCCTTCCCCCGTTTCGACGGTTTTCTCTATCTTATCATATCGGCCGAAGGAGTGCAACAGTTAAGGGACAGCCCACCTGGGCTGTCCCCCGCGTTTTTATCCGATCACCTGGCGGGCCGCGTCCACGCTCTGCTTGGCGTCCTTGGCGTAGAAGTCCGCGCCGATCTTCCTGGCGTAGTCCGCCGTGAGCACCGCGCCGCCCACCACAACCTTGCAGGGCAGGCCGGCCTGGTGGAGCAGCCGGATCGTCTCCTCCATGCTGCCCAGGGTGGTGGTCATCAGGGCGGACAGCCCCACCAGGGGGGCGTTGTGCTTCCGGGCGGCCTCTACCACGGCGGAGGGCTCCACATCCCGGCCCAGATCCACCACGGGGTAGCCGTAGTTCTCCAGCAGCACCTTGACGATGTTCTTGCCGATGTCGTGAATGTCCCCCTTGACGGTTGCCAGCACCACAACTCCTTTTTGTTTGTCCTCCCCGCCGGGCTGGAGCCGCTCCCGGATGACCTCAAAAGCCGCCTGGGCCGCGCCCGCCGCCTGGATGAGCTGGGGCAGGAAGATCCGCCCCGCCTCAAAGTCCGCCCCCACCTTGTCCAGGGCGGGGATCAGGACGCCGTCCACTACCTCCATCGCGCCGGCGCTCTCCAGCAGCTTCCGCGTTGCGGGGCCCGCCTCGCCCTTCAGCCCCGCCTCCACAATCTGCGCCAGGGAGCGCTCCCCGGCAGGACCGGCGGCAGAGGGGGCGGCCCCCTCCCCCGGGGTAATAATAGAGGTGGACACGGCGGCGTTGCCATACGCCGCGATAAAGTCTCGGGCTTCGGTGTCGATGTTCATCAGCAGGTGGTAGCTGCGGACAGCCGCCATCATGGCCTCCAGATTGGGATTGATGATGGGCAGATCCAACCCCATGGTCATGGCCATGGTCAGGAAATTCTGGTTGACCAGGGGCCGGGCAGGCAGGCCGAAGGAGATGTTGGACACCCCCAGCACCGTCTTCAGCCCCAACTCCGCCTTCACCCGGCGCAGGGCCTCCAGCGTCTGGGACGCCGCCTCCTGTTCCGCCGACACCGTGAGGGTGAGGCAGTCGATGTACACGTCCTCCCGGCGGATGCCGTAAGACAGGGCCCTGTCCAAGATCCGCTTGGCGATATCAAACCGGGCCTGGGCGGTTTTGGGGATGCCGTTTTCGTCCAGGGTCAGCCCCACCACCGCCGCGCCGTACTTTTTTACCAGGGGCAGGATCGCCTCCAGGGCCTTCTCCTCCCCGTTCACAGAGTTGACAATGGCCTTGCCGCAGTAGGCCCGCAGAGCCTTCTCCAGCACCTCGGGACGGGTGGAGTCCAGCTGGAGCGGGGCGTCCGCCACCCCCTGAAGGGCCTTGACCACCTTGACCATCATGGCCTCCTCGTCGATTTCGGGCAGGCCCACGTTCACGTCCAGAATATCCGCCCCGGCTTGTATCTGCTCCAGGGCCTGGCCCAGCATAAAATCGATGTCGTCCCGGAGGAGGGCCTCCTTCATCCGCTTTTTGCCGGTGGGGTTGATGCGCTCGCCAATTACCCGTACCCGGTCAATGGAGACCGCCTGCACCGGGCTGCACACCGCAGCGGGAACCCTACGGGGGAGGTCTTGAATGGTCCGCCCGGACAGCGCCGCCTTCAGCTTGGCAATATACTCCGGAGTGGTGCCGCAGCAGCCGCCGTAGAACTTCACGCCCAGCTCAGTCAGGCCTGCCATGGCCGCAGCAAATTCATCCGCTGTGATATCGTAGCCTGTCCCGCCGGGGTCGGGCAGGCCGGCGTTGGGCTTGACGGAGATGGGCAGGGTACTCCAGCGGACAAGCTCTTCCACCAGCCCGGCCATCTCCCGGGGGCCCAGGGAGCAGTTGATCCCGATGGCGTCCGCCCCCATTCCCTCCAGGGTGAGGGCAGCGCAGGCGGGGGAGTGGCCCAGGAAGGTCCGGCCCCGCTCCTCATAGGTCAGAGAGACAATGACCGGCAGGCTGCTGTTCTCCTTCACGGCCAGCAGGGCGGCCCGGCACTCCTGCAGGTCGGTCATGGTCTCGATCATCACCAGGTCAGCCCCGGCGGAGACGGCGCAGCGCACCTCCTGGGCAAAGATGTCAACGGCAGCCTGGAAGTCCAGGGTTCCGGTGGGCTCCAGCAGCTGTCCCGTGGGGCCCAGATCCAGAGCCACCAGCGCCCGACCCGCAGCCGCCTCCCTGGCCGCGGCGATGGAAGCCGGAACAACCTCCTCCACCGTCCTTCCGGTGCGCCTCAGCTTTTCCCGGTTGGCCCCAAAGGTGTTGGCACACAAAATCTGGGCTCCCGCCTCCACGTAGGCGCAGTGGATGTCCAGCAGCCAGTCCGGGTGCTCCAGCGCAGCCAGCTCGGGGTGCTCCCCCAGCTTCAGCCCCTTGGCCTGGAGCATGGTGCCCATGCCGCCGTCCAGGAGGATAGGCCCAGGGGCCTTTAATAGTTCACGAAATTCCACAGTGTCCGCCCGCCTTTCGGTATTGACAGCCGTCCCGGGCGGGACAGCCCAGGCAGCTTCGGTTTTTGCGCTCAATTTCTCCGTCCGCAACCCCCAAAATGGCGGTCACCGACTTGCGCGGAGTTAAAATATGGTTTGCGCTGGCGCACAGCCCCACCCGGCGGGGGGCGTCCAGCAGCTCCAGTAGAGGGCCTTGGAGCTCCAGGGGCAGATCCCCATAGCCGGGGCTGTACCGGAAGGGGAAGAAGCAGCCGGGAAATTTCCCCTGGAGCTCCTCCTCAATCTGGTCGCACACCTCCTCCACGGCGGCGGAGGCGCAGCAGTCCAGGGCAAGGGCCCTGCCCATGTCCAGCCGCTCGGCCCGGCGGATGAGCCCGTCCGTCTCCGCGCCCAGGGTGGCGCAGAAGAGGACCGCGCGGCCGCAGCCGGCGAGATGGGCTTTCAGGTCCGCCCCGGGCAGGAGCAGCCCGCCCTCCAGGCGCACGCCCCCCTCCTCCGGGGCAATTTTTGCCACCCGGTAACTCCACCGGGGGCGGACCGCCTCCAGCAGCTCCCGGGCGCAGGACTCCACCTGTGCCAGCAGGGACGCGTCCGCTTTCTCCGGGGGGCACCCCATATAGCGCAGCACTTCGCCGGCATTCAGCCGGGTGATGGTAATGGGCATGGCTTACAGCAGCGTAATCCCTGCCGCTTCAGCGGCCTGGATGTTGGCCTCATCCCACAAAGAGGACTGCACCTCGCCGATGTGGGCCTTGCCCAGCAGAAGCATAGACACCCGGCTCTGGCCGATGCCGCCGCCCATGGTCAGGGGCAGCTCGCCGTTTAAGAGCATCCTGTGGAAGGGCAGCTCCCGGCGCTCCTCGCAGCCGGCCAGCTTCAGCTGCCGCTCCAGGCTCTCCTCGTCCACCCGGATCCCCATGGAGGACACCTCAAAGGACCGCCGGCCCACGCTGTCCCACACCAGCAGGTCGCCGTTCAGGTTCCAGTCGTCGTAGTCCGGGGCCCGCCCGTCATGGGGCTTTCCGGATTTCAATGCTCCGCCGATGCCCATCAGGAAGGTGGTGGGATGGTCCTTCACAAAGGCGTCCTCCCGCTCCTTGGGGGTCTTGTCCGGGAACCGGTCCTCCAGCTCCTGGGCGGTCACAAAGGCGATATCGGTGGACACCAGGGGCAGCACGTTCAGCTGGGGGAACACCGTGCGCAAAAATGCCTGGGTCTCAAACAGTGCGCTGACGATGGAGCAAACCGTCTGTTTTAAAAACTCCACGTTCCGCTCCTCCCGGGTGATAATCTTCTCCCAGTCCCACTGGTCCACGTAGGCGGAGTGGAGGGAATCCAGCTCCTCATCCCGGCGGATGGCATTCATGTTGGTGTACAGCCCCTCCCCGGGATGGAACTGGTAGCGCTTCAGGGCGTAGCGCTTCCACTTGGCCAGGGAGTGGACGACCGCGGCGTCTCCCTCCACGCCGTTGACGTCGAAGGACACCGCCCGCTCCACTCCGTTCAGGTCGTCGTTCAGGCCAGAGGACACCGGCACAAACAGCGGCGCCGACACCCGGTGCAGCCGCAGCGCCCCGGCCAGCTTGTCGGCGAAGAGGCGGTTGCCCAGATCGATGGCTCTCTGGGTCTCATAGATGGACAGCAGGGGCTGATACCCCTGGGGTAATTTCAGGTCTTTCATGGCAAATCTTCCTCCCTCCTTGGATTTTTTCATTATACGCGCTGAGCAACCAAATTGCAATAAAAACCGCCTGCGCGGCGGCTGTGGGAATCTCTGTTTTTTTCTTGTAAACCGGCCTACATTGTAGTATAATTTTCCCCAGAGAAAGAATGAGGAGGCGGTTTCCGTGGTAAAAAAGACCAGCCCGCGCCGGGGCGCGGACGGCGATTATTCCCTGGAGGCGGTCCCAGCCAAGGCGCGCAGGGGATTTTGGAGCATGTTTGTGGTGATGATGGGCTTTACCTTCTTCTCCGCCAGCATGAGCGTAGGGGCCAAGCTGGGCAACGGCCTGGATCTGGGCGGCTTCATCTGGTCCGTGGTCATCGGCGGCGTGATTCTTGGGGCCTACACCGGCTGCCTGGCCTACATCGGCTGCGACACCGGCCTTACACTGGATCTGCTGGCTCAGCGCTCCTTCGGGCTGGCCGGGTCCAAGCTGGCCTCGGTGCTCATCGCCTTTACCCAGATCGGCTGGTTCGGCGTGGGCGTGGCCATGTTCGCCATCCCGGCCGCGGAGCTGCTGGGGACCAGCCCCGTGATCCTGGTGGCCGCCGCCGGGCTGTGCATGACGGCCTCCGCCTACTTCGGCATCAAGGCCCTCACCATCGTCAGCGCCATCTCTGTCCCCCTCATCGCCGCCTTGGGCGTTTACTCCATGGCCTTGTCTACCGTGGAGGGAGGCGGCCTGGCCGCCATCTTCGCAAAATCCTCCGGGAGCCTGTCGGTACTGGCCGGCGTGGGACTGGTGATCGGCTCCTTCGTCAGCGGCGGCACCGCCACGCCCAATTTTGTACGCTTTGCCAAAAACAACACGGTGGCCGTCACCACCACGGTAATCGCGTTCTTCCTGGGCAACTCCCTCATGTTTGCCTTCGGCGCGGTGGGCGGGGCCTTCACCGGCAAGGACGACATCTTCTACGTGATGATCGCCCAGGGGCTGGCCATCCCGGCCCTGATCGTCCTGGGCGCCAATATCTGGACCACCAACAACAATGCCCTCTACACCGGCGGGCTGGGCTTGACCAACATCACAGGCCTTGGGCAGAAGCCCATGACCCTGGTGTCCGGCGTGGTGGGCACGGCAGCGGCCATCTGGCTGTACAACAACTTTGTGGGCTGGCTCAACTTCCTCAACGCCACCCTCCCGCCTGTGGGCATTATCGTGATGCTGGACTACTTCATTCACCGGGACGACTACCGCGCCGGGGCGGAGCCTATCCTCACCATTCATTGGGGCTCCATCGCCGGGGTGGCTGCAGGCGCCCTGGCGGGCAACTTCCTCCCTGTGGGCATCGCCTCCCTTAACGCCATGCTCACCGCCGCCGTCTGCTACCTGCTGGCGGACAAGCTGGTGTATTCCAAACGATAAAAGGAGAAGATTGAAATGCTGATTCAAGGCGTATTCATTGAAAACGCAGCGGAGCCCTCCGATATCCGCGTCACCGGCGGCAAATTTGAGGAGATCGCCCCCTCCCTGGTCCCCCGGCCCGGCGAGGAGGTGGTGGACTGCACTGGCAAGCTGGCCCTGCCCCCCTTCATCGAATCCCACGTCCACCTGGACACCTGTCTGACGGCGGGGGAGCCGGTGTGGAATCAGTCCGGGACCCTGTTTGAGGGCATCCAGTGCTGGTCCCTGCGGAAGAAGTCCCTCACTAAGCAGGATGTCAAGGACCGGGTCCGCCGGGCGGTACGGATGCAGGCCCAGAACGGGATTCAGTTTGTCCGCACCCATGTGGATGTCACAGACCCCTCCCTCACCGCCATGGAGGCCCTCCTGGAGCTGCGGGAGGAGCTGCGGGACACCATCGACATCCAGGTGGTAGCCTTCCCCCAGGAGGGCATCGACTCCTTCCCCAACGGCCGTCAGCTTATAGAGGCGGCGGTCAAAATGGGGGCCGACGCGGTGGGGGCCATCCCCCACTTTGAGTTCACCCGGGAGTACGCGGTGGAATCGCTGAACTTCGCCATGGGGCTGGCCGAGAAGTACGGCAGGCTGGTGGACGTCCACTGTGACGAGATCGACGACGAGCAGAGCCGGGGGCTGGAGGTGCTGGCCGCCCGGGCCTATGAGTCCGGCATGAAGGACATGGTCACAGCCAGCCACACCACCGCCATGCACTCCTACAACAACGCCTACGTCACCAAGCTGATGCGGCTGCTCACCCTGTCGGAGATTAACTTTGTGGCCAATCCCCTGGTCAACACCCACCTCCAGGGCCGCATGGATACCTATCCCAAGCGCCGGGGTGTCACTCGGGTGAAGGAGCTGCTGGCCGCCGGGTGCAATGTCTCCTTCGGCCATGACGACATTTTCGACCCCTGGTATCCCCTGGGCACCGGCAACATGCGGGACGTGGTCTTTTTGGGGCTTCATGTCTGCCAGATGATGGGCTACCAGGAGATTATGGACTCCTACAAGCTGGTGTCCGTCAACGCCGCCAAAACCCTCCACCTGGGGGAGCGCTACGGCATTCAGGCCGGCAGGCCCGCCAGCTTCATCATTTTGGACGCCGGCAATTTCTACGACGCCCTCAACCGGAAGAGCGAGGTGCTCTACTCCTATAAGAACGGCAAGCTGATTGCCAAGAGCATCCCCGCCGTGCGGGAAGTGCTGTTTTAGTAAAGAAGCCCCCGGCGGGGGCTTCTTTATTTACCGAAGCGTTTATAACGCCGCGCCAGCAGCACGCCCCCCAGCAGGGCCAGGGCCGATATGGCGACCCAGCCGCTGCCGCCCGCGCCCCCGTAAGGGACGCCGCCGTCCTGTTCCGGAGGGCGGTCCCCATCCTCTCCGGAAAATCCCGCCTCGCTCCGCCCGCCTCTCCAGCCGGGAAAGGCGCTGTTCCGGTCAGAGTCTGGGGCGGCCCCGCCCTGGGGAGGCCGGCCTCCCCCTTGGCTCATCGTACCCATGGCGGACAGCGCCAGCCCGGAGGCGTCCACCAGGGCGGAGGAATCCGCGGCCTGTCCCTCATTGGTGGAGGGAACGGTCCCTGCCAGCTGCCCGGACACACTCTCAGCGCGCAGGGCACAGAAGGCCTTCAGCGCCTCTACGCCCGCCTCAAACGCCTCCTGCGTACAAAACTTGGAGGGGTCCCGCTCCATATAAGGGGCAATCAGGGCATACGCCTCGTCAATGATGGCAGCCGGGTCCACCGTCTCCAAAAACCGGGCGAAGTACTGGTGGTATAGCGCAGTGTACTCCCCGCCGGAAGCAATCCAGTCGGCCATAGGCCGGTCACCGCTACCGGTGACGGACAGGGGCGTATCAATGGGGTCGTTTACCGCTGAAACGGCGCTGTTCCCCTGGAAGGTTCCAAAGGCCAGGTTGTAATCCCAGGGAATCATGGACAGCAGGCCATCCTCCTCGTAGAGGTAGTAGTTGTGGACCATGGAACCGGTGTAGCTGTCCCCGTTGACCACAAAATTATGGACCACAAAGTACCGCAGCACCTTGTCCACATCCACCGCCGCCTCAACGTCCCCCTCGCCCAGCGCCTTCAGCGCCTGGACCAGGCGGTTCTGATCCGCCTCCGACACCTCCGTCTTTGCGTTGTCGAAGATATTGGCGTAGCTGTCTAGGCTGTCGCCGGCGTATTTCAGCTTTACATCGTCGGAGCCCATGCCGCGGCCTCCGGCAGGGCCGTTCCCGCCGCCGTGTAGGCCGGGCGGCTGCACATCCTCCTCCCTGGCCAAGTCTTCCGAAACTTCCGGCGGGGCGGGGAGGTCGCCCCGGTCCCCAAAGGGGAAGCCCTCCATATTGAACTCCCGCCCGTTGCCCCGGCCTGCGCCGAAGCTCATGCTGTCGGGCTTATACAAGGCGCCGTGGCCCGCGCCGTAATTGCGCCGGAGGAAGCTGTCCTCCACCCCTTCCACCGCCAGATACAGCCCCCAGCCCTGGCCATTAACAGTGAGGAAGATAAAGCTGCACAGGGGCGCGGCCACCCCAAAGGCCCGCATCATCTGATAGGTGAGGTAGTCCTTCAGATAGGTGTTGTCCTGGATTACGTTGTTCAGGCAGAGCTTATCCAGGCCGTGGTAGCTTTTTCCGCTGTCGTAGTGGTCGAACTCCAGCTTGAAGCTGTACCGGTCGCTGCCCAGGGAGGACACATTGCTCAGGGAGGTATTCCCCTTGGCCCGGAGCCCCACGTTCTTGAAGCCCTCACCGTCGATGACAACGGCGCAAGGGGAATATTCCTCGTTTTCACAGGTTTCCAAAAAGCCGTCCCAGTCATCTATCACGATATCCAAAGTGTGAACCCTGGAGGAATCAAAGACGCGGCTCTCATAGCCCATGGCCTTGGAGGCGGGCTGGAGGCCTAGTGACCCACCGTTCATAAGCAGCAGGGTCAGCACCAGGGCCAGGACCAGTCCGCCCGCGCAGATCCGGTTTATGTGCCTGCTTGTAGACATAGGACTCCCCCCTATCCCAGGTAGTCCCCGTTGTAGCTGACCAGCACGGCGCTGCTCACCCCGTCCATCCCGGCCAGAACATTGATAAAATCCGTGTCATCGCCTTTCAGGCGAATTTCCAGATTCAGTTCCACCCTATCCCGCTGGACAGTCTTGCTTTTAACCACGCAGCGCCGGGTCTGCCGGCTCAGATAGTCCCGGGCGGCGGTTTCGCTGGCGTGCCCGTCACACTGAAACACGACGATGTAAGGGTCGCAGTGGGATTTCCGGTTGACAAACACCACCAGGACAGCCCCGATGACCAGGCTGCCAAACACGGCCAGGGGGATCAGCCCTGCGGCCAGCACAATGCCAACCGCAATGGCCCAGAACAGGAAGGCGATATCCAGGGGCTCCTTAATCGCGGTGCGGAACCGGACGATGGACAGCGCGCCCACCATGCCCAAGGACAAAACCACGTTGCTGGTAACGGCCAGAATGACCAGCGTTGTTATCATGGTGAGCACCACCAGGGTGACGCCAAAGCTGGAGGAATACATTACCCCGGTAAAGGTCTTCTGATAAACCAAAAAAATAAACAATCCGATTCCAAAGGCCAAAGACAGGGCAATCACCATGTCCAACACGGACACGCTGGTCACGTTCTCCAAAAACCCAGATTTGAAAATGTCTTGAAATGTGTTCATAGCATGTGCTCCTTTCTGTCAGGTCAGCCGTAGATCCGGCAGGCGGCGTATTTGGAGAAGGCGGAGGTCCTCCTTCCCGGCAATTGGACCGCCATGCGGATGACTTCAGGCAGGTACGCGTCCCATTTCACCTCCAGAATCGCAGGGGCGTCCCTGGCGGGGATGGTGACGCAGCCCGGGTCCAGGAACCCGGCGCAGCCCATCCCGGTGCGGATGTTGTAGTCCAGGGTAACCCGGACGTTCCCCGGAGGATAGACAAAGGGCTCCCTGGTGTAATCCACAATTGTTTTGGGGCGCAGGCCCTGGGACTTCATCTTGAAATACAGCTCCCAGACCAGCGTGCGCCCGCTGCGGGCCATCCAGTCCAGATCGTTGTCCAAAATGGCCCGGACCTCCTCCAGGGTGAGGGCGGCCGCCTGCTTGGTTCCCAGGCCACCGCGCTTGCTCTTTTTCTCCAGATGAATGAGGGAACAATCCCCGTTGTAGTAGCGCAGCCGGAACTTCTCCCGCCGGCTTACCCCGTCCAGCTTCTCCCGCAGGGCCCTGTCGGAGGGGGTGTCGAAATATAGGCTGCGGATCAGGTAGCTGCCGTCCTTGGCGTGGGCGTCCGGCCGGGCCACCGCCTGAAGGCGCTGGCGGATGGCGATACAGTCGCCGGGGCCAATCTCGTGCTTCCACTCGTGGCGGTACATGGCATCACATCCTTTGCTTGTTTACCTGCCGCACTTTACCACCTGACGCTGAATTGTTCCTGAAAAAAGCCCCGGGGAGGGCGAGGCTTCATAAAGAATTTAAGGGCAAGACAGGCCGCAATGGTCTGTCTTGCCCTTTTATACTGTATAACCCACTATGACACTTTCGGGGAAAGTGCCCGTGGGGGAAAGCAATAAACTGGAATATCCTTGTTACCCCTGGTGCGGGCTGTTTGCTTCTTTCGCTTGACGAACCAGTTCGCTGATCGTATCATCGGCGGACTGCTTGGCGATTTTGGTAATTTCCTCGTTGTCGGGAATATGAAGCCCCTTCAAAGCGTAAGGGTCATTCAGACGCAGACCTGTACCCGTCAGCATAGCTCTCACTTGGGTATAAGCCCATTGCCGTTCGCCCACCGGCATACTGGCATCGAAATACTCACTCCACGAACAGTTATATTTTGCGGCGATGAAATTCAACTGACCGGACAAATCCTTCCCAAGAGGAGAGTCCAGCGCTTCTTGATAGGCATCGGCGTAATAGTTTTTGATGGCGCTTTCAGCAGAGGCTCTGAACTCGGTGACTTGGGAAACATAGGAGTCAAAATAACTTTTGCACCAAATTTGACCGTCAGGGTCAACCGTGGCGTTCCAGTTGACCTCCAGATTTTGTTCTCCCAACTGCGTCCGGATTTTGGACATAAATTCGTCCTTTGTCATATGGCTCAAATCCAGCTTTTCCAAGCCCTGGGCAAAATCCGGCATCTCAGCGGCAGCCTGCCGTCCCTCGCTGGAAAACTCTACTTTATCCCCAGTTTGCCCGCTGACCTGCTTTCCCTCTTCTTCAGAAACGGCAAAACGACTCGTCTGTATGGGGCGAATTTGTCCTGCCCGTGAGACAGCATCCCTGTAAGGATCGGAAATACCGTTGATCGCCATAATGAATTGCTCCCTTCTTAAAATGTTTCTTCAAATGGGAATTTGTCGATGCGTTCATTATAAAGCAACACCCGCTGAAAAGCAACTCCTTTCCAGCGGGTGCTGGCTTCTTTACGGGAGCTGTCCCGAAATGTAAACCTTTTTTTAACGCCATTTTTCAGTTTCTTTTCAGGATCAAGCGTTATGATACTGGAAACATGGGAAAACGGAGCGGTATAATATGAAAATTTTGGTGGTCGAGGATGAAAAACTGCTGGCCCAGTCGCTGAAAGCGCTGCTGGAGGCCAAAGGATTCCAGGTGGAAACGGTGTATGACGGAGAATCCGGTGCGGAGTACGCCGAGCTGGGCGTGTACGACCTGCTCATCCTGGACGTGATGATGCCCGGCTTGGACGGCTATCAGGTGGCCCGGCAGATGCGGGGGCTGGTGGAAAACCTCCTGGAGCTGGCCCGGGCGGACACCTCCGCCCCGGAGCAACAGGCTCCGCTGGATTTAAGCAGCCTGGTGTCCGGCGCAGCCCTCCCCTTTGAGGCCCTCTTTTTCGAGCGGGGCCTGACCCTCATCGAGGATGTGGAGGAGGGAATTACCATAAAAGGCAATCCCGCTCAGCTGCGGCAGCTGGTGGAAATTTTCCTGGACAACGCCCAAAAATATTCGGACCCCGGCCAGGCCGCACTGCGCCTGAGGCGGAAGGGCCGGGCCCACTGCCTTCTCTCCCTGTCCAACCCCGGAGCGCCCATCCCCCAGGAAGAGCTCAAAAATATTTTCAAGCGCTTCTACCGCCTGGACAAGGCCCGCAGCCGGGATGGCAGCTGCGGGCTGGGGCTGTCCATCGCCCAGAGCATCGCCAATGCCCACCAGGGAAAAATCTGGGCCGAGAGCGGCGGCGGGCGGAACACCTTTTTTGTGGAACTGCCGGTCCTATAGGGCCGGCAGTTTTTGTCCCCAGTCTTTGCAAAAGCAAAAAAGTTCCCATTGCTTTCCCATCCGCCTTATTATATAATAAACGTCTACAAGGAGGGGAGAGCCTATGCTGATTTCTACAAAAGGCCGCTATGCCCTGCGCGTTATGATCGACCTGGCCGAACATCAGGGCGAGGGCTTTATTCCGTTGAAGGTCATCGCCCAGCGGCAGGAAATTTCTGAAAAGTATTTGGAAAACATTATTAAGCTGCTGGTCAAGGCCAAGCTCCTGAACGGCCTGCGGGGAAAGGGCGGCGGCTATCAGCTGACAAAGGCCCCGGAACAGTACACAGCCGGCGCAATTCTCCGGCTCACGGAGGACTCCCTGGCCCCGGTGATCTGTCTGGGCGAGAACGCGGAAACCTGCCCTCGCATGTTGGAGTGCCGCACGCTTCCCCTGTGGCAGGGATTGGATAAGGTCATCCACGACTATCTGGACAACATCACCGTCGCGGATCTGGCCCAAAAGGACAGCGCCGGCGGCAGCTGCGTTATCTGACCGGCGAAAGCTCATAGGGGAGGAGATGTCATATGCGCACAAAAAAGAACACCTGGCAGAGCATCCTATACATAATCATCCTGCTGGCGGCGGTCTGCCTGCTGTTCCAGTGGTATTCCAACGCGAACAGCCGGCGGATCGAGACTCAAAATTTGAACTACGCCTGGGATTCCGCCCGGCAGACAACCACGAGGATCGAAAGCGAATTTGATAACGCCCTGCTCCGGCTGCGCAACTATGCCTACCTGATTGGAAACAACGAGGGCGAATTGAACATTACCTCGGATTTGCTGAAGGGAATGGAGGAACACGCCGCCTTTGACGCGATCCGCTTTACCAATGCCGACGGGCTCAACCTGGCCTCCAACGGCAAGACAAATGACAGCTCAGACCGGGCCTATTACAAAAGGGGCATGCGGGGCGAAAGCGGCGTGGATGTGGTCCAATCCAGGCAGACCGGCCAGACGATGACCGTATTCTACGCGCCGGTCACCCACGACGGCGAGATTGCCGGAATGCTGCTGGGGCTGTATTTTTCGGAGGACTACCTTCAGGACATGCTGTCCACCCAGTACTTTGGCGAGCCTGCCGGGGTCTATCTGTGCCATCGGGACGGAACAATCATCGCCAACGCCGGAAGCCAGGCCTACGACGGCCCGCTGCCGGACGAGCTGCTGAAAAACGGCGTTATCGATGCCGGAACCGCCGCCCGTGTCCGGAGCGCCCTCGACGCCGGCACGGGGGAATACGGCTTTATTTGCGAGGTGGGCAGCAAAACGGACAATCTGTGCGTAATATCCGTGCCCGGAAGTGACTATATGCTGGTCCAGACCTTCCCCAAAAGCGTGACCCAGTCCATGCTCCGGAACGCCAACCACGCCGGCATGGTCCTCCAGGTCATTCTCATCAGCTTGTTCGCCGCCTACATTGTCGTGCTGCTGTTCCAGGCCCGGAAGGAGCGACTTCGCCTCCAGCGGGAGAGCCAGGAACACATCACCGGCCTGCAGGCCAACGCCCTGCGGGATCAGGCGGAAATCCGCCTGGCCAACCGGAAGGAGCGGCAATACCGCATTGCCATCACCTCCAACGCCTTTTGTACCTTCGAGTTTAACCTGACCCGGGACCTGATCGAACAGGATGTGGCCTGCGCCGTAGACGGGAAACAGGTCTCCATGCTGGAGAAGGTGGGGCTGGGTGTCCCCTGCGCGGCCTCAGAATGTTTTAAGCGGTGGCGGGCCTTCCTGCTGGAGGAGTCGCTGGAGGAGTATGGCGCCGTGGTCAACCTGGACCGCCTGAAGGAGCATTTTGAGGCGGGCGAGGCGGAGGTCACTGTGGATTACTGGGGCCGGGATTCCGCCGGCCAGCCCATGTGCGTGCGCCAGTCCTTCATCATGACCCAGGACGACGATGACATTATGGTCATGGTGGTGTCCAAAGACATCACCGCCCAGGTGCAAAAGCAGCGGGAGCAGACTCAGGCCCTCCAGGAGGCCCTGATGCAGGCCCAGCACGCCAACCAGGCAAAAACCACCTTCCTGTCCAATATGTCCCACGATATCCGCACCCCTATGAATGCCATCATCGGCTTTACCACCATCGCTGTCAGCCACATTGACAACAAAGACCAGGTTCGGGACTGCCTGCAAAAGGTGCTGTCCTCCAGCAACCACCTGCTCAGCCTCATCAACGACATTCTGGACATGAGCCGCATTGAAAGCGGCAAGGTCCAGATCAAAGAACAGGAGTGCAACATCTCAGAGCTGACCCACAATCTGGTCAACATCATCCAGCCCCAGGTAAAAGCCAAGCAGCTGGACCTGTTTATCGACACCTTCAACGTAAACAACGAGGATGTTATTGCCGACAGCCTGAAGCTGAGCCAGATCTTTGTCAATTTGCTCTCCAACGCTGTCAAGTACACCCCGGCGGGGGGGACGGTGTCCTTCCGCATCACGCAGCAGACCACCTTCCGCCACGGCTATGGGGACTACGTGTTCCTGGTAAAGGACAACGGCATCGGCATGGCCCGGGAGTTTGTGGACCACATCTTTGAACCCTTCGAACGGGAATCCAGCACCACTAAAACCGGAATTCAGGGCACAGGTCTTGGCATGGCTATCACCAAGAACATTGTGGAGATGATGGGCGGCACCATCACCGTCCAAAGTGAAAAGGGTAAGGGCAGCGAATTCCGGGTGGAGCTGAGCTTGAAGCTTCAGGATGTGGAAAAGAACACGGCTCAGATCAAGGAGCTGGAGGGCCTGCGGGCCCTGGTTGTGGACGACGACTGCGACAGCTGCGAAAGCGTAACCCGGATGCTCAAACAGATCGGCATGCACGCGGAATGGACCACCTCCGGCAAGGAGGCCGTCTACCGGGCCAAAAGCGCCCACAACACGGGGGAGTCCTACCACACTTATATTGTGGATTGGCAGATGCCCGAGCTCAGCGGCATTGAGACCACCCGGCGCATCCGCGCAGCCATCGGCAGCGAAGCGCCCATCATCATCCTTACCGCCTACGACTGGACGGACATTGAGGAGGACGCCAAACAGGCGGGGGTCACCGCTTTCTGCGCCAAGCCGCTGTTCATGTCCGACCTGAAATCCGCCCTGCTGTCCGCCAACAATCTGGCCGCGAAGAAAGAGGAGCGGGCCGCGTGGACCCAGTCGGACTTCAGCGGCAAACGCATCCTGCTGGTGGAGGACAACGAGCTCAACCGGGAGATTGCCGAGGCCATTCTGGAGGAGACCGGCTTTACAGTGGAGGCCGCCCCGGACGGAACCGACGCGGTAGACATGGTGCGCCGTTCGGAGGACCACTACTATGACGCTGTCCTGATGGATGTGCAGATGCCTGTTATGGACGGCTACGAGGCGACACGGACCATCCGCTCCCTGCCCCGGAGGGATGTGAAAAAACTCCCCATCATCGCCATGACGGCCAACGCCATGGAGGAGGACAAGGAGGCCGCCTTGAAAAACGGCATGAACGACCACATCGCCAAGCCCCTTGACATCGAACTGTTTTTGTCTGTTTTAAGCAAATATCTGAACTCCTAAAAACAGGAGGCTGGCCGCCTGCCCTTTGGCAGACGGCCAGCCTCCTGTTTACGCTGTGCGGCACAGCCGCTTGTCCCTTTATGTACGGTTACGCCTCTCCCCGGGCCATCCGGACAATATCGCCCACGCCGCTTAAAACCACGGACGGGCGGTAGGAGTAAGTCCTCAGCGTCTCCGGGGTGGAGATGCCTGAGAGCACCAGCACCGTGGACATGCCGCTTTCCAAGCCGGAGATCACATCGGTGTCCATCCGGTCGCCTACCATCACCGCGTCCTCAGAGTGGCATTTCAGCAGGCGCAGCCCGGTGCGGATCATCAGCGGGTTGGGCTTGCCGCAGAAATAAGCTTTGGTCCCGGTAGCCATCTCAATGGGGGCCACCAGGGCGCCGCAGGCCGGGACAGTAACCTCCTCTCCCGGGGCGGAGACATCCGAGTTGGCCCCGATCAGCTTTGCCCCGTTCAGGACCAGGTTAATTGCTTTCGTAATGGTATCCAGGGAGTAATTCCGGCTCTCTCCAATTACCACGTAGTCGGGGTCAATGTCGTTCATGGTGATGTCCGCGTCGTATAGCGCGTTAAGCAGCCCCGCCTCCCCCAGGGCGTATACAGAACAGCCTGGGGCCTGGCTCTTTAAAAAGGCCGCCGTGGCCAGGGCGCTGGTGTAGAAGTGGTCCTCCGAGACATCCAGCCCCATCCGGGCCAGCTTCTGCTGAAGCTCCCGCGGGGTGGAGCCGCTGTTGTTGGTTAAAAAAAGGTAGGACTTATTCTCCCCGTTCAGCCACTGGATAAATTCCGGAACGCCGGGCAGGATCTGGTTGCCGTGGTAGATAACGCCGTCCATGTCGCAAATAAAGCCTTTTTTCTTTTGAAAATCAATCGAATGCACAATTCGTTCCTCATTTCTATCCCGCTGTTGTCCAGCAGTATGATACTCCACAAGTATATCAAATTGAGGGGCGTTCCGCAAGCATATCCTTTCACGCCGCCTGGCAAATTCTTGTAAAGAACCGGTTGTGCTGCTGTTATTGCCTTTATAGGTCGTCCATGGAGCGCAGGTATGCCTCCGCGCCGTAGCGCAGGCAGCGCTGGAGGCGCCGCTCCCCCCGCTTGATGGTGCGGGAGATGGTGGACTTATCGACGCCCATGGCCTCGCCGATCTCCCGCATGTTTTTGCCCTCGGCGTAGTACAGCAGCATGGCCTGCCGCTGCTTTTCGGTGACGTCCTCCCGCAGGCAGCGGATGAGGTTGCGCTTGAGGCGGCTGATCTCCCGGCTGTTGTCCGCTGCGATCTGCCGGCTGTACATGGCCATGTCGGCGGCGTACAGTTTTCCTTTTCTATATCGTGTATTTGGCATTGCGCCGGTACCCCCTGTCATAATAGCGTTCGGTGAGCACGGCCAGCTCCCTGGCCTCCCGCAGCATGGTGGACAGCATCCGGATCCGGTCCTGGAGCTGGCAGCGCCGGTCCGCGTCGCCGGTGTGTTCCAACAGATGTTCCAGCTGACAGATACGCAGATCCAGCGCGTGGGCGTGGGCCCGGTACTCCAGCGACAGTTCGGCTAATGTCATTGCAATTCCTCCTCAGTGAATATGTCTTAAACACCAGGGGCACAGACGTCTGCCACGCCTGCCCCCGTCCCGGTCAAAGCGATACTGTTCCCCGCCGCACCGGGCGCAGATCCAGGCCGGCCGCTCGGCCTGAATATCCCGGAGGGGCGGAGCAAAAAAAATTTGTTTTTTTACTTGACATACCTCCATTTCTTTGCTATAATAACGTCTGCTGTTGGACAGTCGCCATGTGCTGGTGTAGCTCAGCCGGTAGAGCAGCTGATTTGTAATCAGCAGGTCGGGG